>JBGPJH010000093.1:0-11143 GCA_041485305.1 Vicinamibacteria bacterium | reverse complement strand
CCAGCGGCCGCCACTTTGACGAGCACTTCACCGGGCCCGGCGGCGGGGCGCGGCCGCTCGACCGGAATCAGCACCTCCGGCCCGCCGAACTCCTTGATGTCGATCGCCATCATGGGAAAGGCTCCCCTCCCGTCGTCAACGGCGCCCGAACGCCGCCACCGTCGTGGCTGGCTCCATCAGCACCCGCGCGAGCGCCACCCCAATCGCCAGCGCGATGGTTAGCACGGCGTACAGCGGCGTGGTCGGCACGAGCAGCAGTCCGTCGAGGAACAGGCAGGCGCCGATCAGCAGGTCCGCCACCAGAGTCACCGTCGCCGTGCGCCGCCGCTCGTCGACGAGGCGCAGAGGGTTCATCCACTGTGTGAAAACCAGATGACCGCGTACGATGCCAGCGACCGCCGCCCCGATGCCGACGGTGACGAACAACCAGCGGGAAAGCGGCGATGTCGCCACCTCCTTGATATGCCACGCGGCGGTGGACGCTCCGACGTACAAGGCGATGACCGCAAGCTGGTGCATCTGCCACCATCGCGCCACCGCCGGGGGCGGAACGGTGGGAGCGTCCTGAAGCATCGGGCCGATAGCAGAGGCAGACGGAAAACGATCGACAGGCGCCTTCTGAAGGCACCGGTCGACAACCGCCGCCACATCGTCTGGGATGTGCGGATCGCGAGACGCGATCGATGTCACGTCGCTCTCGAGAATCCGCGCCATGACGGCCAGAGGTGTCCCGGCCTCGAAGGGGTGCTTGCCACACGCGTATTCGTACAGCAGCACGCCCAGCGCGAAGATGTCGACGCGGGCGTCGACAGGCTGCCCGTTCAGCTGCTCGGGTGCCATGTAGGCCGGCGTGCCGAGCAGAAGCCCAGGTTGCGTGATTAGCGGGCCAATCGGACCTACGGGCGATCCCGTTTCGATGCGCGCGAGACCAAAGTCGAGGATTTTCACGTGGCCCTCGTTCGTTCGCATCACGTTCTCGGGCTTGAGATCGCGGTGCACGATCCCCTTCGCGTGCGCGACGGCGAGCGCCGACGCCAGTTCTCGCGCCGTCTGCCGCAGCGCGTGGGATGATGGCCGGTTCCCTGAGGCGATGTCCTCGCGCAGCGTTCGTCCTTCCACGTACTCCGTCACGATGAACAGCTCGTCGCCCACTTCTTCGAGCGCGTACACCGTGCAGATGCCTGGATGGGTCAGGGCGGCAGCCGCCTGCGCTTCCCGCCGAAGCCGCTCCCGGCTCGACGGATGTTCGGTCAGCCGTGGAAGGAGCGCCTTCAGGGCCACGGGGCGACCCAGACGCTGGTCGCTCGCCAGGTAGACGCGGCCCATGCCCCCACGTCCGATTTCCCGAACGATGACGTACGGGCCAATTTGGTGTCCCGGCTCGAGGCCAGGCCCTTCGTCGAAAGGGTCCGGTACGCGCTCGCCCAGTGGTTCAGCCAGAAAGCGGCCCGCGCGGGAGTGGTGGGCGAGCAGCGACGCCACGTCCGCGCGAAGGACCCCGTCGCCGCCAGCCGCGTGGTCCAGCCATCGATCGACGCCGGCCGGATCCTGTTCCAGCGCCTGCTCGAACAAATCGCGAACCTGCCGCCATGCCCCTGGCACGGTCACTGGGAGCCTCCGCCGCTCAATTCCCGGAACAGCCAGGCGCGCGCCAGCGCCCAACGCCGCTTGAGCGTCGCGGGCGAGATGTCAAGCGTGTCCGCCGCCTCCTCGACGCCCAGGCCCACGAAATACCGCAGCTCGACGATCCTCGCCTGCTCCGGATCGAGTGCCTCCAGACGCGTCAACGCTTCGTCTAGCGCGGGAAGCATCGCGTCCTCGTTGGTCGCCGTCACCAGCGTCTCGCTGAGCGACACGCGGTCCATGCCGCCCCACCGCTTCTGAGCGCCTCGGGCACGGGCGCGTTCGACCAGGATCTGACGCATCGACCGCGCCGCAATACCGAGGAAGTGCCTGCGATCGGTCCACGGAGTCCCGGCGCCCGCCAGCCGGAGATACGCCTCGTGGACGAGGGCCGTTGGCTGCAGCGTCTGCCCCGGACGCTCACGGCGGATGTACGCGGCGGCCAAGCGCCGCAATTCATCGTAGACAAGGGGGACAACCTGCTCAATGGCAGGCGGCTGACCGTCGGAGGAGTTCATCGAGCTGAGTGGCGCCCGTCCTGCGCATTATGAGGCGTAGGAGGTCGGCCGACAACCTGGGCAAACCCGTGACGGTTGGGAACCCTCATTCAAGCAGTTGCCGCGGCAACAACGCGAGAATCGGATACTGGCGCCGCAACCGATCCACCCGAGCCGCATATTCGACGCGCGGGAATTCCTGCCGCAACATTCGCGCGCGGAGGCTGCGAATCTCGTAGCGATACAAATCTCGAACGAACTCCCGCACGAGCTCGGGACGCGTGCGGGATGTCGGTCTGATGCCGTGGCGCCACAAATCTCGCAGTACGTCCGCCCGATACCGGAACGAACCGTCTTCAGTCGTCAACGGTCCGCCTGACGGCATCGAACGTCGCGTCGATCTTCAGAATGTGACGAGGCTCGGCCAGCGCGTGAGCCAGCGGCGCCGGTCGTGCGATCGGCCTGCCGATGATCGGCTCGACGATTTCGCCGAACTTGGCCGGGTGAGCCGTCGCGAGGAACATCCCAGCCCGGGCCTGCGCCCCGCGCGCGGTCGAGTCGCCAGGCCCTCCACGGCCGCCGGCGTCCTCCAGGTACCGCTTCAATCCCATGTACGCGATCGCGCTGTGGGGATCGAGGAGGTAGCCACGTTCCTCGAAGACCCGCTTGATGGTTGCGCGCACATCATCATCGCGGTGTCGGGTGCCGACCAGGTCGCGTCGCATCGCGTCGAGATCCGTACCGTACAACCAGAGCATGCGCTCAAAATTGCTCGGGTTACCGACGTCCATCGCGTTGGCGATGGTCTGGACCGATGCGCGCGGTTCAAATCGTCCGCTCTCGAGATACTCTGGCACCACGTCGTTCACGTTGGTGGCGGCGACGAAGCGGCCGATGGGCAGTCCTGCACGCTTGGCGATCAGGCCCGCTGTCAGGTTCCCGAAATTGCCGCTCGGCGTGCACACCACAATGTCGGAGGAGGACGAGTGGCGCGCCAACTCGGCGATGGCGTGGAAGTAGTAGACCATCTGCGGCAGGAGACGGCCGATATTGACCGAGTTGGCCGACGTCAGGCGGACGCGCTTCCGCAGCCCAGCGTTGCCGAACGCTTCTCTGGTCAGGCGATGGCAGTCGTCGAAGCTGCCGGCCACGGCGTAGGCCCGCACGTTGCTGTTCTCCCGGTTGAACATCGTCAGCTGTGCTTCCTGAGTCGGGCTGACGCGACCGTCCGGATACAGCACCACGACGCGCGTGTGGGGAACGCCGTGGAAGGCGTGCGCCACCGCACTGCCTGTATCCCCTGAAGTCGCAGCAAGAATCGTCAGGGGCTGATCCCCGCTGTCGAGGGACGCCAGCAGGCGCGCCATGGTCCGAGCCCCGACGTCCTTGAAGGCGAGCGTCGGCCCGTGAAACAACTCCAGCGCGTAGATGCCGGGCTCGACGACGACGAGCGGAATCGGAAAATTCAGCGCGGCGACGACGACGGCCTCGAATGTCGTCGCGTCGAGCTCCCCTCGTGTATACGGCCGGAGCGCCCGATACGCAATCTCGGTGAGCGTCCGGTTCGGCAGACGCCTGAGCTCCGCGTCCTGCCACGGTTCGATCGCTTCCGGCACGTAGAGCCCACCGTCCGGCGCCAACCCCTCGAGCATGGCCGTCCCAAGGGACACGCCGGCCCGCCCTCCGTGCTGAGGGGCCCGTGTGCTGACGAACCTCATGGGGACACGATGCGCGCGCCCGGCGCTCCGACGCCCGAGATGTAGGTCTGCGGCTCGCCACCAATGTGCGTCCGGACGGCCAGCGTCATCGCATCGGCCACCCGCGGCGCGACATCGGGGCTCGCGCACAGTGCAAAGAGCGATGGGCCCGAACCGGAGAGACTGCACCCGAGCGCGCCAGCCTCTGCCGCGGCTCGTTTGATCATCGACAGGCCGGGCACAAGGGAGGCGCGCCGTGGCTCCGCGATCGTGTCTTCGAGCGCGCGGCCGATGACCCCGAAGTCTCCGGTATGCAGCCCATGAACCAGCGCGCCAAGGTTGGCCCACTGCTTCACGGCGTCGCTGAGCGCCACCATGTCTCCCAGGAGCGCACGGGCCCGGGCGGTCTCGATTTCCAGATCGGGGTGGACCACGACGGCGGTCAGACCCGCGGGCACAGGCAACCGCAACACGTCGAGCGGACTGGTCCGACGCACCAGCACGAACCCACCGCATATCGACGGAGCGATGTTGTCGGCATGCGCCGATCCGGCGCCGAGGCGCTCGCCTTCAAGCGCGCAGCCAATCAACATCTCGACCGGCGCATGGGCTCCGAGGAGTGCGTCCACGGCCACCACGGCCGCCGCTGCGCTGGCGGCGCTCCCTCCGAGGCCGCTCGAGAGCGGCAGGCCCTTCTCGATGCTCAACGACACACCCCGCGAGTCGCCGAGCTTGGTCAGCAGGGCAAGCGCAGCCACGCCCGCAGTGTTGCGGGCGGCGTCGCGCGGCAGGCGCCCGCCGTCGCCGGTGATGTGCTCGATTTTCACGCCGGGGGGCCCGAGGCGGGCCGTCACCAGGTCGCCCGGCCCCTCCAGCGCGAAGCCGAGCACGTCGAAGCCGCAGGCCACATTCGACACGGTCGCGGGCGCAAATGCGGTGACAGCCGTCATGGCGCTGGATGCTGACGGATGGTCGGGATCAGGTATTCGCGAAACGCGCGGCCGAAATCGTACCGGGGCTGGAACCCCCAGTCGGCCCGCGCCGCTGAGTCGTCGACATCTGAGGGCCACGAGTCCAGGATTCCCTGGCGCTTCAAGTCGACTCTGAAGGTGATTCGCGCGTTCGGAAACGCCGCCAGCGCCATCTCGCGAATCTCGCCGGCCGAACAGCTGAACGCGCCAACGTTGTATGCCGTCCGCGTCAGCTGCGCCCGGGGCGTGGACGCCAACCGGCGAAGCGCGCTCGACGCGTCGGGCATCGCCATGAACGGAATCGTCGTATCGGGACGCACAAAGCACTCGTAGGGTCTCCCGGCGGCGGCAGCGTGAATCATCTCTGGCGCGTAGTCCGAGGTACCGCCCGACGGGATCGTGGTCGCCGAAATGAGCCCCGGAAACCGAACGGCGCGGAAGTCCACTCGCGGGTTCGCGTCTACGGACAACTGCTTGTAGTGTCGCGCGTAGTACCGTCCGATCTCCTCGCAGTAGAGTTTGGTACAGCCGTACATGGTCGTGGGATGCGCAAAGGCATCTTCGCGCACACGGCCGACGCGCGCCTTCGTCTCGAGGTCCGGGATCCCGTAGGTCGCAATCGACGAGGGGTAGATGAACGTGACAGGGCGGCCGTGCGACTCGCCCTGCCTCTGGGCGAACTCGAGCAGGTTGATCGTCCCTTCAACATTGACGTGATGGGCGGTAACCGGCGTGAATTCGGCCCGCGTAGACAAGAGTGCGGCAAGATGGAACACGCAGTCTACCTCGAATTCGGCCAGCATACGCTCGAGCAGCGAGGCATCGGTCACCGACCCCGTGAATTCGCGCTTGACGAGCGGCGCAAGAGCGTGGTCCAAGGGGTTCACATCGATCGTGACAATCGCGGAGTCGGTCGCTCCGAGCTCCCCGATCAGCGAGTGGCCAATCTCGCCTCCTGCGCCTGTGATCAAGACAACCGGCTTTCGCATGCCGTGAAATTGTACAATGCGCCCCGGGATGGAAGCTGGCGATGGGTCGAAGCGAACGTCAATCCTACGGCGTGCCGCGTCCGACCAGACCACAGGCAGTCCGCCGCCCAACACTATGCGCGCCAGATCGCGGAGCGGATGGCCAACACGTACTTCGAGTTTCCGGCCGTCACGAAGGACGAGCAGGTTGTCTGGGTTGGCCAGCACGTCCAGCTCGTCGTCGAACGCGGCGACGTTGTCGCCGTTCAAGCCATCGCGCGCGACATCTCCAGGCAAAAGGACGCGGAAGATCGGCTCCGCCGGTCCGAGGGCGCTATCGGTCCCCGATCGAAGGCGCTGAGTACGGGATCTAAATTTGCCGCCGGGCCACTACGCCCGCATCGTCGTAGGCGACACGGGCCAGGGCATCGCACCCGAGCTCAGGCATCAGGTCTTCGAGCCGTTCTTCACGACCAAGGGCCCACCAAGGGCCGCCCGCCTCACTCCTCCGCTTGCCTCTGGGGCACTCCCGCCAGCGCGCTCCACGTTTCGGGGTCCTGACACAGCAACGTGTTGAGATACAGCGATACGCTCTCGGGCGGATACTGCTCGGCAATCTGCGTCGCGGCAGGGCCGATCTTCTCCGGGTCCGGCTTCACGTCGTTCTCTTGGATCACCCCATTGTCGTGGCCGATCCCAAGGGCATCCAGAAACGCGCCCATCATCGCGCGCTGTTCCGCGAGGTGATACGTGACCAGCGCGCGGGCAGCCAGGGCGTCGGGCAGCGACGCCAGGCTGGCGAAATGCCGCGACTTGCGATCGGCGTCGAGCGAGATCACGGTCTTGGGTCGGAACTTCTTGTGCTGGGCGATGAGCAGCGCGGCCTGGAGCTGGTCGTCGCCTGCCTGTTCGTCACCCCAGAACGCGCGTGCGGCCCGCAGGCGCTGCTCGGAGGTCATCCGTTTCCAGAGTCGCGAAGGCGTCAAGGTCGTTGCGGTCATTGTCTTTGTGTCTCTCCACTCTGGATTCCACCACCGGGGCGCGAGCGCCGCTTCCGCAGGGGCCCGCGCCCTCTTGTGCGCAGGGAGCTTTCAGCTACCTGACAGCTATCAGCTATCAGCTTGTCGACCGAGGGCGCGCCAGCCGGTCCACCGCGGCCGCGCTGGCAGGGCGACCGGCGCTCTTGGTATTCTAGGCGTGGAGCGGGACCGAAATGGTCCGATCCGCCCAGCCATGTGAATGACGGCGTCTGGAGCATCCAACATATGAAGAGAGGCCATCTTACCGCCGCGCTTGCCGGTGGGCTCATGTTCGCGACGCTCATTGTCGCTTGGGCCGATCAAACCGCGACGGCGCCAGGCGTACACCCGATCAGCGGCCGCCGGTACGCTGCCGTCATGGGGTATCAGGGTGCCGATTGGCTCGATCGGGCCGAGCGAATGGACGAAGAATCTCCGGACCGCGCGCTCGAAGCCATTCAGGTCGTAACGGGCTCCACCGTGGCAGACGTTGGCGCCGGTTCGGGGTACATGACCGTCAAGATGGCACGGCGTGTGGGACCGACCGGTAAAGTGTACGCCAGTGACATCCAGCCAGAGATGCTTGTGCTCCTGCGACAGCGGCTGGCGAAAGAGCGCCTCTCGAACGTCGAGCCCGTTCTCGGTCAAGTCAACGACCCGAGGCTGCCGACCTCGGCCATCGATCTCATCCTGATGGTAGACGTCTACCACGAGTTCGCGGAGCCGCAACAAATGTTGCGCCGCATGCGCGAAGCGCTCAAGCCCGACGGACGGCTCGTGCTGCTCGAGTACCGCAAGGAAGATCCGACTATTCCGATACGTTTCGAGCACAAAATGACGGTCGCCGAAGCGAAGATGGAGGTGGAAGCCGAAGGGTTCAGGATGTCGAAGGTCGACGAGGTTTTGCCGCGCCAGCACATTCTGATCTTCACCAAGCCCTGATTTCACACCCTCTGAGGGGTCGCCGAGCAGGTCGTGCTCTTCACAGAACCGATATTTCTCTTCCTCTTCCTCCCAGTCCTGCTCGGGTGCTACTTCCTGAAGCGGCCCCATGCTTCATACGCGAACTGGCTGCTGCTCGCCTCGAGCGTAATCTTCTACGCCAAAGGCGGCGGCGCGTTCACGTGGCTGATGCTCGCCTCCATCGCGTTCAACTACTGGGCCGCGATCGCCATCGACCGCGCCCGAATGGTGTCGGACAGGCGCGCCGCGTTGATCGTTGGCTTCGCGGTCACGGCGAACCTGGCCGTGCTGGCTGTATTCAAATACGCCAACTTCTTCAGCGACAACATCAACGCGGTGCTACCGGTTCTGCACGTCCGTCCGCTGGCGCTTCCGCGCGTGCTCCTCCCGATCGGGATTTCGTTCTTCACGTTTCACGCGATCTCGTACGTGGTCGACGTGTACCGGCGGGATGCGTCGGCGCAGAAAAGCCCCGTCCACGCAGCGCTGTACCTGCTCCTGTTCCCACAGCTCATCGCCGGGCCAATCATCCGATATCGCGATATCGCGGATCAGCTCGCCCGCCGGATCGTCACCCTCGACGGCTTCGCCCTCGGCGTTCGGCGGTTTGTCATCGGGCTCGGCAAAAAAGTGCTGATCGCGAACACGGTTGCCGGCCCCGCTGACAAGATCTTCGCGATGCCGCTCAGCCAGCTCAGCGCTCCCCACGCCTGGCTCGGCATCGTCTGCTACACCATCCAGATCTACTTCGACTTTTCCGGTTACTCGGACATGGCGATCGGCCTGGGGCGGATGTTCGGCTTTCGCTTTCCCGAGAATTTCCGCTGGCCCTACGTCGCAGAGTCCGTGCAGGACTTCTGGCGGCGCTGGCACATGTCGCTCTCCTCGTGGTTTCGCGACTACCTGTACGTGCCGCTCGGCGGCAGTCGCCTTTCAGCGGCGAGGACGTACGGCAACCTGGTGTCCGTGTTCTTTCTCTGCGGTCTTTGGCACGGGGCGAGCTGGACGTTCGTCGTCTGGGGGCTGTTCCACGGCCTGTTCCTGGTCATCGAACGGCTGGGGCTCGCCACGGTGATCCGGCGGCTTCCTGTCCCGTTCCGTCACGTCTACCTGCTTGCCGTGGTGATGGTGGGGTGGGTGTTCTTTCGCGAGGACACGCTGGCTGGTGCGCTGGGGTATCTGAGGGCCATCGCGGGATGGGGTCCTGCGCAACCCACTCCGTACCTGGCGACCTGGTACCTGACGCCGGAATTGTGTCTCGCTCTGGTGTTCGGGGCTCTGGGCTCGCTGCCGATCGGTCCCTCGCTCGCGGCGTGGCGCGAACGCCTGAAGGCCCCTCCCGCCGCCGAGTGGGGCGTGGCCGTCGCCAGCGTGGCAGTCACGGTGCTCATTCTGGTGGCATCGGTCGTCCAAATCGCCGCGCGAACGTATAGCCCCTTTATCTATTTCAGGTTCTGATTCATGAACCTGAGGAACGGACCGACCCTCTCGCCAAGCAATCCCGCTCCGCAAGCCGACAAAACGGCCCTTCAGCGACCAGGTCACAGAATCGTGTCGGTCATCCCTCCCGCACATCGCGCCGAGCATCTCGCAACGGTGACGCTGTTTGTGCTGCTGATCCTGATTCCCGGCCTCGGCCTCGCACTCGGACTCGATCGCACGTCCATTTCGGAATCCGAGATGCGCGCGCTGGCCCCGTTCCCGAAGTGGTCTTGGCACCCATCAGCCCTCGCCGCCTGGCCCGAGGCATTTCAGCGATTTTTCGAGGATCACTTTGCGTTGCGCAATCGGTTGATCGTCTGGCGCTCTGACTTTCTGTGGACGGCGTTCCAGACCTCTTCCTCCGACACGGTCATCGCCGGCCGAAACGGCTGGCTGTTCTACGCAGACGATGGCGGCATCGACGACATCCTGCAGAGCGATCCGTTCACCGCTTCGCAACTCGAGGCTTGGCGGTTGATGCTGGAACGCACTCGCAACTGGCTCGCTGCCCGTGGGGTCCGATATCTGTTCGTCATCGCGCCCGACAAGCAGATGATCTACCCGGAGCACCTCCCGGCGACGCTCCATCGGATGCAGTCCAGCTACCGCGCGGACCAGCTAATCGCCTACCTCCGGACACATTCAGACCTCGAGGCGCTCGACATGAGACCGGCGCTCATCGCCGCGAAGGGCACCGAGCTTCTGTACCACCGGTACGACACGCACTGGAGCGATCGAGGGGCGCTCGTGGGTTATCGTGAGATTGCCGGGCGGCTGGCAGGGTGGTTTCCGGCCATTCGTCCACTCGAGCGGGCGGACTTCCGCGAATCGCCCTCGGTCGCTTCAGGCGACCGAACGACGATGCTGGGGCTGACCGATCCGGGGAAGGTCTCGACGCCCGGGCTCGTGCCCCGCCGCGGGTTCTCGTACCGGATCCTGGAGCCGGCCGAGCCAGATCCGTACGGAGAGGACGGGCGCATGGTCACCGAACGATCGTCTGCGCTTCTTCCGCGCGCCGTAATATTCCGGGACTCGTTCGCGAGCCGACTGATTCCGTACTTGTCAGAGCACTTCAGCCGCGCGGTGTATCTCTGGCAGAACGACTTCGAACCAGAAGTGATTCAGCAGGAGCACCCGGACGTCGTGATCCAGGAATTCGTCGCGCGCCATCTCGTGACCTACATGCCGTACCCGGACGGCATTCCCCACTGAACTCGCGGATCGAGACTACTTCATCCTTCGCTGACGCCAGCTCAGGGCGACCATCTCGGCAGTCGCCTTTGCGAACAGACTCTGCTGTCGGACCACCTCGGCATCTCTGATCAGCGAGATGGTGTACATCGGCGCGGTGTCTCGCTCCTCGAGGATGCACACCGTGCCGTCCGGCGCAGTCCAGAGCCGCTCCGGTTGGGTTCGAGTCAGAGTCGTCATGATGTCGTCTTGTCCAGAGTGCGCCCATCGGCGTGGGTGGAGTCGCACGCCAGGCTCGTGCTGGCATCGAGCAATCCCGCTGCCGGACAGGAACGACGCTTCTGTCAGCCAAATTTACAGTTTGAGCAGCGCGTGTGCGGCGAGTGCGCGCGCTCCTGACACACGTGTGCGAGCGCGCACGCTTCGGCGCCCACCACGACTCCCTATCGTCGATCGGAAAACCATACCGAAGGTGGGGAGATCGCTAGGAGACGGTCTCGAAATCCACGGCCACAATGTGATCGCAGACCGAAGCGCCGTACTGGGCGACGCCTACGTGCCTCGCATCGGTCTGATAGGCGTCGAGCGCGGCGCGATCGCGGAACACGACGATCAGCCCGGTGTCGTACGATCGCGCAGAGCGGACCACGTCTGCGCCGACGGTCAATTCGCTGATGCCATCAAGTCCTTCGAGGGCGCGCAGCCTGTCGCGATGCTCCTGCCGGGTCGACT
>JBGPJH010000092.1:0-11283 GCA_041485305.1 Vicinamibacteria bacterium | reverse complement strand
TACCGGCTCGTGGGCGCCGAAGGAAACTTCGATCGCCGACTGAGAGGCGTGACCGGCAGCGTCGGTCTCCAAATTGGCGGGTCGAGATCGGCTCGCCCGTAGCGCGACGTCGCAGGCTCGATCTCGCTGGTCGGCCTGCGACGCCGCCGCCGGTAGAATCCTGCCCGCGGTCTCTGGGCCCGCGGCCGTGGCTGGGTGTGGAAGTGTGCTAACGTTCGAACGATGGCCTTAGTGCCCTTTCCAAGGTCACAGACGAAGAGCTCCCGCGCCTCGACCGCATTCGACGGACTGCTCGGCAATGTCTCCATCCTGGAGCTTCTCGAGCAGTTCCGCCGGCTCATGGTCCACTCGTCGCTCGCCGTCGCGGTCGGCGTCCTCATCGGATTCGTCTTCATCAATCGGATTGTCGACTTCATCCTCGGACCGACAAGGCGATCGCTTCCGAGCGGCACCACGTTGATCTACACGCAGCCTGGCGAAGCATTCGGGCTCTACATACAGATCGCTCTGATTGTCGGCGTGGTGTTCGCGATGCCGTTCGTCATGTACCGCCTCTGGCGATTCGTCGGGCCGCTCATGCCGGCGGGTGCCCGGCGATTTGCCGCACCGTTCGTGCTGTTCACAACGCTGGGGTTTTTGGCGGGCGCCGCGTTCGTCCACTACATCGCGTTCCCCTACATGATGGTGTTCTTCGCGAGCTTCAACACGCCGGATCTCGCGTTCATGCCAAAGCTCGCGGATGTCTTCGACTTGTACACGAAAATGCTCCTGGGCATGGGAGCGGTGTTCCAGATGCCAACGGCGGTCTTCTTCCTCTCGAAGGCCGGGCTGGTCTCGGCGCGGTGGCTCTGGCGCAGTTTCCGCTATGCCATCCTTTTGATCTTCATTGCCGCCGCCGTGATCACGCCGACGGGAGACATGGTCACCCAGACGATCTTCGCCTCTCCCATGATTGGCCTCTACTTCCTGAGCATTCTGATCGCATGGATGTTCGGCCGGGTCAGGCCGACCCCGCCTGACGAGCCTGAGAGTGAGAACGGATGACACGCATCGACGGCACAGCGCTCGATGTCTTTCCGCTCTGCCTCGGTGGCAACGTGTTCGGCTGGACCGCCGACCAAAGCCAGTCGTTCGACGTGCTCGACGCCTACGCGGCAGCGGGCGGCAACTTCGTCGACACGGCCGACGTGTACTCGGCGTGGGTGCCGGGCCACTCGGGCGGCGAGTCCGAGGCGATCATCGGGCGGTGGATGGCCTCGCGCGGCACACGAAACCGAATGCTGATCGCGACGAAAGTGGGAGCCGCTCCGGGGCTGAAAGGTCTGTCAGCCCAGACCGTCCGATCTGCCGCCGAGGCATCGCTGCAGCGTCTGGGCGTCGATCGCATCGACCTGTACTACGCCCACGTCGACGACGAACACACGCCGATCGAGGAGACCCTGCGGGCATTCGACGCGCTCGTCAAGGAAGGAAAGGTCCGCTACATTGGGGCATCCAATTACACGCCGGCGCGGCTGTCCGAGGCGTTGTCCATCTCGGATCGCGAACACCTGGCCCGGTACGTCGCGCTCCAGCCGCACTACAACCTCGCGCATCGCAACGACTACGAGGGCGAGCTGCTCGGTCTGTGCCAGGAAGAGCGACTGTCGTGCCTGCCGTATTACGCGTTGGCAAACGGCTTTCTCACGGGCAAGTATCGGCCAGGTACGGAGATCGACAGTCCGCGCGCGGCGGCTGCGCGAGCGTATCTCGATGATCGTGGGCTGCGACTGCTCGCGGCACTCGACGACATCGCCGCGGCGCGTCACACGACGGTTGCCGCCGTGTCCCTGGCCTGGCTTGTCGCCCAACCCACGGTCGCCGCTGCCATCGCCAGCGCCCGCACGACGGACCAGTTGGCCGACCTGCTCCCGGTCGCGCACATCAGATTGACCGACGAGGAGCTCGCACGCCTCAGCGGCCTCTAGCTATTTATTGCCTTCCTCTGCCAGTCAGACTAATGTTCGCGGCTTTGGAGAGATCGCAGATTGCAGATCTGAGAAGCCGTTTTGAGGATAAGCTTTCGGCCATTCGGGGTGCCCATCTAGTGTCCCGTCCGAAAGGAACACCGAGCATGCGCGGTCAGATTCAGCCTGTCGACGCCAACCGGTCGTCTCTCCTGAGCACACTTGGCCGCTCCATGATCGGCGCGAGGCTCGTGCTTCAAGTGGCTGTGCTCGTCGCGGCTGTGGCCGCCCTTCGCGCCTGGGCGCCCCTCGAGGTGCAAATCCAGATCGATGCGCTGACGGAACGGCCCATCGCTCGCACCAGCGCCGCGTTCAGCGCAGCGTTGGAGCGCGCCACGGATCTCGCTCGCGCGGTCGAGCAGAAAATCGGGTGGCGCTCAGGACCACGCGGGCCTGTTCCAGAGTCTCCTGACGCTTTCTAGTCCCGCCGTTCATGTGGCGCGAGGTTCCCGCCCTGCCGCCGCGGCGCGGCGGACCCTGGGGCCTGCGCCCACGTCTCCCCGAGCGACTTTCTTGCAGCCGGACTTGCGCCACGGGCTGCTAGAATACTGACCAAACGCGTCCAGTGTCTCGAAGAGGCCCCAAAACGCCGTACCGTCGAGGAGAACAGGGCTCATGACGATTCGACCGTATCGTCCGCGAGCTCCGCAGGTCGGGCTCGTGCTGGCTGTGCTGATCGTGCTGGCGGGTCTGTGGAGCTACGCCCAGACCAGGGGGCCTGGTGCGACTAGCGCGACCTCCGGGCGTGGCGCGGCTGCGCCGGCGTCCGACGCCGCCATTGTGCCGTTCACAATTCACGTTCCCGATGCCGTACTGGCCGACCTAAAGCAGCGCCTAGCGCGTACGCGGTTCACCGACGAGATCGAAGGGGCGGACTGGAACTACGGTGTCAACCTGACGTATCTGAAGGAGCTCGTCGCCTACTGGCGCGACCGGTTCGATTGGCGGGCGCAAGAGCGCCGGCTCAACCAGTTCGAGCAGTTCAAGACGAACATCGACGGACTCAACGTCCATTTCATCTGGCGGAAGTCCAAGGAGCGAAACGCATTCCCGCTGCTCATCACACACGGTTGGCCGGGCTCGTTCGTCGAGTTCCCGAAGATTATCGGCCCGCTCACGGATCCGGTCGCGCACGGCGGCCGCACCGAAGACGCCTTCGACGTCGTCGTTCCGTCGATTCCGGGCTACGGGTTTTCGGACCGGCCTCGCGAACCCGGGTACAGCTCGACCAGGATGGCGGCAATCGAGGCCAAGCTCATGGCGCGGCTCGGTTACACACGCTACGGCGCGCAGGGCGGCGACTGGGGCGCGCTGATCGCCGCGCCGCTGGCCATCAACGACCGAGCACACGTTGCTGGCATCCACCTCAACATGTGCGCGGCAGCCCAGCCGCCCGGCGTCACCGATCCGATGGCTGGACTCACGCCCCCCGAGCAGGAGCGGATGCGGGCGCGCGTGACCTTCCAAAACGAGGAAACCGGCTACAGCACGGAGCACGGCACGAAGCCCCAAACGATCGGTGCAGCTCTGAACGACTCGCCGGTTGGTCTGGCGGCGTGGATCGTCGAGAAGTTCCGCACGTGGTGCGATTGCGAAGGCAATCCGGAAACGAAGTTCACGAAGGACGAGCTGCTGACCAATATCACGCTGTACTGGGTCACGCAGACGGCCACTTCGTCCGCGCGCCTCTACTACGAAACCCGGCATGCGAACAGCGCCTTTCCCGCACAGCGCGTCGAGGTGCCGACCGCCTGCGCACAGTTCCCAAAAGAGATCATCTGGTCGCCGCGTCCGTGGGTCGAGGCACGGTACAACCTGAAACGCTGGACCGAGTTTCCGCGGGGCGGTCATTTCGCGGCGCTCGAGCAGCCCGACGCGCTCGTCAACGACGTCCGGGCATTCTTCCGGGATCTGCGTACCGCGCCGGCGGCGACTCGTTAGAGGACCGATTGTAATTCACGACCTTAGGAGGAATTCATGCGCGCACTCTTGAACGACTATTACGGCGGTGCGCTGTCGCGACGCGGCTTCCTTGGCCGGCTCATGGCGGCCGGCTTTTCCGCGGCGGCGGCGGCACGCGTCGTCGATGCCGCCGATCTCGGCGGCGCTGACGCGGCCCTGGATGCCGGCGCGACGTCGGTCACCGGAACAGGTGGCGACCTGCTGGTTGCGCAGCTGAAGGCGGCCGGCAGCCGGTTCGTGTTCACAAATCCGGGGTCCATCGAGGTCGGCTTCTTCGACGCCCTGACCGACCACGACGATGTGAAGGTCATCATCGGCCTGCACGAGGGCATCGTCATTCCGATGGCAGACGGGTACCATCGCGTCAGCCTGAAGCCTGCGTTCGTCAACGTGCACAGCACGGGCGGGACGGCTCAAATGGCCGGACAGCTCGCCAACGCGCACTACGACGGCTCGGCGCTCGTGATCACATCGGGACTGAACGACACCACACTTTTCAGTGACGAGGGCCCCATCTCGCCCAACCGAGGTATGAGCCAGTCCGACATCAACCGCATGTTCACGAAGATCTCGTGGGACGTGCGCAATCCCTCTTCGGTGCCGCTGGCGATCCGCCGCGCGTACAAACTGGCGACAACGGCGCCAGGCGGGCCCGTGTTCATCGCGTGCACGAGAGAGGCGCTCACAACAAAGGGCATCACCGGGGAGATCTATCCACGCGAACAGTTCCTGGTCGATGCGCGGCCGCGGCCGGCGAAAGACCAGATCGAGACGTTGGCGAAATGGTTGCTGGAAGCGGAGCGGCCGGTTCCGATCTTTGGCGACCAGGTGTGGAAATCCGGCGCACAGAACGACATCGTCGAGCTGTGCGAGCTGCTCGGGCTGCCCGCCGCAGGGCCGGGCCTGGGCCAGGGATATCGAAACTTCCCAACCAGGCATCCGCAGTACATCGGCACGTATTCGCCGGAGGCCGCCTATCCGCACGGCCAGGCCGATCTGGTTATCCAGTACGGCACGCGCGACTGGGGAGGCACCGGCATGCCGACCGGGTCGCGCCTCGCCAAGGGCGCCAAGTTCGTCGCGCTCGGGATTGACACCAACACGCTCGGCCGCACCCAGCCGATGAACCTCGCCGTCGTAGCGGATGTGAAGGCCGCGACGCGCGACCTCATCGACACGATCAAGTCGATGGCGACGGCGGACCGGCTCGCAAAGATTCGGAATCTACGCGCGCCGCTCGTGAAGGCCGCGGTGGCGGACACACACAAGAAGTTGATGGATACGGTTCGTGCCAATTCCGGTAAGTCGCCGATCCATCACGACGAGCTCTCCTTCCAAATGGAACAGCTGCTCGATCCCGACGCCATCCTCGTGGTGGAGAACGAAACGTCGCCCGGATCGCAGACCGCGCCGGGCACGACGCTGTTCACGGCCGGGCATCGCGAGAACGAGAAGATGTGGGTGACCAACACCTACTTGAGCCTCGGCTGGGGAATCGGTGCCGCCATCGGCGCAAAGCTGGCCGAGCCGAACCGCCAGGTAGTCTGCAGCATGGGCGACGGCGCGGTCCTGTTCAGTGCGTCCGGCTTTTGGACCATGAAACGCTATCAAGTGCCTGTGCTGACCGTCGTATTCAACAACCGCTGCTACCAGGCGGTTCGAAACGGGTTCTACGCCTACGGCGGCAGGATGAAAGAGACGGGACACTATCACGGGTTGTATATCGGCGACCCGGATGTCGATTTCGTGAAGCTCGCCGAAAGCCAGGGCGTCAAAGGCGAGAAGGTGACGGCGGGCAGCGACATCAAGGCGGCGTTCAAGCGCGGAATTCAGGCCACGCGCGACGGCAACCCGTACGTGATCGAGGTCGTGGTCGCCCCGACGGGCGGCGGCGCCGAATCGACGTGGCACCAGGGCTACAAGCTGGCCCCTGAGCGCACGCGCCGCGTGTAGCACCTATCGCCGCACACGTTTCGCCGCGGGTTGATAGCAACGCCGAGGGCTGAAGGAGAGGCTCGTGAGACATCTCGTCGCCGTCCTGGCAGGCGTGACGATTCTTTGTGTCGCGTCAGCGTCGATCGCGCAGACCGGCGAGACGTTCAAAGCCAGATTGTCGCCGCTGCCTCGAGACGCCACGAACATGAACGACCTCACAGGGGTGGGCTCGGTCACTGCGGTGCTTGTCGGCACCAAGCTCACCATCAACGGGACGTTCGAGGGCCTGCGGGGCCCGGCCACTATTGCGCGGGTACATCGCGCGCAAACGGGCGTTCGCGGAAACCCGGTGTTCGAACTGACCGTATCGAAAGCTTCGAACGGTACTGTGACCGGCTCGCTCTCGCTGACGCAGATGCAGGTGCAGGATCTCAGGAAGGGATGGCTCTACGTCCAGATTCATAGCGAGAACGCGCCGGACGGCAATTTGTGGGGTTGGCTGCTGCGGTAATGAGGTCCTCCTCAAACCGCCGAACTGTCGGCCCCTCGGGCGGGAATGCCGACGCCTCGCTGCTGGGAGCTTGACATGGTCCGTCTGAAATTCTTGGCCGCGGCAGCAATGGCGGTCGTCGCCATCGGTGCAGTCGTCGGCCAGCAGCCGCCAACAGGTTTGTTTACCTCCGAGCAAGCAGCGCAGGGCCGCGTCGCGTATCAGACAAGCTGCGCCGGCTGCCATCGAGCCGATATGGGCGGCTCCAACGAGGCGCCACAGCTTGCCGGTTCGAATTTCCTGAACACCTGGCGCGGCCGCACCACTCGCGATTTACTCGCCCACATCCAGACCACGATGCCGCCCGGCGCCGCAGGTACGCTCGGCGAGCAGACCTATTTGAACATCGTCGCGTATGTTCTTCAGACCAACGGCGCGCCCAGCGGAGGGCAGGCCCTGGCCTCCACGACGGCGCTGGCCATCGGCTCGATTGCCACCGGTCAGGCGCCTCGGACGCCTGGCGCGGTTCAGCCAGGCGGCGCCGGACAGCCGGGGTCGGCTCAGCGACAACCGGGGCAAGCGCCGCCGGCACGAGGCCTCACCGTGTCTGGAGAAGTGAAGAACTTCGTGCCGGTCACCGACGAGATGCTTCGCCATCCTGACCCTGGCGACTGGCTGATGGTGCGAGGCAACTATCAGGCCTGGAACCACACCGCACTGGGCTCGGTGACCCCCGACAACGTCCAGAGTCTGAGGCTCGCCTGGATCTGGTCGATGAACGAAGGCGGATGGAACGAGCCTTCGCCGCTCGTGCACAACGGCATCGTCTACCTCGAGAACACCGGCAATGTCGTCCAGGCCCTGGATGGCCGGACGGGCGATCTGATCTGGGAGTACCGTGCGGGCGGCGAAATGGGGTTCGGCGGGACGGCGAACCGGGGCCTCGCCATCTATCAGGACAAGATCTTCCTCGCGACCAGCGATGCGCGTCTTGTTGCGCTCGACGCCGTGACAGGCCGCCTGCTGTGGGAGACCCTGATCGCCGATCGCACCAAAGGGTTCTCGAACTCGAGCAGTCCGATTGTGATCAAGGGCAAGGTCCTTCAGGGATTGCAGGGGTGCGATCGCTTCAAGGAGGAGCGCTGTTTCATCAGCGCGTACGACGCGTCGACCGGCAAACAGCTCTGGCGATTCAACACCATCCCACATGCCGGGGAACCGGGCGGCGACAGCTGGGGCAAGCTCGCCAACATGTTCCGCGCCGGCGGGGACACATGGATCACCGGTACCTACGATCCAGACCTGGATCTCACGTACTGGGGTGTCGCCCAGGCCAAGCCCTGGATGCATCTGAGCCGTGGCACATCGGCGATCGACAAAGCGCTGTACACGAGCAGTACGGTCGCGCTGAGACCCGACGATGGAACCTTGGCCTGGTACTTTCAGCACGCTCCCGGCGAGTCCCTCGATCTGGACGAGGTGTACGAACGCGTGCTCGTGGACGCGAGCGGTCGCAAGCTGCTGTTCACCGTGGGGAAACCAGGCATCCTCTGGAAGCTGGATCGAAAAACCGGCGAGTTCCTCGGCCACAAGGAGACGGTGTTCCAGAACATCTTCGACCACATCGATCCGAAGACCGGAACACCGACCTACCGAAGCGACATCCTCGAGCAGCAGTTCGACCGCTGGGTTCAAGCCTGTCCCAGCACCGAAGGCGGCCACAACTGGCAGGCCATGAGCTACAGCCCGGAGGCCGGACTGCTCATCATCCCGCTGAGCCAGAGCTGCATCGAAATGCTGCCGCGGAAAGTGGAATTCAAGGAAGGATCGGGGGGCACGGCGGCCGACCGTCGGTTCTTCGAGATGCCCGGCAGCGATGGCAACGTGGGCAAGCTCGCAGCCTACGACGTCAACACGATGAAGGAAGTCTGGAGCCTGCAGCAGCGTCCGGCGTTTCTCACGGCCGTCCTGTCCACCAGGACCGGAGTGGCCTTCGCGGGCGATCTCGATCGCTACTTCCGCGCCTACGACCTCAGGACGGGTAAAGTGCTCTGGCAGACGAGGCTCGGGACGTCGGTGCAGGGGTTCCCGATCTCGTTCAGCGTCGCCGGCAAACAGTACATCGCCGTCTCGACCGGTCTGGGCGGCGGAAGTCCCCGGCAGGTGCCCCGGACGATTTCCCCCGAGATTCGCCACCCGTCCACCGGTAACGCGCTGTACGTTTTCGCGCTGCCAGACAAGGGCTAGCCAATTCGCGTCTGCGGGCCCTGGGCCGGCACGGCGTCGCCACGCGCCCGGGCAGCCACCCGGCGATCGTCGACGGCTGCGCGTCGTAGTGTCCATCCTGTCCTTTGTGACGACGAACTCTATGAACGGGGCGTAATGGAACCCTAGTCGCGGTCGTATTAACCAGCGCATGCCGTTCGACTCTTGGACCGATTCGCTGGGTGTCGTGCTGGCGATCGTCGTGACTGTGATTCTTCTGGCAATCGGTGGCCTTGTAGCTTGGTGCGGCTGACGCGCCAAACTCTCATCCGTAGTCGGCGTGCGGCAGAACGTCACGCTGGACGGCGAAAGGCGTGTTGAGTAAGATGCGGCCCGAGAGAGACTTGATCAACGGATGCCGGAGACCCACTCGTGGGCACATTTTAGGAGGGACAGGTCGATGCGATTGATCTTTGCCGCATTCGCGGTCGCGTTGTCGTGGGGCTCGTATCTGGTGTACGCGCAGCAGCAGCAGGCGCCGCCGCAGCCGATGGGCTTCTTCGTCACCAGCGTTGGCGTTGGCAACGGCGCCAACCTCGGTGGGCTGTCCGGGGCGGATGCCCATTGCCAGAAGCTCGCGACAGGGGCCGGGGCTGGCAACCGCACGTGGCACGCCTATCTCAGCACGCAAGGTCCGAACGCGGTCAGCGCTCGCGACCGAATCGGAAGTGGTCCGTGGTACAACTCCAAGAACGCCCGAGTCGCCCAAAACGTCGGCGACCTGCACGGGGACGCGCTGGAACAGGCACGTGTCGGCAACAGCCTCACCAAGGCCACGGCGCTCACTGAGAAGGGCGACCCCGTGAACGGCGTCGGCAACCAGCCGAACGTGCACGACATGCTCACCGGCTCGCAGGCAGATGGTCGCGCCTTTACCGACGGCGCCGACCACACGTGCAATAACTGGACGAGCAATGGAATGGGCACCGCTCAGCTCGGTCATCACGACCGCACCGGTGGGCCAAACGTCTCTTGGAATGCGGCCCATCCGAGCCGGGGTTGCAGCCAGGAAAATCTCGTGAGCACGGGCGGCGCTGGCCTGTTCTACTGCTTCGCGGCGAACTAAGGCTGGGTTGACATCGGAGCGGCGGCAACTCGGATCAACGTCGGCCGCGAAAGAACTCTCGGATCAGAGGCCGGCGACGCGAGGGACTACGTTACCCGCGGTCTCTCTGTTCGCACACGACGAAACCTAAACCTGTCCAGCTGACCGGTCTAGGACTGCGTCGTTCGACGCGCCGCCGCTCTGCGACGTCGGCGGACGGCTTGGCTCTTCGTCGCTCTCGAAGTCGCCGATCCCAGACCACATCGGCGGCCCCATTGGGGACGAACACCTTGTACAGGTCGTCGTATCGCTGAAACTCGCCACGCTTGACGACAATGCGAACCATACGTAGCCCCCTCAGAAACTCCAGCCGGGCGTACCCTCCACTTTAACCGCTTTCGGCGGGGCCTCGCGAAGAGGCTCTGCCTTCTGAGAGAGAATCCACGTCAAACCGTGAACGACTGTGAAGCGCCGACAGGACGGGTGGGGCTGGTAGGGCACGCCCTCTAACGGCCGTCACCGTCCGGCAACGCGAACGCAAAGAGCGTTGACCCGGCCTGGAAGTCTTTCGTTTCCGGAAACAGCGCCGTGATGCTGAAGGCGGCAAAGGATCCCCACCCTGACGGTGTCGCGACATATTGCTTTCCGCGAACCGCATACGAGATGGGCCCGCCGCGGTGCCCTGACCCGGTCGGGAAGGTCCAGAGCCTCTGGCCCGTCCGCGCGTTGAGGGCGAAGAAATTGCCTTCGGGATCGCCGGCGAACACGAGATCGCCGCCCGTCGAGACGAGCGCCGCCAGCAATGGATACTTCGATTCGTAGCGCCAGATTCGCTTGCCCGAGATCGGCTCGAACGCATCGATGTGCGACGTGGTTTTTCCCGACGGCGGCGGGACGATCTTGATAGACCCTCCGGTCCACGACTTGCCCGGCACCATCTCCTGGTCTTTCGCCAAGAACTCCCCGCACCATTCGACGCCGATGTTGTATAAGAGCCCCGTCTTCGGGTTGAACGACGCCTGGTTGAAGCTGCGGCCGCCGAACCAGTTGGGACAGATGAGTGTCGCCAGATCGGGTACCGGCTCTCTCCGCTCCTGGGGAACGCCTTTGCTATCGAGCCCACTGCTCCAGGTCAGCGTGTCGATGTACTTCCACCCGGCCACGAACTCGCCCGTCGCCCGATCGAGCACGAATGCGTAACCGCTCTTGCTCGGATGGATGAGCAGCTTGCGCGGCCGGCCGTTGACCGGCAGGTCGACCAGGATGCACTCGTAGGCGGCATCGTAGTCCCAGACGTCGTGCGGGACGACCTGGAAGTGCCAGGCGACCTCGCCAGTCGACGGCTTGAGGGCGACGATGCTCGCGGTGTAGAGGTTGTCGCCCTTCGGCTTGCCTCCGCAGAAATCCGAGGAGGCGTTACCGGTGCCCCAATAGATCAAGTTCAGCTCGGGATCGTAGGAGCCGGTCAGCCATGGCGCGCCGCCGCCGTACATCCAGCTGTCGCCTTCCCACGTCTCGTGTCCCTTTTCGCCGGGGCCGGGCACGACGTTGAAGCGCCAGACCTGCTTGCCGGTCTTGCC
>JBGPJH010000091.1:0-11309 GCA_041485305.1 Vicinamibacteria bacterium | reverse complement strand
TTTCTTTAGGTCAAGTCCCCCGATGGTTCCGCCCGATTCTCACAGAAACTGTGGAAAACTCTGTGGAAAACCGTCGCCACTTTCCGTATTGCCACGCTGCATTTCGAGCGTTTTAGCGATTTGCACCACGACAGGGCGATGCCCATCGCATCCGGCTCCCGGGATCGACAAAACCACGGGATTATACTGTAGCGACAAACGACCAACTGATGCCTTTTCATCCCACGCTGTTCTCTTGTGGCATCAAGCGTCCTCATGAGGCGGTCTCCGGCGCATCGCGGGACGGAGTTGCCAGCCCGCCGGTGCGAATGGCGCCACCAACCGATGCCGCACGCTCCACAGGCTGTCAAGCTGAAAGACGCGATCGCTCCAGGTCCGAATCGATCCGGGCGGTGAAGCGCAGTACGATACGCACGGCAGGCGACGACATCACCCCTTCACGCCCCTTCGCGACGGCCCAATCGGAACTGACCGCGGGATCGGCGGGAAAGACGAGCGACACAAGGCATGGAACGCGGTCAAGCATTCGCAAACCCTGTAACCCCCGCTTCGCCAGTACCGATGAAGATCGTCGTCGCTGACGACCTCCCGGAATCGGCCCTGGAGCTGCTGCGCGCCGAAGGCTGGCAAGTCGATGCCAGGACCGGTCGCAGTCCAGCGGATCTCGCGCGCGATCTCGTCGACGCCGATGCGCTGCTCGTGAGAAGCGCGACGAAGGTGACCGGCGATCTCCTGGCAAACGCGCTTCGGCTGAGCATCGTCGGACGGGCGGGCACCGGCGTCGACAACATCGACGTGGTGGCCGCGAGTGCCCGAGGCGTCTTGGTGGTCAACGCCCCCGGCGCCAACAGCATCAGCGTCGCCGAGCACACGTGCGCGCTGATACTCGCGCTGGCGCGGATGGTGCCGGCTGCCGATCAAGCGATGAAGGCCGGCAAATGGGAGAAAAAGCGCTTCGTCGGAACCGAGCTTCGGGGCAAGACGCTCGGTATCGCGGGGTTGGGGCGGATTGGGCGGGAAGTCTCGCAGCGCGCCCGCGCGTTCGGCATGAGGGTCGTCGCCCACGATCCGTTCATCTCGCGTGAGATCGCCGACGGTCTCGGTGTCGAGCTTCTCCCGCTCGACGACGTGTGTGCGCTGGCGGACGTGCTGACGCTGCACCTGCCGTCCACCCCTGAGACCCGCCATCTGTTCAACGACGAACGCTTCGCCAAGGTGAAACCGGGGGTCCGGATTGTCAACACGGCCCGCGGCGATTTGGTCGACGAAGCCGCCCTTCGGCGCGCCATCGACCGCGGCCAGGTTGCGGGCGCCGCCCTCGACGTGTTTGAAAAAGAGCCCCCCACCGACTGGTCGCTCGCGCAGCTGGCGACCGTGGTGGCGACGCCGCACATCGCCGCCTCCACCGAGGAGGCGCAGGAGCTGGTCGGTCTCGACACGGCAGCCGCCGTGCGCGACTTTCTGAGGGACGGAGTGGTGCGTAACGCCGTAAACTTCCCGGCCGTTCACGCTGATGAATTGCGCCGCCTGCAGCCCTGGATACGGCTGGTTGACTGCCTGGCCGCCATCCTGTCGCAGATGGGAGCCGCCCGCGTCGAAGCGATCGGGCTCCGCTACTACGGTGAACTGTCTGAGAACCGCGCCGCCGAGGTCCTGGCACCGAGCGCGGCGGCCGGCGTGTTGCGGCCGATTCTGTCTGGCGGCGTTTCCATGGTGAACGCCAGAGCGGCGGCTCGCGAACGCGGCATCGACATCATCGAATCGCGCAGCACCCGCCCGCGACACTACACCAGCCTCGTGTCCGTGAAACTCCACACGAGCGAGGGCGAACGATGGGCAGAGGGCACGGTGTTCGAGCCCAATAGCCCGCGCCTGGTGTCGGTCGGCGGCATTCGGGTCGAAGCGCCGCTGGCGGGCACGATGCTGATCATCCGTAATGACGATCAGCCAGGCGTCATCGGCGAAGTCGGCACGATTCTCGGCCGTCTCGGCGTCAACATCGCCAACTTCGCGCTTGGCAGGAACGAAACCGGTGCAGTCGGCGTGGTGAACGTCGACGAAGAGGCGAGCGCCCCGGGAGCGCTCGAAGCGGCAGTCGAAGCGATCCGGCGGGTGGCGGCCGTTCGCGACGTGTGGCTCGTGCGACTGGAGAAGTACAGCTTCTAAAGACGGAAGCTTGCCTCAGTCGCGCGGACATCGGCTAGCGCACACAGAGCCTCAGTGCCCCAGGGTGCGCGCGGGCCTCGAGCCGGGTCCCACCCGGTAGCGGTTCGCCGTCAACGTGATAGGTCATCGGCTGGTCGGCCTCCACGGTGGCGTGCTCGATCCGGGTCATTGACCAGCCGGGCACGCGCTCGATGCTGCCGGTAAACAAGCGTGGCAGCCCCCATATCGTGGCGAACCGCGACGATTCTTCGAATACGACCATATCGAGCTTGCCATCGTCGATAGACGCCGCAGGAGCGACCCGCGCGCCGTTGCCGAACTGCGCGGAGTTGGCGAAGGTGACGAGCAGGGCTCGCCGCACGATCACGCCGTTGATGCGATAGCTGACCGGTTGGTAGGCATACAGCTCTCTGGCCGTAATGCGTGCGTAGGTGACAAACCCTCGGCGTCCCGCCAGTTCCCGGTCGAAACACGCCGCCACGTGGGCATCGAAGCCAATCCCAGCGATGCTGAAGAAGAGGCGTCCCCCTAGTTCTCCGACATCGATCGCTCGTGGCTGGGCACTGAGCGCCTCCACGATCGCGCGCTCTGGACGACGGCTGATCCCCAGTTCGCGCGCCAGGCCGTTACCGGATCCGGACGGTACGATCGCCATCGGCGTGTGCCCAAACGCAAGCGCCGAGCCCACCTCGTTCACCGTGCCGTCGCCACCCCACGCCATCACGAGACGCACGCCTCGAGCGACGGCCGCGCGTGCCAGCTCTCGCCCGTGGCCTCGACGCTCGGTGACGAACACCTCCGCCTCCTCGCCGCGCGCCTGCAACAGCGCAGCCGCGAGCCGAGCGCGGCTGCGCGACCGCTCCGCAGTCGCCCCTCCCGATATCGGATTGATGATGATGGCGACGGGCCGCGCTCTCACTTCAACGCGAGACGAAGCGTGCTGCCGGCCGTGCTGTCGGTCAACTCCACGACGTCGGCCGAGATTCTGGCCACTCGATACTGAGTCCCGACGGGCTCGCCTTCCTTCGCGAAAATCAGGTCGCCTCGGAACGACAGCATCGCCGTGCGCACGGGGCCGTCGGGACCGACATCTTCCGCGATGCCGACGAGCTTCACAGCCAGCGCTGCCAGCATGGGCAGGACCAAGGGGACTGGGCCGGGCGGCGTGCCGGCGGCCGCCTGTGTCGCGGGCTGCTTGGCGGAGTAGCGGAACAGGTCGCGCGTCTGCAAAGGCGCCGCAGAGGGACGCAGTCTCTCGTGGAGCCGCGCGATCTCGGATTTGAGCTCCTCGCCGCGAACGTCGGCGGAGCTCTGGGGGGCGACAGGGACCGGCCCTGCTGGACGCGTGCCCGACGTTGCGGCAGCCGCGAGCCACACTGCGAGCGCTCCACCTGCGACGCTGAGCGCGGCCGTACGTGTCAGGTTCATCGGAGACGCTTGAGATCGTAGCACGACGGAATTTCTGAGTGTGTTACTATTCGTCGTGCACCCTGCGTCGACTCGTTCTGCGGTGGACACTGCTCTTCCGCTCGAGGTCGTCGCCGTCATCCCTGCCCGATTCGCCTCATCGAGATTCCCAGGCAAACCGCTGGCCGACATCGACGGTCGTTCGATGATCGAGCATGTGTACCGGCGCGTGGCGGCGTCCCCTGTCATCTCCCGCGTGATCGTCGCGACCGACGACCTGCGCATCGCCACGACGGTCGCCCGCTTCGGCGGCTGCGCTCGGCTGACGCGGCCCGATCACCCGACGGGCACCGATCGTCTCGCCGAAGTGGCGTCCACGCTCGAATGCGACGTGGTCGTCAACGTGCAGGGTGACGAGCCGCTGCTCGACGCACGCGCCATCTCGGAAGTCGTCGCGCCGTTGTCCGATCCGTCGATTTCGATGACCACACTCTACCGGCGAATCGCCGATCCAGCCGAGCTGTCCAATCCCAACATCGTAAAGGTGGTGCTCGATCGGGGAGGGTACGCCCTGTACTTTTCGCGGGCGCCAATCCCCCACATACGCGACCCACGCGGGGGCTGGCCACCTCTCTATCGACACATCGGCGTGTACGCGTATCGCCGGAGCGCGCTGCTCGTGCTCGCCTCGCTTGAGCCGACGCCGCTCGAACGGGCCGAGTCGCTCGAGCAGCTGCGAGCGCTCGAGCACGGCATCCGCATCAAAGCTGTTGAAACCGCGTACGATTCGATCGGCGTGGATACCCCGGAGGATCTCGAACAGGTGCGTCGCTTGCTCACGGCGACAAGCGCGAACTGACGACGAACGCCCTGTCAACGTTCCACGAGAACACATGATGAGCTCAACCAAGTACATCTTCATCACCGGCGGCGTGGTGTCGTCTCTGGGCAAGGGTCTCGCCGCGGCGTCGATTGGCGCCCTGTTGGAAGGTCACGGATACCGAGTCACGCTGCAGAAGTTCGACCCCTACATCAACGTCGACCCGGGCACGATGAGCCCCTACCAGCACGGGGAAGTCTACGTGACCGACGACGGCGCCGAGACGGATCTCGACCTGGGCCACTACGAGCGGTTTACCAACACCGCGACCACACGAAATTCGAACTGGACGACCGGCAAGATCTATCAGAGCGTCATTCAGAAAGAACGGCGCGGCGACTACCTTGGCAGGACCGTCCAGGTGATCCCGCACATTACGAACGAAATCAAGGACGCGATTCGTGCCGTGTCGCACGATGTGGATGTGGTGCTCGTCGAGATTGGCGGCACCGTCGGCGACATCGAGAGTCTGCCATTTCTCGAGGCGATTCGGCAGTTTCGCCAGGACGTCGGGCGCGACAACACCCTGTACGTGCATCTGACGCTGGTGCCGTACATCGGCACGGCCGGCGAGCTGAAAACGAAGCCGACGCAGCACAGCGTCCGCGACCTGCGGTCGATCGGCATCCAACCGGATATCCTCCTCTGCCGGACGGATCGCTTTCTCGACGCGGATCTCAAGCGCAAAATCGCTCTCTTCTGCGATGTCGACGAGGAGGCGGTCATTACGGCGAAGGACGTGTCGACGATCTACGAAGTGCCCCTGGTGCTCGCCGCTGAAGGTCTCGATCGCATCGTGCTGAAGCACCTCCACCTGCCGCAAACCGAGCGCCGGATGCAGGCCTGGGAAGATCTCGTCCACCGTGTCAAGAACCCGCTCGACGACATTACGATTCACGTGGTGGGTAAGTACGTCGGCTATGAAGACTCCTACAAGAGCCTCAACGAAGCGCTGTATCACGGCGGGTTCGCGCACCGGTTGAAAGTCAACATCAAGTGGATCGAAGCCGAAGCGCTTGAAGAGCCAGGCGGGGCCACGCTGCTCGACGGCGCCGACGGCATTCTCGTGCCGGGTGGGTTCGGCGACCGCGGCACGCGTGGCATGATGAAAGCTGCCCAGATCGCACGCGAGCGCGGCATCCCCTACTTCGGCATCTGTTATGGGTTTCAGTGGGCCACGGTCGAGTACGCGCGCAACGTCGCTGGGCTCACCGACGCTGATTCGACTGAATGTGCCCCCGATACGCCCACCAAGATCATCTACAAGCTTCGAGACCTCCTGGGCGTCGACGAGTTGGGCGGCACGATGCGCCTCGGATCGTACGCGTGCGAATTGCTGCCGGGTTCCCTGGCTCAGCGCGTGTACGCGGCAACCCTCATCCACGAACGGCATCGTCATCGCTACGAGTTCAATTGTCTGTACGAACGGACGCTCTCCCAGCATGGCCTGCGGATTACCGGACGATCCCCGGACGGCAAGTTTGCGGAAATCGCCGAATTGCCTGGACACCCGTGGTATGTGGCCGTCCAGTTCCATCCGGAATTCAGATCGAAGCCGACGAGGCCGCATCCCTTGTTTGCCGCATTCGTCGATTCGGCCTACAAGCATAAGATGGCAGGCGTCCAGCGGTCCGCGGCGGAGTCGGTGGCCTGACCGGTGCCCGTCGTCACGCTGCGGGAGATGGTGATCGGCGGCGGCAGCCCGATCGTTCTCATCGCGGGCCCGTGTGTCATCGAGAGCGAGCCTCACACGTTCGCCGTCGCCAGGCGACTGGTCGACGTCGCCGGGCGTCTCGGCGTACCGTTCATCTTCAAGGCCTCGTACGACAAAGCCAACCGGACCGCTGGCTCGTCGTTCCGGGGGCCTGGGCTAAACGAGGGGTTGCGTATCCTCGCGGCGGTGAAGGCGCAGCTGGAGGTGCCGATTCTGACCGATATTCACGAGGCCGAGCAGGCACCGCGCGTGGCCGAAGTCGCCGATGTGCTGCAGATCCCCGCTTTCCTTTCGCGGCAGACGGACCTCATCGTCGCCGCCGCGCGGACCGGCCGGATCGTGAACATCAAGAAGGGTCAGTTCCTCGCCCCCGACGATGTCCGCCACGCGGTGGCCAAGGCCCTCGACGCAGGCAACACCCGCGTGATGGTGACCGAGCGGGGTACGAGCTTCGGTTATCACAACCTCGTGGTCGACATGCGTTCGTTTCCGATCATGCGCGAACTCGGCGTGCCGGTCGTCTTCGACGTGACGCACAGTCTGCAGCTGCCTGGCGGGGGCGAAGGCGTCACCTCTGGCCTGGCCCAGTACATCGAGCCGTTGGCCTCGGCCGGCGTGGCGGCCGGGGTCGACGGCGTGTTTCTCGAAGTGCACGACGACCCACGGCGCGCCCAAAGCGACGCCCAAAACGCTCTGCAGATCGATCGCCTGGAACCGCTTCTCCGACGTCTGATGGCCATCGATACCATCGCGAAAGAAGCCGAGCGGGCCGGTCGTTCCACCGTTGTGGCACCAACCCATGGCTGATCTGGCGCTGGCGCGCAGGGTGTTGCAGACCGAAGCGGCCGCCATTCTGGCGCTCGTCCCACGGCTCGGTGGTCGGTTCGAGCGGGCGGTCGAATTGCTCCAGAACTGCCGCGGTCGCGTGATCGTGGCCGGCATGGGCAAATCCGGCATCATCTGCCGCAAGATTGCCGCCACGCTCTCCAGCACGGGCACGCCGGCGTTCTTTCTGCACCCTGCGGAGGCCGTTCACGGCGAGCTCGGCGTCATTCAAAGCGACGACGTCGTGGTAACGCTGTCCAACAGCGGCGAAACGGCGGAGCTCTTACGGCTGCTCGAAACCATCCGCCGCTTGGGCGCGAAGCTTATCGCCATCACCGGCACGCCGTCATCTACACTGGCGCAGGCCGCAGACGTCGCGCTCGACTGCAGCGTCACCGAAGAGGCCTGTCCGATGAACCTGGTGCCGACGGCCAGCACAACCGCGGCCCTTGCGATTGGCGATGCGCTCGCGATGACCCTGCTCGTGGAAAAGGGCTTCAAGCAGGAGGATTTCGCGAACTTGCATCCGGGTGGGAAGCTGGGCAAGCGCCTCATGCGGGTCGAAAGCCTGATGCACACTGGCCCAGAGTGCCCCCTGGTCCAGGCCAATTCACGAATGCGTGACGTCATTTACGAGATGTCGCGCAAGGGCCTGGGCATGACGTGCGTCGTCGGCGACGACCAGACCCTGCTCGGCATCATTACCGATGGAGACCTGCGTCGTCACATGGACCGTGGGACCGACATCCTCAACATGACTGCCGGCGATATCATGACCCGCGGACCCGTGACCGTGCCCCCGACGACGCTGGCCGTCGAGGCGCTCAACATCATGGAGCAGCGCAAGATCACGTCAATCGTCGTCGTCGACGGCGAACCCCGTCGCCTCGCCGGCGTCGTGCATCTGCACGACTTGTGGCGCACTGAAATGTTCTAATCGCCCGTGAGCATCGAATCGAAGGCTGCCCGCATCAAGCTCGTGTTGTTCGACGTCGACGGCGTGCTGACCGACGGCCGAGTGCTGGTGCATTCGGACGGCACGGAGAGCAAGCGTTTCGGCATCCGCGACGGGATCGCGATGGTCTGGGCCCAGCGGGCCGGTATTCGCGTGGGCTTCCTGTCCGCGCGCAGCTCGCCGACCACCCTGCACCGGGCCAAACAGCTCGGCATCGAGCTCGTTTATCAAGGGGTGTCGAGCAAGCTCGCCACCTACGGGCAAATCCTCGCAGACCTGGGTCTGCGCGACGTCGACGTGGCGTACATGGGGGACGACATCGTGGACTTGGCCGTGCTCGGACGCGCGGGGCTTTCGGCAGCGCCCGCCGACGCGGTGCCGGAAGTGCGCGCGCGTGTCGACTGGGTGAGCCGGGCGGTCGCCGGGAACGGCGCCGCGCGAGAGCTGCTCGAGACGGTCCTTCGGGCGCAGCACCTGTGGGATCACGTGGTCGCCGGTTATGTGAACGAGCCGGCTGGCAGCCTCCGGACTGCGGGCCCCGTTGAGACATCTCGCACGCAGGAACCATGAGCCCTTACGGACCGCTGCTCACGGCGCTCATCGCCTTGCTCGTCGGGCTTGCCATTGGAAAGGCGTGGGAACGGTACCGCTTCCGCGGCGACACATGGTTCGACCGGCGACGAGCGCGTGAGTCGCCACACTACATCCTCGGTCTCAACTTCCTGGTCTCTAACCAGATCGATCTGGCGATCGAAGAGTTGACCCGGGCGGCCAGCCTCGACCGAGACGCACTCGAAGTGCCCATGATTCTCGGCAACCTGTACCGTGAGAAGGGTCAGGTCGGCAAAGCGATCACCGTTCATCAGTCGCTGCTGCAACGCGCGAGGCTGACGCGGATCGAGCACGCATACGTCCTCCTCTGCCTGGGTCTGGACTACAAGCGCGGCGGGTTCGTCGACCGTGCGCTCGAAGCGTTCAACGAAGTACTGCGGCTCGACCCAAAAAACGAATACGCGCTCGTGAATCTCCAGAAGCTGCACGAGGAGCAGCACCAGTGGTCTGAGGCGTACGACACCCGTCAGCGTCTGACCAAGCTGGCGGCCATCGACTCGCGCCCACAAAGTCAGGCGATCCTGGCGTTCCTCGAGAACGAGATCGGCCTCGAAGCCATGCGCCGGAAGGATTACGGCGAGGCGGCACGGCGTTTCCAGGCTGCGATCGACCTCGATGGGCGGGCGGTTCCCGCGTACCTGAATCTGGGCGACGTTCGTCTCGCGCAGGGTAACGAACGAGACGCGGCCAGCATCTGGGAAACGGTGGTGCGGGTGGCCCCGGACCGCGCCTATCTGACCTTCGACCGCCTTCACGCGCTGGCGGTTGGTACAGGCGATCCCGAGCGGTTTACGAAGCTCTGCCGTCGGCTTATCGAAGCCAACCCCCAGGACTGGCGCGCGAGGCTCGCCTTGTCGCAGCATCTGATTGCCGCCGACGGCGCTGCGGAAGCGCTGGAGCTGCTATTTGCCGCGCTCGTCCAGAACCCTCACTCGCTCAGCATCCACCAAGCCATCTGGCGTGCTCTCGGGCGACTCCGTCACCCGGCCACGGTGGTCGACCGGTACAGCGAGCTCACGCAGCACGCGGTCTTCTATCTCGATCCGCACGTGTGCATGCGCTGCCGCTATCGCAGCACCGAGCTTCTCTGGCAGTGCCCCCACTGCCACGACTGGAACACGTTTGTCGAAGAACGGATAGCCCCGGCTCAAGACCTTGCGCAGCTGGAAGCCTGAGGAGGGCGGGTGGTGGGGATTTCGCGCTAGACCTTGAACTCCTTGTCCAGGACGAACACTTTCACGGTCTCTCGCTTGACGCCATCAAATGCCATGGCTTCCGCCGTCGCCGGGGAATCCAGGATCTTCATACACGTGTCTAGATCATCGGGCTCAAGGCAGACCGCGACTTGATTGCCGGCGATTGTCGCGAAACTAATCGGTTTCGTGACGCTTTGACTCCTGAAGAGATTACCGTGTGTCCGGAATCCCTTTTCCCATTTCACCAGGTCCTCAACCTGCGCCGTGACTACGACCTTGGGCATGTCCTACCTCCTTGGGTATCAGCGACAACTGCGTGCCGGACTTCCACCGCACAAGACAGTGGGCGCGACGGCTCCAAACCGTTGTTGGACGGCCGATCGAAGGAACGATCGTCGACAACCACGTTCGAGAAGAGCCAGGACCTGCGAGTGACTCGCCGAGCGGCGCGTGGTGCCGCCGCCGGTGGCGAAACCCAAACCGTGGCCCGTGAAAAACACGCCGGCCGTTCTCAGCAACCAACCTGATGACCCGAGTGTCCGAATGAGTCCGGGCCCGACGACTGGAGCGAAGTGGCCGCAACGTTTCGAATCAGCCACCAAGCGGCGCGACAGCAACGCCACCGATGCCGCGACCGATCCAGGGTGACCTCAGCACAACGGTCGAGACGAGCCCCACGACCCGAGTGACCGACACGCTCGAAGGAGGGCGCCGGCGCCCGAACAACCCGACCGTGGCGACGGTGCGCCGCGGACGCGCCGCCGTTCGGAAAAGCCAAGGACCAGGGACCAAGGACTAGTTTCAGGCCGCCGCCGGCGGCGCATCGGCGCCGTACCACAGGTTCATCGTCCCCAACTCGTCCCGCCCACAGGCTTTGAGATACATGAAAAGCTGCGTGCGGTAGGCCGCACACCCACACAGCACGAGGTTGATGATAAAGGCTCCGCGCGAGACTTTCTTTCCATCGAATCCGTCCATCTCGGCGCGGAAGTCGGCGTCGGACATGTCGCCCAGGAGAGCCGCGTAGGTGTCTGCCTGGCCGGCGATCACCGCGAGCGTCTGATCGAAGTCCCGCGCCTCGGCGGCCTTCCTCGCCGCCGCCACGGCGTCCATGTCCAACTTCGATTTGTCCCATTGCACGTGCATGGGGCCCGCCACGCTCAGGTATCGCAACAGCTCGATCGTGCTGCGCTGTTTCGGCGACGGGCGGTAGTCGAGCGTCGCGCGGTCGATCTTGCCCGCGAGATGAAGCAGGATACGTACTTCGTTCTGCAAAGAGGCAATGAGTTCGGATTTCGTCAGGACCATGATTTCCTCCGGCTCTATCTTCTCGCATCAGTCAAGCTCGCGTGAGCGGACCGCGCCTGTCAGCCCGGTCCGATATTATGACCAGTATTTACGACTAGTGTAGACTCGCGCGCTGTGGCTGTTCTGCTTTTCTGCCAGTGCGGTTCTGACCGCGTCGTCCTCAACCTTTGAAACGTCCGGCGCGCGCAGCTTCGCTGCCTGACCTGCGGTCAACAGGCGTGGCTGTCGAAGAACGCGAACACGGGC
>JBGPJH010000090.1:0-11398 GCA_041485305.1 Vicinamibacteria bacterium | reverse complement strand
CTGCACTTCGAGCGACGTCTTGAACGTGCACGTGACCCACGCCTTCAGGATGATGAGGTCGCCGATCTTGATCGGATGGAGAAACTGCAGGTCGTCGACGGCGGCCGTCACCAGGAGACTGCGGGTGTGTCGATGTCCGGCGATGGCGCCCGCGATGTCGATGAGGTGCATCACGGTGCCGCCGAGAATGAAGCCAAGGGGATTGGCGTCGTTTGGCAAGACGACCTGAACCATCTCGGTTGCCGATTCGGCGGCGGGCTTGGGCGTCAGGTCCAAATGACCAGATTCACGAATGCGGTCAGAAGTCGTAGCCGATCCACACGGCGAACCGCGGTTTGCGAAACGCCGAGCTGCCGCCGCTCGACGCGAACACCACGTCTTCCCAGCCGCGATTGAGCAGCGTGCGGTACGACCAGTCGAAGTGGATCGGGAACCCCAACGCGAAAGTTTCGAGCCCGACACCGTACGATGCGCGGCCATCCTTCAGTCGGAAGCCACTGATGACTTGTTCCGGTCCGTAGATGGGAATCGGTGTGCCGGTGACCGGGTCGAGGCGAAGCTGGCCGGCCGCGTCCTGTTGGTAGCCCGTCACGGGACGAAACGGCTCGTCCTTCGACGTGGCAAACGTGTAGCCCTGCCCCTTGAACCACCCCCCGCCGATGTTCGCGAAGAAGACGCCGCGGATGCCGCCCACGACCCCGATCGGCGTGAGCGCGGCCTCGATGATCGGGAAGCGGAGCTCCGCGTTCGCGAACACGGCGTTCTGGCCGACGAACTGGAGATAGTCGTATCCCCGCATCTCCGAGTTGCCGCCGAAATAGAGGAAGTCGGGGTAGCCGCCAAAGCTCTTGAAGCCTCGCAAGCGTGTCGCCAGGACACCCGTGCTCGCGATGCGGGTGTAGTGGCGGATATCGCCCTCGAGCGTCTGGCGCGACAGCGTGCCGCCGATCTTGGGCGCGACATCGTACGCAAAACGCATGGTGCTGCCGGCGAGCGGACCGAATTCCCTGAAGATGGTCGTTTCCTCCACGTACGCAGCCATCAGCGGCACCAGGGTGCCGTTTCGGAAGACGGTCTGCCCGAACGTTTGTTGCTGGTATTGATTGGCAAACTGCTCGAGGGTCGGGTCGTTGTACTGCTCGCTCAGCTGGATGACTCCGCCCGAGATCTCGAGACGACGGTAGCGATCGAGGGGATAAGCGCCGAACAGCGTACCGCCTCGAACCGACCGCGTCGCCGTCGCGAGATCGCGGCTGATGAACGGCGCGAGGCTTGGATCGTAGAAGACGCCTTCCAGCTGTCCGTAGAAGAACTGCGTCTGCGAGAATCCCTGGAAGGCGTACTGCAGGCGGCTCCCCAGATTCACGTAGCTGACCGCCATGGTTCGGTACTGGGCGATCGAGGAGGCAAAAACGTTCACCTGCTTGTCGCCGAGCACATCGCCGAAGCTGATCTCGGTGCCGCCGAACACGTCGCCGTTGTTCGTGACGCCGACATTGACCGGCGGGCGCCCCTCGATGAACATCTTCTCGAACGAGTGTTTCCGGCGTTGGTTGGCTGTGACCAGGGTGTGTGCCATCGGTGCCTGGAAATCGATGATCGGACCGGGGGAACCGAAGTCGGCCGATGCGGCCGTGTGCAGCGGTTCCTTGCGCTCGAGCGTATGAATGCCCCAGTCGCCCTTGTAGTAGGTCACGAACGCGATTCGTGAGGCGCTGTTGGCGCTGTTGTCGATGAGCCCGGCCGGCGACACGATGCCGCCGAGGGCGTCCGTGTACTGCTTCAGCTCGCCGTTCCTAAGGTCGAGCGTCCAGACGTTGTAGATGTTTCCGTTCTTGGCCACCTCCGCATCGAGCGAGACGGCCGGGTCGGTCGCGGTGGAGGAGAACAGGAGCGTGTGGTCGTCCAGAAACTGTGCCGCCGTTTCGTCATTGGTCCCGAAGGTGAGCTGTGTTTTCTTCTTCGTATCGAGATCCAGGCGGAAGAGCTTCTGGTTGCCGCTGACGCGCGCGTTGTACACGAGGTACTTGCCGTCCGCCGCATAGACCGGGCCGTAGTCGAAGAAGTCGTCGGTCGTCAGGTTGACGATCTGCTGCGTCTGGAGGTCGACAGTGAAGATGTCGCCGGTGCCGCCGCGAAGCGCCGCGAACGCGACCGTCCGCCCGTCGGGCGAGAAGCTGGGCGACTCGGGCTCGTCGACCGACTTCATGGGCACGCGCGCTTCGATTTTTCGCGTCAGCACGTTCTGGACGATGAGCGTCCGCTCTTTCTCGGTCCGCACGAAGTAGGCGAGGCGATCGCCTTTTGGCGACCACGACAGCCACGGCATCGTGTTGAACCGCTCCCCGAGCTGCACGATGTGGTCGAAGCCATAGTTCTTGTCGAACCCGTTGGTGAGGTTACGCACCATCGACCCGTCCTTGGCGGAGATCAACACGATGTCGAGCTCTCCGTCCTTCCGGTTGACCGTGACCGTGGCGATCAGGTCACCAGAGGGCGAGGGAGCGATGGAGAAGGCTTCAGCGTAGTGCGTCTTTTCCTTATTCGGCGACAGGTCGCGCCCGTAGTCGGCGGGCCGCTCCTTGTCGCGGAATGGCTTGAACCGCTCCTTCAAGTACCGCTCGAACGCCTGGTCGAATTCGTCCGGCTTCATCTTGAGGGCTTCCTGGTAGGCGTCTTCGCCGCCGCCGATCACGCTCTTCCTGAGGGCGAACAGGAACTGCCGGATGCCTTCCTTGCCGTATTTCGCTTCGATGAACTCGAACACCGCATGCCCCAGGTTGTAGATGAGACGAGGGTTGTTGGTGTTGCCGTACCCCTCGAGCTCGGTCATCTTGGGCACGATGTCGGCGACCGCCGCGTCCCGGATCATCATCAGATCGAGCGGGTTCCACTGGGCCCGTTCGTAGTCCGACAAGCCCTCGTTCACCCACAAGGGAACGCTGCGGCGAATCAGACCCTGGGGGATGATGTCGAACTCGAAGATATGGGTCAGCTCGTGCGCGATGAGCCCGTAGAGCCGATCCGGCGGGTCGTCGATCGGCAGCAGCATCCGGTCGCGGAACGGCTCGGCAAACGCGCCCACTCCTTCTTGGGCGACACCCGGCGCCACGTTCTGCTGCTCGAACTCGCTGTGGGTCTTGAAGAGGATGAGCGGCACTTTGAAGGAGAGGTCGTGTTTCAGATCCGAGCTGACCTGCTGATAGGCGCTTTCGGCGTACCCGGCGACCCGCTCGAGATGCCGCTCCAGATCGGGGTAGTAGTAAATCTCGAAGTGGTCGGTCGTGTAGATGTGCCAGTCGAACCGGTCGTAGTGGATGTTGTTCTTGCCGAAGTAGGGCACGAAAGGCGTCTGCGCCGCCGCCGAGCCGACCCAGCCGACGAGGAGCGCCGCGGTAAGCAGAAGGCCGAAGGACGGGCGTCGAACCGACGGGCCACGCGAGGGCACGCGCATGCGCATAAGCAGTACCTCTTGGGGTCTGGTAGCGGCCGGGAACCCCACGCGATCTTACTGTGACGTTTCGCGCGTCTGCAAACCGTGATCCCGCGCGATTCCTCGTGTTTCCCCTAGCATGTCCTCCCTCTGCCGCATGGAGGCGACCCCTGCAGGCGACACGTGGGATACGATAAGGGAATAGACTGGAGACGGCTGGGGTTACCAACCATGGCGCGCTTTGCGATGCGCAACCACAAGGCCCAACCGGGGTCGCCCGACGCGGTCGCTCGAACCAGGGCGACGTTCGAGGCCGAGGCGCTCGCGTGCATCGATAGCTTATATCGGACGGCTCTGCGGATAACCCGGGTGCCGTCTGACGCTGAAGACCTCGTGCAGGACACTTATCTGAAAGCTTTCCGCGCGTCAGACCGCTTCGAGCCCGGGACCAACCTGAGGGCGTGGTTGTTCACCATCCTTCACAATACGGCCCGCAATCGCTTCCGGGATCGCGCGCGCGAGGCTGTCACCTTCGACAGCGAAGCGGTCGAGCAGGCCGCCGAGGGGGCGGCGCCCTCCGGCGCTCAGGATGTGGTGACGCCCGAAACCGCGCTGTTGCGCGCGACGCTGGCGCCCGAGCTTCAAGCGGCGGTCGACGCGCTGCCCGAAGCGTTCCGCCAGGCGGTCTGGCTGCGCGATGTCGAAGAGTTCTCCTACGCAGAGATTGCCGCCATGCTTGATATTCCGGCTGGCACAGTCATGTCTCGCATTTCCCGCGGTCGGCGGCTGTTGTTCGACCGGCTGAGGGAGCAGCAGAGCCTTGCGCTCAGCTAACTGCTCATCCATCGGCCCGCTTGTTACCCCGTACGTCGACGGCGAGCTGGAATCGGCCGCCTGCGAGGCCGTCGAGCAGCATCTCGGGTCGTGTGTACCGTGCCGGACGCGCGTGGCGGCCGAGCGCGCCGTCCTCGAGCTGCTGCGAGACCGCAAGGCGTCGCTGCACCGCCAGAACGCGCCGGACGCGCTCCGCGCCCGGTGTGCGGAACACGCGGGGCGAGTCTATCGGCAGCCGGACGCTCGGCCAACACGAGATCCCGCCATGCCCGCGCAGATCGTCGGTCCGGCCTGGCGTGCTCGCCTGGCGCCGCTCGCGCTTGCGGCGACCCTTGTCCTCATTGTCGGCGGCGCGTTCGTCATTCAGTTGACCCCTCGGTCGTCGCGCCTCATGGTCGCGGAGCTCACCGCCGATCACGTGAAGTGCTTCGCGATGAACGCCGTCCTCAGGACGCACCAGGCGACCGAGGCGGTCGAAAGCTCGCTGGCGTCGGGATTTTCTTGGGACGTTCGGCTTCCTGAATCGCCGGAGCGCGCCGGCCTCGAACTGGTGGGCTCTCGACCTTGCCTGTACGGAGAAGGCACGGTCGCGCACATCATGTACCGTCACAACGGACGCCCGGTGTCGCTGTTCATGTTGCCACGGACGAAGCGATCCGAACAGCTTGTCCAAGTGTTCGGCCACGAGGCGGCGATCTGGTCGGCCGGCGATCGGACGTTCGTGCTGATAGCCCGCGAGGCGCGGTCCGAGGTCGAGCGGATGGCCGCGTTCGTCCACGCCGCGCTGCGGTGAGCCGGCCGCTAGAATCTCGAGCAAGGAGTCAGACCCGATGCGAACGAAGTGGGCCATTGCGACCCTCGGCGTTGTCGCTCTGGTGGCCCTGGTGGTCATCGGACAGATGCCGTGGCTGACGAAGAAGCACCCCACCATGGAGCGATCCAAGGCGGAGCGGTCGGACTCGGCCGACGCGGAGCCGCGGCTGTCGTGTCCGGCGGACGCAAAGGCGGCCAATCTGAACTTCACGCTGAAGGACGTCGCCGGCAAGGATGTGCACTTATCCGAGTTCAAGGGCAAGGTGCTCTTGCTCGATTTCTGGGCGACCTGGTGCGGGCCGTGCAAAGTCGAGATCCCGCATTTCGTAGAGTTCCAGACGACATATGGCCGGCAGGGTCTCCAGATTGTGGGCGTCTCGGTGGACGATCCCATTGACAAGCTCGAGCCGTACACGCGCGAAATGAAGATGAACTACACGGTGCTGCAGGGCTTGGGGCACGACGACCTGCAGGACGCCTACGGGCCGATCCTCGGAATTCCAGTCAGCGTGCTCATCTCACGCGACGGGAAGATCTGCGCGACGCACACCGGACTGACCGGCAAGGACGTCTTCGAGCGCGAGATCAAATCGCTGCTATAAGGGCCCCGGGCCCTAAAAGTTGCGGCACGTCGCGCGTGATATGATTGGGGACGCATGTTGAAAGGGTTCACGCACGCGCGGCTCGCTTGCGGATGCCGCATCACCTTCCGCGAAGGTGTCGAGGGCAGCCCGGTGACGGTGATCGTCGACGCGAAGTCTCCCGCCTGCACGTTGCCCCTCCACGTGCGCGACCTTCCGCTCTTCGACTACCGGGAGGCGCTGCGTCCCTCGACGCGGCTCGGCCCGCCCGAGGAAGAAGAATTCGGAGAGGAAGGCTGACTCGCCTTTAGGGCGGTTGGTCGGTCGATCGCATCGTTGCGCCCCGCCAGCCCTACGTCCTTTCACCCAACACCGTGCCCACTCATTCCGACGAGCGTCTGACCCCGCGGTTGGTGGCCGACCGCACCTGCATCCCGCCCGCGATATTTCGCGCTCGGCGCGGCCTGGTTCCCTCGTCGCCAGCGCTCCGGGAGATGTAACTCGTGATGACCACGATTTCGGTGATCGTGTTCTGGACGGTCCAAGCTTCCGCGCTCCTCGTCTTCTTCGTGCCGTTTTCGTGGATGTTGCTCGGCTTATGGGCCGCGTCCCACTTTGTTCGGGCCATCGGCCTGACGCTGTCGTTCCACCGCTACTTCGCGCATCGCTCGTTCCAGATGAACCGTGCGGTGCGATTCGTTTGGGCGTTTATCGGCACCGCAGCGATGCAGAAGGGGCCGCTCTGGTGGGCCGGCCATCACGTCAACCATCACCGCTTCGCCGACCGTGAGGGCGATCCGCACAGCCCCGTGGTGGAAGGGTTCTACTACGCGCACATCGGCTGGTTCCTCAACGACGCCACACACGATCGCATCGAAGCCTCCAACCCGGTGATTCGCGACTTTTCACGCGTGCCGGAGATCGCTTGGCTGGACCGCTACTACTTCGTGCCGCCGGTCCTGCTCGCGGCGGCGATGTACATCGGGGGCGGCCTGGAGTGGCTCCTGTGGGGCTTTTGTGTTCCGACGGTTTCGCTCAGCCACGCAACCTTCGCCATCAACTCCGTCAACCACATGTTCGGCTCCCGCCGGTTCGATACGATCGATGAATCGAGGAACAACGTCGTGACCGCGATCGTGGCGGCGGGCGAGGGCTGGCACAACAACCACCATCGGTACCAGCGCGCCGCGCGCAACGGCTTCTACTGGTGGGAGTTCGACCCGACCTGGTACGTCATCCGTCTGATGGCGCTGGCCAGACTCGCGTGGGCCGTCCAGGTGGTTCCACCGCGCATCTACAACGAGGCGCGCGCGACGAAAGCGCAGCGCGCTGCGCAATCGGTCGTGAGTGTGATCAAGGCCGTCCCGATTGGGCTCGAGCTGGCCGAGGACGTCGAGTAGAGCACCTGTTTCAGTCTAGATCGAAATCGCGCGCGGGTTTCGTGATGGGCTCCTGGTTCGCCTGGCGCAGCGCTTCTTCGAAACGGCGCGAAAGGGCGTCGCCTCTGGTCTTCTCTGCATCCACCGACTGCTGAAAGATGGCCTCGCGTCGCGCGGCTTCCTCCGCGAGGATTCGTTGCGCGTCGCTCAGTTCCGGTTTGTTGCCGCGCTCGGGCTCACGATGCGAGACCACGCGACCGAGGTTCAGGTCGACCACGAGCGTTGCGTTGCAGCAGGGGCACGTCACTTCGAGTTCCGACTTGAGCCGAGGCATCAGGTGTTCCCTCCCCATGTCACGAGAATCATCATAACCGAGTGACGTGCTCTAAAATTCATTGGGAATCTCCGTCCACCGTTCGCGGCCGCGATAATAGAGCGGCTTCCGCCCGCCGTTCGCTTGCCGGAACGTTGTGTACCGCGCGCGAAGCCGCTTGAATCGCCTGTCCGACGTGACGATGCGGCGATGCTCGTGCTCGAGCAGCAGCCGTTCGACTTTCCACACGTTCGTTTCGGCGAGCCGCCAGTCGTAATTGCCCATCGTCCGCAGATCGACCACCGCATAGCCGGTGACGCGCCCGGTGTAGTCGACGTACGGGTCCACGTAGCTGAGCGCCAGCGCCCGCGGCGAGGCAAAAACTGGTCGCCGCCCGTGCAATCCCGGATCGCGCGAACGGGCGACCGAGCCCCATCGCCCGCGCCTGCGGTAGACGAAGATCACATGGTCGAGTTCGTCGATCGATTCGAAACTGAGGACGAGCGGCGGATACCCGCGCTGCTCGAGGACCACGGCGGCAAAGAGAGCGGCTTCGAGGCAGTGCGCGCAACTGTGTCGGACGACCCCGCGAAAGCTGCGCAGGGTTGCCCCGCCAGGTGGCGGCTCCATGTTGTACCGCAACCGGTTGAGGTAGCGCTGAACGTCCAGCGGGGTCCGAAGCCGCGCGACGAGTCGCCGCTCTTCCCCGCGAAACGCCGAGCGAGGCGGTCGGGACCATGTTGGGTTCAGCGGCTGCACAGTAACGAAGCTCCGCCTCAAACCGCCGAGGGGCGGCTCGACAAGCCAGGACGGCGAAGCTTCGTTACTAGGCGGCCGCGCTGCGGCCGCAACTAAGACAGCTTCTAAAGCCGACCCGGCGAAAACTTGCTTCATTGCAAGGACATCGGCTTTAGAAGATGTCTAGTCGATACCCACCATCACGCGGACGTCCGCGAGCACCTGGTCGGGCGTCCATTCGTTCCCGGTGTAGGTCTGCACCAGGTTGCCCTGGCGGTCGATGATGGCGGTGCGCAAGTTGTGGGTGATGTCGCGTTGGTCGTTCATCTCCCGCGACACCGACACGCCGAACCGTGACGCCCAGTGGTCGATCTCGTCGCGATCGCCGGTGGCGAACGTCCACATCCGGGAGTCGGCGCCAAGAGCCTGCGCATGTTTCTTCAGCACCGGCGGCCTATCCGTCAGGGGGTCGAAGCTGACGCTCAGCAGACGCACATGCAAATCGTTGCCCCGGTCTTTCAGCTTCCGCTGCATGGTCGCGAAATGGCGGTCCATCAGCGGGCAAAACGTCGGCATTGGGCATCGTGTATACATGAACGTCACCACGACGGCCGAGCCCTTGAACGATTCGAACTCGACGTGCCGGCCCTCCTGGTCGAGGAATGCGGCGTTCGGAACCGGCTGTCCCAGTTTGAGCAGCTCGAAGCCTGACGAAGCTGAAGGGGCTTCGGTTGTGGAGGGGAGCGGGGCGAGCGGCGCGGTGCCTGCTTTCCGGACGTTTTTCAGATATGCGTCGTTGCTCGCGACCACGAGCGTGGCCGTGATGAGATCGCCCGGCGCCAGGTTCTCGAATTCCTTCTGATCCCTCACGTGGTAGGGCATCGTCATCGCCGACATGAAGCCTGGGATGGCTTCGTGCTTGATGGTGGCTTCGTGCCGGTCGGCCGAGAACGACAGGACCTGGCCCTGCAGCGCGTACTCGCGGCGGTGCGAGTTGCCGCAGGCGCCGACGAGCAGCGCAAGGGTGACCCAGAAAGCGATGGAAGGGCGCATGGCTTTAGTTTACAGTCGTCGACCTATGATCTGGATCGGGACCTCCGGTTACAACTACCCTGAGTGGAAAGGCAGCTTCTATCCGGTGGGCTGGCCCGCCAAGAACATGCTGCCTTATTACGCGGCCCGCTTTCCGACGGTTGAGATCAACTACACGTTCTACCGGATGCCGAACGAGAAGCTGGTCGCAGGGTGGGCGGCCCAGACGCCGTCGCCCTACAAGCTGACGCTGAAAGCGCCCCGTCGCATCACCCACGACAGCCGACTGAAGAACTGTGGCGAGTTGGCGGGCGCCTTTTGCCGCGTGGCGGGGACGCTTGGCGAGAAGCTGGGCGCGCTCCTGTTCCAGCTGCCTCCGGGTCTGAAGAAAGACGTTGCCACGCTCGATGCGTTCCTGGCAGAGCTGCCGCCGCGGCTGTGCGCCGCTTTCGAATTCCGCCATCCGTCGTGGTTCGACGACGAGGTGTTCGGCCGACTGGCGGCCCGCAACCTTGCGCTGTGTGTGGCCGACAGCGAGAAGTTGTCCACACCGGTTCGCCTAACCGCGGACTACGCGTATTTCCGCCTGCGCGACGAGGGGTATACGCCAGTCGACATCGAACGGTGGGCCGCGACCATCGCACGTGACACCGCGGCATGCAGAGACGTGTTCGTCTACTTCAAGCACGAGGAGCAAGGAAAGGGCCCCGAGCTGGCGCGGCTGCTGATGGAGACGCTGGGACTGCCGACTGGGGAGCACGTCTGAGCACCCCAGCACCTAAGCACCGAAGCACCTAAGCACGAATTCCACGATCTGCGTTTCCGCCCAGTAGCCGTCGTCGTCGCCTGACTTGGGGCCAACAAACCCGCAGTGACCGCCGTGTTTGCACAGCCGTAGCGTGATGTGCGGATTGTCGGCCACCCTCGGATCGAGAAACGTCCGCGATGGCACGAACGGATCATCCTCGGCTGTGATGATGAGCGCGGGCATCCGGATGCGGTCCGCCACGCGCATGGCGCTGGCGCGGTGGTAGTAGTCCTCGGCGTTGAGGAAGCCGAAATGGGGCGCGGTATAGGCTTCATCGAACGCTCGGACGGTCCGGATGCTGTCGAGCTGCGCGAGATCGAACTGGCCCGGACCCACCTTGTCCTTGCGTCGCATGCGCCGCTTCAGGTCTCGCACGAAATTCCACTGGTACAGGAAGTTGGCGGGCCGCTCGAGCTCGCGCACGCATTTGTCGATTTCCAGGATTGGCGACACAGCGGCGACTGCCCGCAGAGCGAGCGGCGGACGATCGCCGTACTCGCCGGCCAGCTTCAGGGCGAGATTGCCGCCAAGAGAATAGCCGGCGACGCCCATCGTGGTGATGCCGTCCACTCTGGCGAGCTCGTCGATCACATGCACGGCGTCCGCCGTCAGTCCCGAATGGAAGAGTCCAGCGGAAAGATGCTCGGTGTCCCCGCAGTTTCGTTGATTCAGGCGGACGACGTTCATGCCGCGGGCGAACGCCTTTGCCGCGAGGCCGCGCATGTAGTGCGCGTCGCTCGATCCGTTCAGTCCATGCAGGGCGATGAGTGTCGCGTGCGCCCAGGACTTTGGCTGCCAGTGGCAATGCGCAAGCACGCGGGCGCCAGGCTCGACATCGAAGTACCGCCGGGTTGGCTCCGGCAACCGAGGGAAGTAACGGGGGTTGCCCCAGCCGTAGAGCGTCATTGTGTGACCGTTGCGGAGCGCAGGCCGAGGAACGAACGGATCCATCTTCTGATGATAACTGTCCCGGTCGTGGGCCGCTCGGTGCGGCCGTGGCCGGCCGCGACGTTAGCCCTCGTCGGCCGAGGGCCCGTAAATGGGCGGGACGGCGACGTCGTTCAGTCGAAGGTAGACGCTCAGCTGCCCTCGGTGGTGAATGATGTGGCTCACGACGAAAGTGCGGAACACGGCGGCCCGCGGCATCGTGAACATCTCCTGACCGTTTCGTTTGAGCGTCCACATCGCGGAAAGTTCTCCGTCGGTCTTGTCGAGGGCCTTGCGTGCTCGCGCAGTGGAGTCGTCGAACAGGGTCATAATGGCCGTCCGGGAATGTGGTTCGTCCAGGGGTGGCGGCGCCGATGCGAGGTCGAAGGCCGTTTCGCCGACGATGGCGGCCGTCCAATTGGGAATGTTCGCGAGGTGCTGCGCGAGACCGCCGAGAGTCATCGACTTCTTATGGGGTGTCCACGAGAGTTTGTCGCCGGGCACCCGGTCGAGGAGCTTCCTCGTTGTCGCGATTTCGTG
>JBGPJH010000089.1:0-11401 GCA_041485305.1 Vicinamibacteria bacterium | reverse complement strand
CCGAGACAAGACGCCGCACATCCCGAGCTCCGGCGAGTTGGCCGCCGTGCGACCGCTTGTCGGCTACGGCAGCCTGATTGTGGACGCGCCGCATCACACGATCCTCTTCGCACGTCCGGGCATGGAAGTCGATCTGGGCGGCATCGCCAAAGGCTTTGCCGTGGAAGTCGCGGCAAAGGTGCTACGCCGCCACGGCCTCACGGGATTCATCGATGCCGGCGGCAATCAGTACATGCTGGGCACGCCGCCGGGCAAACTGTTCTGGACGGTCGGGATCAAGAATCCCGATGTCGCCGACCGATTGTTTGGCGTCGTCGACGTGAAGGGCGGGTCGGTGTCGACGTCGGCGGACTATGCGACTTTTCTCGTCGCCGCAGGACGCACATACGGTCATCTGCTCGATCCCCACACGCTCCAGCCGTCGACGGCGTCATTGAGCGCCACCATCGTCTCGGAGGACGGGACCCTCGCCGACGCAATGTCGAAGGCGGCGTTCATCCTCGGTCCGCAACAGGGCATCGCGCTTATCGATAAGACACCCGGGATGGCGGGCGTGATCGCCTACCGCAAGCCCGACGGCAGCGTCGGTGTCGCAGTCTCGCAGCGGGTCACCTGGCGGCGAGTCCAGTAGGCATGGATTCCTTGACCACCGTCGCCAAAGCCAAAATGTGGGACGCAGGAATCGGGCGAGGCGCGAATCAGAGTCCTGACGAGCATCGCGTTCTATCGCGGGAAGGTTCGCACACGTCCCGGCTGATCGCTCAAACCTGCCTCTACACCTGTCGAGTCGATGTCATCGACGATATGGCCGGCAGGTTCGCCTTCCCGCGATTTCAGCTCTACGTGCGGCGCTGAGCCGTGTCGAGGCGAGTCCCGAGTTCGCCAGACTTCGAGCGGCTCCCGTGGATCGCGGGCACGAAACGCTGGCGGTTCTGGACAGATCGGCGAGGTGAAACCGTCCGGGTCGCGCTAGTCGAGGCGAAACGCCAAAAACTGAAAGGAACCGTCGCGCACCATCTGCAGCGCGATCGAGCCGCCATGAATGGTGTCACCGTTTCTACGGTACCCGAGCTTCAGTCGGCGATCCGGAAGGTCGAGCAGCGCAGTGCGACATTACTGTGAATGTAATATGTGTTACATTAATATTGAAACGTATGTTACTAGACACACGGTCTAGCCACTGCCTGGCAGTTCGCCGGGTGCGGGTACCGTGGTGACCGCAGCGCCCCGCGGCACCCACGTCGTGCGGTTTGGGATGTTCGAGCTGGACCTCGGAGCCCGCGAGCTGCGCGCTGGCCCTACGAAGGTCACGCTGCAACCGCAGCCATTCGAGATTCTGTGCACGGTGCTCGAACAGGCCGGGGAAGTCGTGACGCGCCAGCAATTGCAGCGCCGGCTCTGGCCGGAAGGAACGTTCGTCGATTTCGAGCACAGCCTCAACGCGGCGGTCAAGCGCCTGCGGGCCGCTCTGGGTGACGATGCCGACCATCCTCGCTTCATCGAGACGCTCGCTCGCCGAGGCTATCGGTTCATCGGGCCCCTCCGTCCTGGAGCACCGCTCCTGCAGACAGACAGGAGCGCCAATACCGGCCGCCCCGGCGTGCGACTGGCCGTCTTGGCGTTCACATCCCGAACCAGGGAAGACGACTTGAGCAGCGGCCTCGTGGAGGAGGTCATCGCACAGGTCGGCCGCCAGAGCCGCGGGCGCATCTCGGTGATTGCCCGCATGTCGTCGATGGTGTTCAAAGGAAGCGCACGCCGGGCCCGAGAGGTCGGCGAGTCGCTTCAGGCTGCATACCTGCTCGAAGGCAGCGTGCGCCGTCACGACAATCGCGTCCGTATCACCGCATGGCTCGTCGAAGCAGCTGGCGAGGCACACGTCTGGAGCGACACCTACGAGTGCCGGCTGAGTGACGCGCTATCGATACAGGCCGAAGTGGGCGCTCGAATCGCGGCGTCGCTGGTCGATGCGCTAGGCGTACTAGGGTGCTGAGGTGCTAGGGTGCTGGGGTGCTAGTGTGCCCGCATCACCGCGCCGTGCGCTGGCTGCCCTTCACCACGAGCTTCTGCACGCGCCAGTTCAGAAGCTCGCCCACCCAGATCTCATTCTCGGACGGACACGCAATCGCGTGAATCCAACCGAACTCGCCGAGATTCTTGCCGGACTTGCCGTAGACGCCGAGGACTTTGCCGTCGAGCGACACCTTGTAGACGCGGCCCGGATAGAGATCCCCCGTGAAGAGAACGGGACTCGGGCCGGGCGTCATGCAGAGCGCGTCCGGTGCGCCGGGGGCCATCGAACCCGTCGTCAAATTGGTCGGCGCGGCGCCCAGCGCCGGCTTCGCCTCGGCTGGGAGAGGCACATCGATGGTGAACTGGCGCAGGAACTTGCCGTTTGAATCGAGGACCTGGACGCGCCGGTTGCCCCGGTCCGCCACGAAGACGTCGCCACTGGGGCCGACGGCGACACCATGCGGCGTGTCGAACTGACCGGGACCGTTACCGAGCGAGCCCCACGACGCGAGCCACTCGCCTCTGTTGCTCGCTTTGGCCACCCGCGAGTTGACGTATCCGTCGCTGAAGTACGCATTCCCCTGCGCGTCCCACGCCACGTCCGTGGGTTGGTTGAAATAGCCGTCCTGGTGGACGGGCACTGGATTGCGTGGGTTGTTCGGCTTGGGCGGAGTCACCTGGACCCCGGCTCGCTGAAGCAGGCCGGAAAGGGTGGCGGCGGTATCGGGAGGCACCTGGTAGTGCGAGGCCTCGCCCTTACGGCCGAAGACCCACTCCACGCGCCCCTCCGGGTTGAACTTGATGATCATGTCCGACCCTTTGTCCACAACCCAGATGTTGTCCTGCCTGTCGATTCGCACGGCGTGCGCGTACGACCAACCGTACAGGTTCTTTCCAATCTCGCGGATGAACTTGCCGCTCGGATCGAACTCCAGCAGCTGGGCGGCCGTCGCCATGTAGGAGGGGCCTGTCGAGTTGCCGCGCGAGAATACGAAGATGTTGCCCCTCGAATTGACGGCCACTCCCGCGACCTCGCCCAGGTGGATGTCGCTCGGGAGCTTGAGCGGGTTGGGGACGGACTCGAACGGGATCGTCGGCGGGACTGCCTGCGCCTGCGCCAACGAAGGCAGGGCGCCCAGCATCACGAACAGTGCGATCGCATACGGTTTCACACTCAGCCTCCAATCTACGCGAGCTTGACCACCATTTTCCCAATGTTACCGCCGCGCAGCATGTTCAGGAACGCGGTCGGGGCCTGCTGCAGACCCTCGACGATCGTTTCCCTGGCTTTCAGGCGACCACTCGCGAGAAGGCCAGTCACCTCCTTCTCGAACGCCGGCAGCTGATCGAACGAATCAATGACGATAAAGCCGCGGATTGTGAGGCGTTTGGTCACGATCTGGAACAGGTTGCGCGGACCCGCGGCCGGCGTCTCGTTGTTGTACGTCGAGATGGAGCCGCACGCGGCGATGCGACCGTGCAGGCGCATGGCCGAGAGGGCCGCTTCCAGCTGATCGCCGCCCACGTTGTCGAAGTACACGTCGATCCCTTCCGGCGCGACCCGGTTCAGTTGCTCGAGGCTGTCGCCATTCTTATAGTTGAAGGCACCGTCGAACCCGAGCTCGTCGGTGAGAATCTTGACCTTCTCGGGCGATCCAGCGCTCCCGACGACGTAACAGCCGCGCAGCTTGGCCAGCTGCCCCGCCAGATGGCCGACGGCCCCGGCAGCGCCGGATACAAAGACGCGATCGCCCGCGCGGACGTTGACGAGGTTGAGCCCCACCCAGGCGGTGAGACCGGGGCCGCCGAGCACGCCAAGGTACGCGGACAAGGGACGAACGGTACGGTCGACGGCGCGGACCTCGGCGCGGTCGGCCACAAAGTGTTCGCGCCAGCCGAACCGGGAGGTGACCACGTCGCCAGGCGAGAACCCTTCGGCGTTGGAGGCGACGACCTCGCCGATCGCGCTGCCGTCGATCACCTGTCCGACTTCCCACGGCGGGACGTACGACTTGCCGGCATTCATGCGTCCGCGCATGTACGGATCGACAGACATGAACAGATTGCGCACGAGGACCTGGCCAGCCGTGGGGGGCGGCAGCGTGCGCTCGACGAGCGCGAACGTGTCGGCGGTCGGCCACCCCTTCGGCCGTGCAGCAAGGTGGATTTCTCGAGTCGTGACGATGTCGGCCATTGTTTTCCTCTTGGGTTCAGCGGTCAGTAGACAGCGGTCAGCGGTCAGCAACCAGCCCAATTCGCTTTTAGCGCACCGCCAAGGATACTTGAAATAGCCTTATATAATTTCCAAGTGCCCCAGTCCGCGCGCACGCTCGTCCCGATCGGCACCGCCGCGCTCGTTGCCGCGCTCGCATTCCACCTCGCAGCCGGACACCTGCGTGCGGTCGACTCGACGGCCGCGCTCGCACCGAGACCGGCCACCGCCGCCACGGCCGCTCCCGGGGTGCCCGAAATCCTGATGTCGCGCCAGCTGATGGAACAGGCGGGCCTGCACGTTGGCGACGTCGTGACCCTGGCCACGACCGCCACCGGCACGCGCGCTGCCCGCTTCAAGATTGTCGACGCCTACGAGCCCACACCGGACCCGATGCGCTTCACGGCCAGGCGCCTGGAGGCGCGGCTGCACCTGCCGGATCTCCTCGCGCTGACATCCGACCCGACCGACCCTTTGTCGTCGGAATCGGTCAGCGTGTTGAACGTCGCGCTCCTCCGCCCGCAGGACACCGACGCCGTCAGGTCCGCTGTCACCGCCCGCGTGCCCGGACTCTCGGTCCGGCCGACGTCCCGGCCGAGCGACGGCACGGACCTCTTCGCCGTGCTCGACCGGTTTCACTGGGCCATCGCGATGGTGACGGTCCTCGGCAGCACTGCCTTCCTGCTCGCGCTGATGGTGATGCGGGCGGAAGAACGGCGGGAGATTGTGGGCAGCCTTCGCCTTATCGGCATCTCGTCCCGCTCGATCCTGGGCGAAGTGTTCTTCGAAGGACTGCTCATCGCGCTCGCCGGCGGTCTGTTCGGCGTCGTCCTGGCGGGAGGGGCGCAGGGGCTCGTCAACCGCTTCTTCCAGTGGCAGTACGACACGCCGCTGGTTTTCATGCGGGTCACGCCATCCATTGCGTGGCGGTCGGCCGCCTTCGCCGTTCCGCTCGGCGTCCTCGCCGGACTGGCCGCGTCGTGGGCGCTTCTTCGCCGCAGCGTCGGATCGCTCGTGAGACGATGACGCCCAGAGCCCTCGCCTGGCGGACGATTACGGCGTCGCCGGCTCGCGCGCTGCTCGCTATGAGCGGCATCGCCATCATCGGCGCGCTCCTCTTCGACATGCTGCTCCTCTCGCGCGGGCTGCTGGTGTCGTTCCGCGACATGCTCGACTCAGCCGGCTACGACGTGCGCGTCGTCGCCACCGATAGCTTCCCGCTGTTACGAATTCCCGTTCCGCACGCCACCACGCTGGCCGCGCAGCTCGAACGTCTGCCGGAGATTCAAGAGGTCGCCGTCGTTCGGACGGATCGCGCGGTTGCGTCTCTGGGGCGCGCGTCGCAAGACGTGACGCTTGTCAGCGTGTCCCCCACCGCCGAGCGGCGCGCGTGGCAAGTCGTCTCCGGGAGTAGCCTCGCCGGCGTCACCGAAAAGCTCGACCATCCGCCCCTCCTGGTCAGTCGCCGGCTGGCCGCCTCGCTCGACCTGGCACCGGGCGCGACGCTCAAGCTCCGTGTCTTGCTTCCAGGGGCGCCGTCCGCGCTGCCCCTCGTCACGTTTACGGTGGTGGGCATCGCCGAGTTCGCCTTCGACTTGTCCGACGATTTCACGGCGGCGACTACGACGGACGCGTTTCGCCAGACGCAGGCGGATCGAGGAAGCGACGATGCCGACCTCGTGCTGGTGTCGTCGCGTGCCGCGTTCGGCCCCGCGGCCGCCGCTGCGGCGATCGGTCAGGTGCGGCCCGACGTCAAGCCGTTTTCGAATGAAGAGATCGTTTCGCGGTTCAACGAGAACGGCTTCGCCTACTTCCGCCAGATTTCCTTCGTGCTCTCGTCCATCACGCTGGGGTTCGCCTTCCTGCTGATTTCGACGCTCCTCACGATGTCGGTCAACCAACGGTTGAGCGAGGTGGCCGGCCTGCGCGCGCTCGGCGTACCGCGGCGACGCATCGCCGCTGCGCTGCTCTGGGAGTCCACGTGGCTCGTTGGCGGCGGCGGTCTCGTGGCATTGCCACTCGGCTGGCTGCTAGCCCTTCGTCTCGATCACCTTCTGAAGCAGATGCCGGGACTCCCCGAGCGACTCCACTTCTTCGTGCTCGAGCCGCGCGCCCTCGTCCTGCACATCGCATTGTTCGCCGCAGCCGGGGTCGGCGCGGCTGTCTATCCCATCTGGGTGGCTACGCGGCTGCCGATCGCAGCCACGCTTCGGCGCGACGCCATCTCATGACGCCGATTGTCGAAGGCCGCGGGCTGACGCGGACGTTCCCCATGGCGGGAGGACGCGTGACGGCGCTGCGCGAGGTGTCGATCACGATTGCTCCGGGCGAGTACGTGGCGATCACCGGACCGTCGGGCTGCGGCAAGTCCACCTTGCTCCATCTGCTCGGCTGCGTCGACACGCCGACGAGCGGGTCGCTTGTCTTCGAGGGTCAGGAGGCGGCGCGACTCACCGAATCCCAGCGCAGCCGCATCCGTCTGACGCGCATCGGGTTCGTCTTCCAGCGGTTCTTCCTGCTGCCAATGCTGAGCGCCGCAGAAAACATCGAGCTGCCGCAGGCAGAAGTTGGAGCGCTGCCGGGCCCACGACGCGAGCGCACGCGCGAGCTGCTCGACTACGTCGGTCTCGGCGACCGCGCCCACCACCGTCCCTCTCAGCTGTCGGGGGGCGAGATGCAGCGCGTCGCGGTGGCGCGGGCTTTGGCCAACCGTCCGGCGCTCGTCCTGGCCGACGAGCCGACGGGAGAGCTGGACGAAGACACCGGCGAGCAAATCGCCATGCTCTTCGACCGCGTCCACGCCGACGGCACCGCCATCGTCGTCGTCACGCACAATCAGGCACTGGCCTCGCGCGCCAAGCGGCACCTGGCGATGAGGCGCGGAGCGGTGATCGACGCATGATGCTCCGCATTGCCTGGCGATCGCTGGCGACCCGCCCCGTGCGCGCGGCGGTGCTCGCGTGTGGGTTTGGCCTGGGGATCGCGGTGATGGCGGCGCTGCTCGGCGTGGGAGAAGTGATTCTCGAACAGGCGCACTCGCCGGCGCTCGTCGGCGGCGGCGACGTCGCGATTTCCAGCGCGTTTGGCTCCGTCGAAAGCGCCCGGTTCGTGATGACCGGCGTCCTCGGCGCAGCCGATGTCGCGTCGCGAGTGAGGGCAGCCGCGCCGTCCCGGAAGGCCCGCTTGTTTCTTCTGTCCCCACGCGGGCCCATCGCGGTCGGTGTCCGAGGAGGCATCCCAAGTCTCGAGAAAGCGGTGGGCGATCCCGAGGTCGGATCTCTCACGGCGTGGACGGACGCGGCTGGAGACCGAGGGTGGGCGCACCCTGATCCAGCCGACGTGCTTCGCGCGATGGATCGGTTCCACCCGATCCCAGACGATGAGGGAAAGTGGACCTCTTCCTGGGCAGAGTGGTTGTACTTCAACGGGCGGAGCCGTGACGGCCGCCTTCGTCTGTATCTGACCTTCCTCGTCGGACCCCGCGGCCTGAGCCCTGGAAAACGCCCGGCGGGCGTGCGACTTCAACTGGAACATGACGGCAAGGCGAGCACATACTCGGCGAGCGGTGAGGTCGACGAGGCCGCCTTGCTCGCCAAGGCCCCCGAGCTCGACATCGCGGGCAACAGCGTTCGTCTCGACGGACTCACATATCGCATCGCACTCAATCTTGGCGAATTGACTGGAGAGATCGCGCTCGAGGCTCCCGCTGGCAGGTCGATGCCGCCAGCCGTCATTCGAGGCAACGGCGGCTGGGTGTCGGGCTACGTCGTGCCGGTGTTGTCAGGCGAGATGCGCGGAACCCTCAAGACTCGCCGCGGGTCGTTCCTGTTCGACGACGCCATTGGTTATCACGATCACAATTGGGGGTTCTGGGAAGGCGTAACCTGGCAGTGGGGCCAGGTGGCGCATGACACCGTGTCGATTGTCTACGGACGGGTCCTTCCGCCGGCGGATGTCGCGGACCCGTCTCGTGTGCCGGGGTTTCTGGCGGTGCTTGGACCCGAAGGTCCCCTTGGATTCTCCACCGACGTGGCTATCAACGAAGGGGAACTGCGGCGGGTCGATGTGCGCGCCCGCGGCAGAGGCCTCGATCTGCAGCTGAACCTCAGCGTCGACGAAACGGTCAGCACCGAGATGGCCCTGACCCCGGCGGTCTTCGGCAGGCCGATGACGTTCCTGCAGCTTGGGGGCGTGTTTCGTGTGCGCGGCAAACTCGCCGGCCGTGAGATCGACTTCACGACCCGCGGCGCTGCAGAAACGTTCCGCGCGCCGTGACGGCTTCAGCAATCCAGCTTTCGGCTATCAGCTGTCAGCTATCAGCGCTGCACTCACATGATGCGTTTGACTTGTCCAGTGCCCACGCGCACAATGCGCTTGTTCAGGAGGTACGTATGCGAGTCACTCGACGACAGGCGATCCAGGCTTCAGGTGCAACTCTGGCCGGTCTGTCAATCGGTTTCGCGCCAGATTCCCTGCTGGCCCAGGCACAACAAGCGGCACAGCCAGCGCCCGACAAGCTTGTCGACGCTCCAGTACGGACCCTCGCGCCGCTTCCCCTCCAGGCGGACGGATCGGCCCCGGAACACGCCGCATCAGAGATTGGCAGTCTCTCGCAGCCCTACATGTGGCGGTATACGAAGGGCCAGCCGCCCGAGATTGAATTCGACTACCGCAAGATGAAAATCAAGGTCGACGCTCGGGGCATGGCGAAGCGGACCGGCACGCTTCTGTTCTCAGATCTCGAGGCCCTGCCGCGGTACTCGGCGGTGCATCTGCTTCAATGCGGCGCCCCGAACCCGCGCGGCATCGTCAAGTGGACGGGCGTTCGGTTCACAGACTTCGCCAACATGCTGGGTGTTCAGCCGTCGGCGCATTACTGCCGGTTCGTGTCTTCGGACAAGTACTGGACCGACGAAGACATGAAGACGCTGATGCATCCCCAAGTGATGCTGGCCTGGATGATGAACGACGCGCCGCTCCCGTCCCAGCACGGAGCCCCGGTGCGCCTGGTGATCCCTTTCCGCTACGGCGCCCGGAGCATCAAGGCGATCACCGAGATCGCGTTCGGAACACCGGGGCTGCCGTCGTTTCCGCTGCCGACTGCGTAATCGCAGGCCGGTGAAGTGCTTATGTGGGGTTTGGCCCCCAGTGGCTGGCGAGCCGTCGATACGATGAGTGCTGTCGTGCCGAAACCCTGGGAGCGGGCCGACGCATGCGCCAGACGGAAAAATGCCCCAAAGGCGCCGGAATCCGCGACAGCTCACGGAGCTGCCGCATGCCGCCGACAAGCCGCCGAAGCACCTCTCAACTAATCAGCGCCAGCCTTGCATGCTGTCGTGTCAGGTGGGACCTCACAGTACCAGCACCGCGGCACGCCAGCACCCCAAGGCACTACGGCCGGGTCGTGATGGCGCGTCTTCGCAACGACCAGCCTCGGTTCTCTGAAAAGGGGATGCCATGAACCGACCCCGCCATCCGGTCTTTCTCTCGGTGATGCTGCTCGCCGGTGCGGTTGGCAATCCCAGCCGCACTTGGGCGGCATCGTGCGAGAGCCTCCTCTCCCTCTCCATGCCGCAGACGTCCGTGACGCTCGCCCAGTTGGTTCCAGCGGGCTCTTTCGTACCTCCGAACTCTGGATCGCCCGGCGCGCCGGCCCAAGCGCCGCTCGCCGACCTGCCCGCGTTCTGCCGCGTGGCGGCCACCCTGACTCCATCCAGTGACTCGAGTATCAAGGTGGAAGTGTGGATGCCGATGAGCGGCTGGACCCGCAGGTTCGTGGGCGTCGGGAACGGCGGATTCGGCGGCACCATCAGCTACGCCGCGATGGCGGGGATGCTGCGCCGCTCGGATGCTACCGCCTCCACCGATACCGGCCACGCGACCCCGGGCGGCGCCTTTGGGATGGGGCACTCCGAGAAGGTGCTCGATTGGGCTTCCCGGTCGACCCACCTGATGACCGAGACAGCAAAAGCCATCGTAAAGGCCTTCTACGATAACGGTCCCCGTTACTCGTATTTCTCCGGCTGTTCAACGGGTGGCCATCAAGGCCTCTCCGAAGCGCAGCGGTACCCGAACGACTACGACGGCATTCTGGCCGGAGCTCATGGCGGCAATCGCACGCGCCTCCACGCATCGTTCTTGTGGACGTTTGCAGCCGTCCGGAAAGATCCGGCCGCCTCCATTCCGCCAGCGAAGCTAGCGGTCATCCACGACGCGGTGATGAACGCGTGCGACGCACTCGACGGCGTCAAGGACGGCTTTCTGACCAACCCCAAGCGATGCCAGTTCGATCCGTCCGTGCTCCGGTGCCAGGGAACGGACAAGCCCGAATGCCTCACCGGGCCTCAAGTGGAAGCGGTCAAGAAGATCTACGACGGCATGCGGAACCCTCGCACCAAACAGGTGCTCTATCCGGGTTGGACTCTTGGCAGCGAGACCGCTCCGGGGGGAATCTGGGCGGACATGTCCCTGCCCGAACCTTCCTTCGAGGATCTGTTCAGATACTGGGTGTTCGAGGATCCGAAGTGGGACTGGAGGAGCTTCGATTTCGACCGCGATATGGAAAAAACCGATGCGAAAGTCGGCGCCGTGGTCAACGCCCTCGATCCCGATCTCAGCACCTTCCAGGCGCGCGGCGGCAAGATCGTCATGTACCACGGGTTCAACGACACGCGCGTCTCCCCGGACGATTCGATCAATTACTACGAAAAGGTTGTCTCGGCGATGGGCGGCAGCGGTCGAGGCACGGGCACCGCAGGCCGAACGAGCGAGCTGGTTCGCCTCTTCATGGTGCCCGGCATGGGCCACTGCGCCGGCGGACCCGGTCCTACGACATTCGACGGGCTCGGTGCGCTGGAGCGGTGGGTCGAGCAGGGGGTCGCGCCAGCGCAGATCGTCGGGTCGCATGTCGCAGACGGGGCGGTTACGATGACGCGCCCGCTCTGTCCATATCCCGAAGAAGCGGTCTACAAGGGACAGGGCAGCACGAACGACGCCGCCAACTTCACCTGCCGGGTGGTTAGATAGACAGCGTCCGCTCCGCGCCACGCTGGGCGACGGTTGATGCGGCGCCGTCAGCTGTGAGCTATCAGCTGTCGGCTCTCAGTGTTCAGCTCGGCTTATTCATGAACTTGAGGAACGGACCGACCATCTCGCGCGGCGATGAATTGTCTCGGT
>JBGPJH010000088.1:0-11413 GCA_041485305.1 Vicinamibacteria bacterium | reverse complement strand
TGCGATACATCGGCGTCGAGGATCTCTGGAACAGCAGGTTCGGCACCGCGCTGGTCCTGGCGATCGCGTGGGGCTCCAGCGTGGGCGGGTTCCTGACGCCGCTCGGAGGGGCGCCGAATCTGCTGGTCATGAAGTTCGTCCAGGACCAGGTCACGCACCACGAGTTCCTGTTTGTCACCTGGTTCACCCGCAACGCGCCCTTGACTGTGGGCGTGGTTATGGCGTTGCTGATTTACGTCCGCTTCGGTCTCAAGGCGGAAATGGGCGAATCGCCCGGATCGCGCGACTATTTCAAGACCGAGCTCAGCCGACTGGGCGCCGTCACTCCCCAGGAAAAGTGGGCCTTCGCGCTCTTCGCCCTGGCCACGCTGTGTGCGTTCGGCCGGCAGTTCTATGCGGCCACTCTTCCCGCGCTGAGCCCGAGCTTTTCGTTTCTGACCTTCGCGCTCGCCGGCTTTGTTGTTCGGTCGCAGGGAGAGCCGCTCATCACCTGGGAGTACGCGCAAGGACAGCTCATGTGGGGGTTGTTCTACGTGTTTGCCGGTGGTACAGCACTCGGCACGATCCTGAACAGGTCAGGAGCTGCGACATACATCGCGGAGTCCCTCGTCCCGTATGCCGGTGGGGGCGGTTTCCAGGCGATCTGCGTCTTCACCGCGCTCACGATCATCCTCGCGCAAATCATGAGCAATGTCGCGACGGTGGCCATTATTGGACCGGTAGCAATCGGCGTTTTCCAGAACCTGGGCCTGAATCCGATCCCTTACGTCTACGTGATCGCCGCCGCCGGCCATTGTGGATTCATGCTCCCATCGTCGGCCGGCAGTTCCGCCATTGCGGCAGGCTACGGCGTGAACCTCAGAACGATGTTCATCAAGGGATTCGCCGCGGCATTGATCGCGGCAGTCGTCATTGCGGTCGGAGCCCACCTGCTGACTGTTTTCTGGCCGGGCTTCGGCTACGCGTAGCAGCCCTCGTGTGTCCCCGCCGAGCGGAAGGTTCGGCAGAACGGGAGGGCGACGCTTCGTTACGAGAGTTGGAGGAAGCGGCGGACGCGGTCGAGAAATCGCTGCGGCGGCTCGACCGTCGCCGCCGTGTCCGCCGTTCGGCGCTCGTCCAGTTCGGCTCGCCGGTTGGCGACGGCGGTACCGATCTCTTCGACGGCCGCCGGGTTGGCGAGAACGAAACGCCGGAACGCCTCTCCAGTAATCTCGAGCAGCTCCGAGTCGACGGCCGTCTGGACCGTTGCAGTTCGTAGCGCACCCGTCAGGAGCGACATCTCACCGAAAAACCCGCCGGGTTGGATGCGGGCGACCTCGTGATGGCCGGGCGCGAGGGTCACCACGGCTTCTCCCCGCGCGACCACGAACATCGAGCTGCCTCCGTCGCCTTGCCGAACGATCGGTTCTCCGGCTGCAAAGAGGCTACGTCTGCTCGCCCGCGCCAGCTGCCCGAGCTCTTCGTCGCCAAGCGCCGCGAAAATCGGAACGCTCCGAAGGGTTTGTTCGGCCGCCGCTTCGTCGGGCGGCGATGCCGGCACATCGCCCTTCTGGATTTCCACCTGAATCGGATACGGGATTGCGATGCCGCTTCGCCGAAACGCGTAGTAGACCGCGGAACGGATTCTGTCGCGGAGCCGATCGTCGGTCGCGAAATCGGCCGTCCAGACGCGAATCCGGTACGTCATGGCGGAGGCGGCAAAGTCGACCAAGAGGATTTCAGGCTCGATCGATCGCGAGATCAAGGGCTCGTCCTTGATCGCGGCCATGATCGTGGCCTTCACCTCGTTGGGGGGCACGTCGTAGCTCGCCCCGACCTCGACCTCGACACGGGTCTGGGAGGTGGGCTCCGAGTAGTTGACGACAGTCTCACGCGCCAGTGTGCTGTTGGGCACGATGACGAAGTTCCCGGCCTTGGTGCGCATCTTGGTGGCGCGCCAGGTGATCTCGCTGACCATCCCGTCGGTCCCGCCGATGCGCACCCAGTGACCGACCCGCAGCGGCTTGTCGATCTGGATCGCGAGGCCGGCGAACAGGTTGCCGAGTGTGTCCTGCAGCGCGAAACCGATCACGACCGCGCCGACAGCTGTCGCCGCGAACACCCGCTCCTGCAGGACGAGGACGGCGGCGATCCCGAACAGGGCGATGACGATGACGTCCTGGACGATGGTCGGGAATCGATCGGGCAGCCGGTCGCCGCGCCACGGATTGACGATGAGCGCGACGAGGGCGTTGATGGTGCCGAAGGCGGCGACCAGCGGAGAGACGAGCCTGATTTGGTGCTGCAGGGGCCCGGACAGCCCACGGTAGACGAGCGCAGCGACCAGGATCGTGTACGCGGCGAACGCGAAAGCCGACGCAAGCAACCGTCCACGCACGTGGCGGTTTGCGCTCGCGCCGCGCAGAATCAGCGTCGCGAGGAAGAGCGCAAGGCCGACGATCATGGGCACCGGCATCGTACCAAAAAAAGCCCCGCAAGCGCGGGGCGGCTGTCGAGAGACAATCGATGATGAATGGTAGCGGTACGGGGAATCGAACCCCGGTCCCGTGGCTGAGAACCACGTGTCCTGACCCCTAGACGATACCGCCACTCGCCTACAGGAACTTCAGATCCTAGCAAACTTGTACTGGTGCCGTCCATGCTCGGAGCCTTTCGCCCATAGAGTATGATTGAAGGTCCTCTGCTTCTGTTCCTTTGGCGCTGATTCTTGTTTTCAGGAGAGTTCCATGCGTGTGAGAAATGTCTGGGTGTACGGGTTTGGATTCACCCTCGCGGTGTCGGTGATCGCGTGCGGCGGCGGCGGCGGTAGTCAGGAAACGGCGACCACCTCCATACAGCAGCCGGCCGGTGGAGGTCAGAAAGTGGATCCAGCCACGGCGGGGAATGTGAAGGGCACGGTGACACTGGAAGGCACGGGGCCCAAGAACGCAGAGATCAAGATGAACGCCGACCCGGTGTGCTTGAAGGTGGCGACAGGAGATCAGGCCCAGGAGACGTACATGGTCGGCAGCGACGGCAAGTCGCTCGCGAACGTGTTCGTCTACGTGAAGGATGGCCTCGGCAACTACGCGTACGACCCGCCCACAGGGGCCCCGAGAATCGACCAGAAACAATGCCGGTATCACCCGCACGTCTTCGGGATGCGTGTCGGACAAACGCTCGAGATCGTCAACAGCGATCCGACGCTGCACAACATTCACGCCATTCCGAAGGCCAACAAAGAGTTCAATAACGGCCAGCCCATCCAGGGGATGAAGATGACGCACACCTTCACGGCCAAGGAAGTCATGGTGCCGTTCAAGTGCGACGTGCATGGCTGGATGAACGCGTATGTCGGCGTGCTCGATCATCCGTACTACGCCGTCACGGACGCCGGCGGGGCATTCGAGCTGAAATCGCTGCCGCCCGGGACATACACGATCGAGGCGTGGCACGAGAAGCTCGGCGCTACGACGCAGAGCGTGACGCTCGGCCAGACGGAGACCAAGGAAGTCAGCTTCGCGTTCAAGGCGCCAGTCGCGCCCACGAACTAAGGGGCAGGTGAGGCTGGTCGGGCGGGTGGGGCTGGTTTGGCGAGTGGGCAGGCAAGGCGGGTATGCCCGCCCCACTTACTCCGGCGACCTGCCCTACCAGCCACACCCGACCTACCCGCCTTCAGGAATCATGCTTCACAGGTTTTCCACGATCGTAGCTGCCTGCACCGTCCTCCTCCTGCTGGCTGGCAGTCTCGTTACCAGCACGGGTTCGGGGTTGTCTGTTCCAGACTGGCCCACGACCTACGGCTGGAACATGTTCACCTTCCCGCCGTCGAAGTGGGTGGGCGGCATCTTCTACGAACACGGCCATCGGCTCATCGCCAGCTCGGTGGGGTTCCTCACGATCGTGCTGGCCGCCTGGCTGTGGCGAGTCGACCCGCGTCGCTGGATGAAAGGTCTGGGTGGCGCCGCGCTCGGCGCAGTCATCCTGCAGGGTGCGCTCGGCGGCCTGACTGTCCTCTTCTTTCTTCCGACCGCGATCTCGACCGCGCACGCCGGCCTCGCAGAAATCTTCTTCTGCATCACCGTCGCGATTGCGTTGTTCACGTCACCAGGATGGCTCCGCGGCGAGGATCAGGCCGACGATGCGACGCTGCGGCGCCTGGCAACCGCGACGACGACGCTGATATTCGGGCAGATCCTTGTCGGCGCACTGATGCGCCACACGGAGGCCGGGCTGGCAATCCCCGATTTCCCCTTGATGTTCGGCGGTGTGATTCCGGATCACTGGAGCGCAAAGATCGCGGTCCACTTTACTCACCGCATCGGGGCCCTGATCGTGACGCTTTCTGTCGTTGCCACCTCTGCCCACGTCTGGTATCACCACCAGGGTCGCGGGCGACTGACGCGCCCGGCGACCCTGCTTGTCTTGCTCGTGGCGGTGCAGGTGACGCTCGGTGCGCTCACGGTTCTGACGAAGCGTGACGTCTGGATCAACAGTCTTCACGTCGTGTGCGGCGCACTGGTGCTGGCGACGTCGATCGTGATCGCCCTCAGAAGCTGGCGCGTCAGGTTCGGCCTGGCAACAGCGGCGGGCGGGGTGGAGACCAAGGCGCGGTCAACGGCCGATCCGGCCACCTCCGCCGGCACGAGCGTCCAACCTTCTGGAGCGCGTGCGTGAAAGACGCGCCCGCTGTCGCATCGGTGGTGCTCCACGCCTCGCGACGAGCCGCGAACATCGGCGACTACGTCGCGCTCACGAAACCGCGCCTCAACTTTCTGGTCGTGCTGACGAGCGCTGCCGGGTGCTACCTCGGGGCTGAGGGTCGGCCACATCTGTGGTTGATGGTCGAGGCGGCGGTCGGCACGGCACTGGTCGCCGGAGGCGCGGCGGTGCTGAACCAGGTGTACGAGCGCGACACCGATGCGCTGATGCGCCGCACGCGTATGCGGCCGCTGCCAGACAAACGCGTCGAACCCGGCGACGCGCAACTTTTTGGAGTCGCGCTCGCGGCGGCAGGCCTCGGGCTGCTCGCCGTGACGGCCAACATCCTGGCCGCGCTCATTGCCTTCGGCACCCTGGTGGTGTATCTGGGCGTGTACACCCCGATGAAGCGGCGTTCGTCGATGGCTACGCTGGTGGGCGCCGTGCCAGGGGCGCTGCCGCCGCTGATTGGCTGGGCCGCATCGAGCGGCTCGGTGTCCGTCGGAGGTTGCACGCTGTTCTTGATCGTCTTTCTCTGGCAGATACCGCACTTCATGGCAATCGCGTGGCTTTACCGCGACGACTACCGAAGCGCTGGGTTTCCCATGCTGCCGGTCGTCGAGCCCGATGGGCGGCGAACTGGCCGTCAGGCGCTCCTGTACTCGGCGGCGCTCGTGCCGGCCAGCGTGACGCCATCGCTCGTCGGCGTCAGCGGGCCCACGTACTTCTGGTTCGCGCTAGCCCTGGGGGCCGTCATGCTGTGGCTGACAGCCCGCTTTGCGGCCACTCGATCCGAAGCGACGGCGCGCGCGGTGTTCTTCGGATCCATCACGTATCTCCCACTCATTTGGGTGGCCATGATTCTGGACCACTGATGACGGTTCACAGCCTGCCTGCCGTCAACGCGACGCTCAACGCTACGTCGGGCATCTTGCTCGTCATCGGATACCTGCTGATCCGTACGGGCCGTATTCAACAGCACAGGCGCTGCATGCAGGCGGCGTTTGTGACCTCGTCCCTGTTTCTGATCTGCTACCTGATCTACCACGCTCAGGTGGGCTCGGTTCGGTTCCCGCGCTCGGGCTTCGTGCGCCCCCTGTACTTCTCGATTCTCGTTACCCATGTGACGTGCGCCGTCATCGTGCTACCGCTCGCGATCGTCACGCTGCGGCGCGGACTGAAGGGGCGATACGTCGACCACCGACGCATCGCCCGCTGGACGCTGCCGATCTGGTTGTACGTGTCCGTCACGGGGGTGCTCGTTTACGTCCTGCTCTACCAACCCACCTGGCTGATGTAGGTATATACTGGCGGTTGCGAGCTACTTTGGGGGCCGCGTGTATGAAGCGTCGACATCTGCTCGTTCCTCTCTTCACAGCCATTCTCCTTGTTTCACTGCACGGCCTGGCGGCCGCACAGATCGGTCGGGTGAGCGGCTTCGTCAGAGATGAAGGCGGCCAGACGCTCAAGGGCGTCACGGTGACCGCCGAGAACCCCGATACGGGTCAGAGCTTCACGGCAACGACCGACGACAAAGGCCGCTTCATCATCATCGGTCTACGCACCGGGTTCTGGCGCTTCATCGCGCAAGCCCCTGGCTTTGCCCCGCAGGGCGGCGATTTGCCGGTACGGCTGGGCGGCCAGAACCCACCCATCACGTTCGCGCTCAAGAAGAATGGCGCGGCAAACTTTGGCGCGCTCGGCGGGATCGCAGCCAAGGATCTGCAAGCAGAGCTCGGATCTGCAGACGCCTTGTTCAAACAGGGCCGATGGGAGGAAGCGATTGCGGCGTATCGTGGGGTCTTGGCCAAGGCTCCCCCGATCAGCGCCATCAACCTGCAGATCGCGCTTGCATACCGCAACAAGAAGGACTTTCCTGCCGCGATCGCCGCCTACAACGACCTGCTGAAGGCCGATCCAAACAACGAAAAAGCCAAGGTCGGAATCAGCATGACCAACCTGGAACGCGGCGACGCCCGGGCAGCCGAAGCCGCGCTCCTCGACGCGGCTCGGGCTTCGAGCGCGGGCCGGGAAGTCTTTTTCAGCCTGGGCGAGGTCGAGTCGGCCAAGGGCGAGACCGCCGAGGCGACGAAGTGGTACCAACAGGCCGCGACTGCTGATGCCTCCTGGGGGAAGCCGCTGTACAAGCTCGGCCTCGGCGCAATGCAGGCCGGCGACAAAGAAGGCGCCGCCAGGTTCCTGAAGCGGGTCCTCACCGTAGACCCCGAGTCTCCTGAAGCGGAGCTGGCCAAGTCCGCCCTCGACTCGTTGAACAAGTAGATTCGCTGGATAAGCGCTGAATTACGCAGGTGTCGCGTCCCTTTCGGTACACCTTCATTCTTGCTCTGGTGGCCTTCGGCGCCTGCCTGGCCGCGCTCGGAGGGTGGAGGTACGCTCGCGCCTCAGCGCCGGTGAACGGACCGATCATTCTGATTTCCATCGACAGCCTGCGCGCAGATCATTTGCCAGCCTACGGCTACCGTAACGTGAACACGCCCGCGATCGATGCGCTGGCGAAGGACGGCGTGGTGTTCGAGCGGGCGTACGCGCATGTGCCGCAAACGCTGCCGGCCCACGCCACCTTGCTCACTGGCCGGCTGCCGTTCGAGACCGGCGTGCGCGACAGTGTCGGGTTTGCGTTGAAAGGATCGGAGCGCCAGTTGCCGGCCATGCTCCGCGACCGGGGCTACGCAACCGGCGGGGTCGTGTCGTCGTACTTGCTTCGCAAGGACACAGGAGTGGGCCAGGGTTTCACGTTCTTCGAGAGCGAAACGCAGGTCCGACCGGGTGCGACCGCCGCCGACCTCCAGCGAGACGGAGCGGAGTCCGAGCGTATCGCAGAGCGCTGGCTGGATTCGGCTGGCACCGCCCGGGCGTTCCTGTTCCTGCACCTGGCAGAGCCGCACAAGCCTTATGCGCCACCCGAGCGCTTCGCCGAATACACGCCCTACGACGGGGAAATTGCTTACGCCGACGAGATCATCGGCCGTCTGATGCGGTACCTCAAAGCGCACCAGCTCTACGACCGATCGACGGTGATTCTGACCGCCGACCACGGCGAAGGGTTGGGCGACCACGGCGAGCAGGAACACGGCCTGTTTGTCTACGACGAGGTGCTTCACATCCCGCTCGTGATCAAGCAGCCAGCGGGCGAAGGTGCCGGGCGACGGGTCAAGGAGGTCGTTCAGCAAATCGACGTCGTCCCGACGGTTCTCGATCTGGCCAAGGCGCCGATTCCCGGTAACCTGCGAGGACGCTCGTTGACGCCGGCGCTCACCGGGAACGGCAGGATGGCTGCGCGCCCAGCCTACGCAGAGTCGTATTACGGCCGTCTCCATTTCGGGTGGAGCGAGCTCGTGACGGTCACCGACGGCCGTTACCGCTTCATCGAGGCACCACAGCCCGAGCTCTACGATCACGAAGCCGACCCCGGAGAGCGCGACAACGTTGCGGACGCCCGGCCGGAAGTAGTCGCCGCTCTGCGCGGTCAGCTTCGTGACTTCCACTCGACGGTGACGCCGCGGCACGACACCACGGCCCTTACGTCGGACGACCGCGAGCGCATCGAGGCCCTTGGCTACGTGGGATCCTACGTGCCCCCTCCGGCCGAATCGAGTGGGACCGATATCGCCGATCCCAAGGACAAGCACGACATCGTCGAGCGGTATCGCGCGGCGTTGGATCTGGCCGCAAGCGGAGAGTGGGACCAAGCGATCGATCGCCTTCGAGCGTTGCTCCGAAAGGAACCGGGCCTCGTGGACGTCTGGCTTCACCTCGGTCGGACCGCCAGTCGCGCCGATCGCCACGACGTCTCAGCCGACGCGTACAAGCACGCGCTCCAGCTCGCTCCGGCGCTATCCGAGGCAAGGCTCGGCGCCTCGTCGGCGCTCCTTCGGCTCCGCAAGCTCGACGATGCGCGGCGGTATGCAGAGCAGGTTGTGGCCGACGCAGCACCGAACGATAACGAATCGCTGGCGGGGGCGCACGAACTGCTGGCTCGCATCGCGCTGGCCCGTCGAGAGCAAGAGCTCGCCCGCTTCGAAGCCGAGCTGGCAGAGGCAGCGGACCCGAATCGTCCTGTACGAGCGTACGTCGAGGGACGGCTCGCCTACGACCAGCACCACTACGAGGACGCGATCGAGTTTTTCGAGCCGGCCCTGGCGTCGCTGGGACAGTCGCAGCAGCGTCCACTCGCCGACCTGAGGATTTACGCGGCGGACACGCTGAAGCAGCTGGACCGGACAGCCGAAGCCGAGAATCTGCTGCTGGAAGAAATCAGGGACGTCCCGTGGAGCGCCCGCGCCCGAGCCGGGCTGGTCGCGCTTTACCGTGCTGCCGGTCGATCCGACGAGGCCGCAGCGATCGCTCACCACTAACTTCAAAGCGCCCTGCCACTGCCCCTGCCCCCGAGCGCGGTCGTCCTGGCGCGGTCTTAAGACTGCGCCCTCGTAGCGCTCGCAGTCAGGCCGCCTTCAATGACTGTTTGTCGCCCTTCCACGCAGTCTTTCGGTGAGCGGCTGGAGTTGAATGGCCGTTCTTCGCGGGCCGGTGGGAACCGGTGGAGAGCGGCACAAAAAAAGGGGAGCCGGAAGTCGGCTCCCCTTTCGTTTGCGCCTGGTCGAGTCTAGAAGATCCACTTCACGCTGAATTGCCCCTGTGTTCCGGCTTGCCACAGGTCGGGCTTTCCGTACCTGGGATCAAAAGCGCTCGCCCCGTCGGGTGTGGCAAGGATGAGCGTTCTATAGTTGTAGCCCTGCGCGAGATTTACAGTCGACATGTCGATCGCGTCGGCAGGGATCGTCGAGCTTCCGCTAGGAGCACCCTTGTTGATGAAGTTGAAGATATGGGTGGGGGTCTTCTGGTTGAACACGTTCTGAATGTTGAGCTCGAAACGGACCTTCTGGGTTCCCTTCAACTTGAGCTCGTGCGAGACAAGCAAGCTGGTGCTGCTGAGAACCGGGGTGCGGCCCATGTTGCCCCGACCCTCGACGAGCAACGGTTCGAGATCCAGAGTATTCACGACGCTTGACATCGGCGTGCCGCTGCCCGCATAGATGAAGGCTCCGACCTGCGTGCCGATCGGAAGCGTGTAGGCCCCGTAGAGCTTGACGACGTGAGGACGATCCGTCGCCAGTCGCCCAAAGACGCCGATGTTGCCATGCGAGTCCCACAGAATCGTGTCGGTGTCCCACCCCGAGTGCGAGTTGCTGCCAACACGCGCGATGCTGCCGCCCGATTGCTGCGTGACGTTGCCGCTTACGCCGCCCGTTGGGGTGAGGATCTCGTCAGAGTCCGCTAGACCGGAGTAGTTGCCGTACAACCGGCTGTACGTGTAGTTGGCGCTGGCAAACCAGTTCCTCGAGAATCGCCGGCTGACGCTCAATTCGAGCGCATCGTACTGCCGCAACGGCTTCGGCATCGCGAAGTCCTTCGTGGCCGGGTACGAGGCCGGATAGATCGTGTTCCTGGCTTCGCCGGGGTTCCCGATGGTGTAGACGTTGTCGCCGTCGACAAGCGCGCTGAAGTCTTCGATTGTGCGCGTGAGCTTGTTGTGGATGTAGTTCACAGACAAGACTGTCGTGGGATTCCACTGGTACTCGACGCCCGCACTGGTGCTGTCCTGCGACATCGGTTTCGTGTTCGGGTCGATGGCGCTCAAATAGTTGGCGCGCAGGTTGCGGAAACCTGTGGCGCTACCCCACAGGTCTCGCCCGGGTTTGTTGTCAATGTTGAGGCTTGCGATATCCAGCGTATCGAGCGATCGATAGTAGATATGCCAGAGGTCGCCACCGAAGGACCCGCGGGACAGCGAGTACTTCGTCCAGTCGAAGTAGCGGCCCCAGCTTCCAAACACCTTCAGCCTTCCGTCGCCGCGCACGTCGAATGCCGCTCCGAGCCGTGGCGCCAGCTTCTCGCCGAAGCCGAACTCGAAGGCGTTCTGCTGGATGTCGGGGCGGAACGACGGGACTTTTTCGTTCTCGGTCCGCAGACCGATGTTGAGGGTCAGCCGAGGCGTCACAGACCAGGTATCCTGCGCGTACAGCGAGATGATGTTCGCGCCGACCTTCCCTCTGGTCGACAGGTCGTCCACACGGTAGTACCCGTACGTGCCAGTGTCGGTCCTGCCTGTCGCCGTGCTGGTAAACGGCGTGTTCCAGTAGAGGTACACGTAGCCACCTGGATACGCGTAGTTCACGTCGTTGATCGACCGCTGGAATCCGAATCCGCCTTTCAACGAGTGATTTCCTGCGGCGCTGAAAGCATGATTGTAGTCAGCGTTAACGAACGCCCGCTTCGTCGTATCGAAGAAGTTGATCGCCGTGCGGGGCACGTTCTGCGTGCCGATGGGGCCCTGCAGGCTCGCGGGGAGGTTCGCCGCACCGACCGCTGTTCTCTGATAGGTATAGCTGGTGGTCGTTGAGATGCCTGTGTCCTTGTAGTTGTCGTAGAAGTAGCCACTGCGGACCGACACATAAGCCGTATTGGTCAGCGAGATGTTGACGTCACCGCTCGCGTTGTTCTGATCGATCGAGAATCCTTGAGTCAGCCGCGTCTGGTTGCTGGCTTTGGAACTTGCGACGAAGTTGGTTTCCGTGCCGTTGTAGGCCGCAAGCGAGCCTGTGGACCTGGTTGGGGTCATCAACAGGCTGCCGTTGGCGCGGACCCGGCCTGACGAGTAGGTCACTTTGCCAAAAGCCTGGGTCAATGTCTGCGACCGCTTCAGCGAACCTGG
>JBGPJH010000087.1:0-11442 GCA_041485305.1 Vicinamibacteria bacterium | reverse complement strand
ACCTTCATCCGGAAGTTCTCGGCCGAGCTGAAGAAACGGATCGAGGGTCTGGAACCCGACGCGCAGAAGCTGCTGATGCGCTACAACTGGCCCGGCAACATCCGAGAGCTGGAAAACACAATCGAGCGCGCGATGTTGCTGGCAGAGGGCCGATCGATCGTCAACGACGACTTGAGGCTGGGCGAGACGCCGACCGCCGGGTCGAACCGCGATCACGCACCGGTCGTCAAGATCCCGCCGACCGGCATCCCGCTCGAAGACATCGAGCGGCACGCGCTGGTCGAAGCGCTGAAGATGTCGAATTGGGTGCAGAAGGATGCGGCGGAGCTGCTGTCGATCAGCCCGCGCGTGATGAACTACAAAATCAAGACACTGGGCATCGATTTCCCGCGCGGCCGGCGCGCCGCGCTCGCCCCGGCAGACCCCGCGGTTGCGGCTCTCTCCTAAGCTGTCCGGCAATCTCTTATTCGTGCTGCTGCCGCCCGGACCCCAGGGCGCGAGGGTGCGCCTTGCGGTAGACCTCGATGAGTTGCGCCGCATTGACGTGCGTGTAGCGCTGCGTGGTGCTGAGGCTGGCGTGTCCGAGCATCTCCTGAATGGCCCTGAGGTCGGCCCCGCGCTGGAGCAGATGCGTCGCAAACGAATGCCGTAGCGCATGGGGGCTGATGCCGGTGCGCATGGTGCCTGCCGCGACGTGCTTCCTGACCAACCGATCAATGCTGCGGACGGTCAGTCGCCCGCCGCGATAGTTCACAAACAGTGGATCGGAGGGGTGGCGAGGGCTCTGGCGGACTCCCGCGACGGATCGACCTCGGCGTGACCGAGCTTGACCAGGCGCCGCCCGCGCGTGAGAGACCAGGACCTCTCGATCGGGCAGGTACGCCCGGATCGCCGCCGCCGCCGTCCGGTTGAAGGGGACCAGGCGCTGCTTGCCGCCCTTCCCTAGCACGCGGACCATTTTCGCGCTCAGGTTCACATCGGGGAGATCGAGCCCTGCGAGCTCGCTCAAGCGCAACCCCGAGGCGTAAAACAGCTCCAGCGCAGCGAGATCGCGCCGGCCGAGCACGTTTCCGCGATCCGGCGCATCGAGCAGGTCGGCCATCTCGCGCTCGGACAGGTGCGCGGGCATGCGCACGTCCCGCCTGGGCGTGGCGATGAGCGCGCCGGGATCGCAGTCAACCAGGCCTTCGCGTCGCAGATACCGGAGAAACGTGCGTACCGCAGCGAGCTTGCGGGCGGCCGTGGCCCGCGACTGATGGGTTGCGTGAAGCGCCGACAGAAAACCGCGGATCGCGGCCCGGTCGAGCGCGGAAGGCGCCAGCTCCCATCGCCCGACGCCCAGGGCCCTCGCCGCGTGCTCGAGGAACTGCGACACGTCGCTCTCGTAGGCGCGAACCGTGTGCGGCGACACGTTCCGATTGAACGCCAGGTGGCTCAAGAAGGCTTTGAGATGCTCGGTCACCGGCCCTTTTCCGTCCAGTCCTTCACGTGTGCGGCTCGAACGTCAGCGTTGCGAAACCTCCAAAACCAACTGAGGCCGCTCTCGTCGCCCTTGGATAAGCTTCGCACGTTGGGGCTACATGTCCACGGTCGAAGCCAGAGTGCCCAACTGGGTCTCCGAGCCATCGGCGGCGGTCGGCAACAGGTGCGCGGCCATCCACACTGCCAGCTCCTCCAGCGCTCGATGAGCCATGGCAAGCTTTCGATCCATCTTTCCTCGCGGCGGGCGCGTGAGCGGCTCCATGATCCCGAACGTGATGTTCGACGGCTGATAACTCGCCGGGTCGGCATGAGACGCGTAGTACGCAAGCGCGCCGATGGCGGTGGTTCGTGGCGGGACAGACACGGGCAGGCCGGCTGCCAGCGCGGCGCCGTTGAGCCCGGCGAGCAGCCCCGAGGCGGCCGACTCGACGTAACCTTCGACGCCGGACATCTGCCCGGCAAGCAGCAGCGACGGGTGGTCCCGAAGCTGCCACGTGTCAGAGAGAACCGTGGGCGCGTTCACGTAGGTGTTCCGGTGCACCATGCCGAAGCGCACGAACTCGGCGCGCTCGAGGCCGGGGATCATGTGCAGCACCCGAGATTGCTCGCCCCACTTGAGCTGCGTCTGAAACCCCACGAGGCTGTAGTGATCGGCGGCCAGGTTGTCCTGACGAAGCTGCACCGCGGCGTAGGGTGGCCGCCCGGTTCGCGGATCCTTCAAGCCAACGGGCTTCATGGGCCCGAATCGCAGCGTGTCCCGGCCCCGATGCGCCATCACCTCAATCGGCAGACACCCCTCGAAGAAGCGCTCCTTGTCGAAATCGCGCACCGTGGCCGATTCAGCGTGGACGAGCGCGTCGAAGAACCCGTCGTACTCGGTCTGGGTCAGCGGGCAATTCAGATAGTCGCCCAGCCCATCATCGACGCCGCAGCCCGGCTCTCCTCGAAAACTCCGATCCCATCTCGACTGGCGGAAGACCTTGCCGGGGTCGATCGTATCGGCCAGAACGATCGGGCTGATGGCGTCGTAGAAGTAGAGGTGCTCGCGCCCCACGATCCTGGCGATCGACGCAGACAGCAGGTCGGACGTCAGCGGGCCGGTCGCCATGATCACCGGATTCTGATCGCTCGATTCCGGCACCGCGGTGACCTCTTCACGCACCAGGGTGATGAGCGCGTGCCTTGTGACGGCGTGCGTCATGGTGTCGGCGAACCGCTCGCGGTCGACGGCGAGCGCGGCGCCGGCCGGTACGCGGCAGCGGTCGGCGGCCCGCATGACGAGCGAGCCGAGCCGCCGCATCTCTTCCTTCAGGAGCCCCACCGCGTTGTCGAGCTTGTCGCCGCGGAAGGAGTTGCTGCAGACGAGCTCGGCGAGCCGGTCGGTCCTGTGGACCGCCGTTGGCGTGGACGGTCGCATCTCGTACAGCGTGACTGGTACACCGCGGGAAGCCGCTTGCCAGGCCGCTTCGCACCCGGCAAGCCCACCGCCGACGATCCGCACTCGCATCTCGATGCCTCGCCCTCGCTGTCAGCTAGCAGCACCCCAGCACCTTTTAGGCAGGCGTGCCGGCCAGCTCTTCGCCGCGCACGTAGTCGCACTTTTCGTTGTGGCATCGAACCTGACGACCGTACTTTTTGGTCGTCTTCTCGACAAGAAACGGCGCACCGCAGTCCGGGCACTTCTCGCGGACAGGCCGGTTCCACAGGACGAAGGTGCAGTCCGGGTAGTTCGAACATCCGAAGAAGACCTTCCCCCGGCGCGACGCGCGCTCCACAATCTCGCCGCCCTTGTCTCCATCCTGGGGGCACGGCACGCCGGTGGTCTTGTGCTTGATGTACCGGCACTCGGGATACTTGGTGCACGCGGTGAACTCGCCGAATCGTCCTTGCTTGACGATCAGGTTCGACCCGCAGCGCGGGCACTTCTCGTCGAGAATCAGATCGGGCTTGGCGGCCTGCAGCCCACCTTGCTTGGTGGCCACGAGTTTCCGTGTGGTCTTGCACTCCGGATATCCGGAGCAGGCCAGGAATTGGCCGAAGCGTCCCCGCTTCATGACCATCGGCCGGCCGCAGTTCTCGCACGGCTCGACTTCCCCCTCGGCGCTGTCGCGTTCAGACTCGCTCGTCTCGAGCTCGCGCGTGTTGGTGCAGTCCGGATACCCGCTGCAAGCTACGAAGGGGCCAAACCGTCCGACCTTCTTGAGCATCGGCGAGCCGCATTTCTCGCAGGCTTCGCCGATGTCGATGCCCTTCTTGAGATCTTCCATTTCCTTGCCGGCGCGCGCGAGATCCTTCTTGAACTTCTTGTAGAAGCCAGCCAGCGTTTTGACGTAGTCGGTCTTCCCCTGCTCGATCTTGTCCAGGTCTTCCTCGAGCGCTCTCGTGTACTCGACATCAATGATGTCGTCGAAGCTCTTGACAAGCAGATCGGAGATGATCAGGCCGAGCGCGGTCGGCTTGAATCGTCCTTCACGTTTGTTGACGTAGTCGCGATCCTGCAGGACACCGATGATCGACGCGTACGTGCTCGGACGGCCGATGCCGTTTTCCTCGAGCTCCTTGACGAGCGTCGCCTCTGTGAATCGTGGTGGTGGCTGCGTGAACTTCTGCTCCGGCCGGAGTACTTTCAGCTCGAGTCGATCGCCCGCAGTAAGCGGCGGAAGGACGCCCCCTAGGTCCTCGTCGTCACCGTCCGCCGTCTTCTCGACCTCCGACGATTGACCCGCCGCCGATGCATATGTGGCGGTCCAACCGGCGAATTTCGGAACCGTGCCCTTCACGCGGAACTGGTAGTCGCCAGCCGCGATGTCGACGGTCGTCTCGTCGAACGTCGCCGGCATCATCTGTGACGCCACGAAGCGGTTCCAGATCAGGCGGTACAGCGAGTATTGGTCGGGCGTGAGATACGCCCGGACGGTCTCCGGGTCGTACTGCATCGATGTCGGTCGGATCGCTTCGTGCGCGTCCTGCGCATCGCTCTTCGACTTGAAGTAGGTGGGCTTGTCGGGCAGGTACTCGCTGCCGAAGGCGGCGCTGATGTGATCGCGAACGGCGCCCAACGCCTCGTCCGATACCCGGACCGAATCGGTGCGCATGTAGGTAATCAGGCCGAGTGGTCCGTCGACCACAAGGCCCGGCAGCTCCATGCCTTCATAGAGCTGCTGCGCGAGGAGCATCGTCTTCTTGACCGGGAATCGTGCGGTCTGCTGCAGCTTGCTCGTGATGAAGGGCGGCGGAGCGTAGCGCTTGCGGTCCCGGGTCGTGACCGACGAGACGGTCCACGACGCGTGCTGGAGCTCGGCCAGAATCGCGGTCGACTGAGCCTCGTTGACCACGCGGATGGCGTCGCCGCTCTTCTTGAACAGCTTGGCCTCGAATTCCGGAGGCTGGAGTCCCGCCAGCCGCGCGAAGAGGTTCCAGTATTCTTCCGGAACGAATTTCCCGATCTCCTGTTCGCGATCGCACACGAGCTTGAGCGCGACCGACTGCACTCGCCCCGCACTCAAGCCGCGCCGCACCTTGTCCCACAGGAGCGGGCTGATCTTGTAGCCGACAAGCCGGTCGAGGACCCGTCGCGCACGTTGTGCATCGACCATGCGCTCGTCGATCACCGTCGGGTGCTTGAGCGCCTCCTGGACGGCGTTCTTCGTAATCTCGTTGAACATCAGGCGCTGGATCTTGCGCTTCTTGCCGCCCAGCTCCTGCGCGAGGTGCCACCCGATGGCCTCGCCTTCGCGGTCGGGGTCTGTGGCCACGTAGATGTCCGTCGCTTCCTTCGCCGCGTCCTTCAGCTCCTTGATGACCTTCTTGCGCGACACGAGGGATTCGTACTGCTCCGCGAAGTCGTGGTCGACGTCGACGCCGAGCTTGCTCTTCGGCAGATCGCGGATATGTCCCATCGACGCGACCACCTTGTAGTCGCGGCCAAGATATTTGTTGATGGTCTTCGCCTTCGCTGGCGATTCGACCACGACGAGCGCTTTGAGCATGAGCTTCCTTTACCTATACCGAACCTAGAACCTAGCACGATCTGTCAACCCGCACGAATCTGCCGCCGCCGGCACGCCGCACGAGCCCGCGGATTTCGAGCTCGAGAAGGCACGGCAGCAGCTGGGGCGGCGCGAGCCCCGATCGCTCGGCGAGGACGTCCAGGTCGCTGGGCTCGCCGGGTGCGAGGCACGCCAGAACCTGGCGGCTGGAGAGCGGAGCTCCGGCCTGAGCGGCGTCGTTGGAAGGCGCTGGCAGTCTCGACAGCGTTCCTCCGACCCGCACATCTGCCCCGAGCTCCTCAAGAATATCGTCCGCAGACTGGACAATCTTTGCCCCGTCGCGCAGCAGGGCGTGCCCGCCGCGATTCCGGGCGTTCAGAATGCTGCCGGGCACTGCCAGCACGTCTCGCCCTTGCTCGAGCGCGCAGCGTGCGGTAATCAGGGAGCCGCTTTTCTCCCCCGCCTCGACCACGACGACAGCGCGCGACAGCCCGCTGATGATCCGGTTTCGCTGGGGAAAGAACCGCGGGTACGGCGGCGTCCCCGGAATCAACTCGCTCACAAGCGCGCCCTGCCGGGCGATCTCGGCTGCCAGCGCGCCGTGCTCTCGAGGGTACACGACGTCGACGCCGCATCCGAGCACCGCAATCGTCGAGCCGCCCACAGACAGCGCGCCGCGATGCGCGGCTGAGTCCACGCCGCGAGCAAGCCCGCTGACGATGGTCACTCCTTGTCCCGACAGGTCCGCGGCCAGGTGCTCGGCGACGGTCAACGCGTAGACCGAGCCGGCGCGAGAGCCGACAATCGCGACCGCCGGCACGTCTAGTGCCGCCCGCTGCCCGCGCAGCCACAGCACCGGGGGAGGATCGTCAATCGCGGCCAGTGCCGCCGGGTATGCCGGATCGGTGACGGCAATTGCGTCAATCATCAGACGCGCGGCCCGCACCAGGGCAGCTTCGGCCTGGGATCGCAGCCCTCTGGCGTCCAACCGAAAGGAGCGCCCGCGCCTGTTGGCGCGCGGCTCCTCGCCGCAGTGCTGAAGCAGGATGGTGATCGGCGGCTGACCGGCGCGGAGCTGCTCGTAGACCACGCGCCACCGCCAGACCGGCAGGAGCGACAGCGCAACCAGGTCGCACAGGGCGGACATCGGCACCTCGTTCCCGGCAGCGCAAGCCCATCGACAGAACGAGGCCATGCCCGCCGTTTCGATGCGGAGCCCGACCTACCGTCGATTGTACTATGGGCCGTACCCGTGCTCGATCCGACAGGACAGTCACGACGACGATTGAGGGCGAAACACCGAGCGTCAAAGGGAAAACGGCTGGTTCTGCTGGTTCCGTCGTGGCATGTGCCTTGCTCTTTGGTGGCGCCTGAGGCACTTGCAAATGCCTTGCAAGGGGCGAATCCGAGTCGCTATAGTGAGTTCGACCGATCCATGAAACTGAGCCTCGCAGTCTGTCTTGCGTGGATCTTGGCCGCCTCGACCGCGCTCCTGCAGGCGGACGCGCGCGGCGAGGCAACGGCTCAAGTGGCCTTCGGAATCGAAGTCGCGCAGCGTGGTCTCTGGCGCGAGGCCATCTACCGCTGGGAGCGGGCCATCGAGATCGATCCAGCCTACGCCGCTGCGTACAACGACCTCGGGGTCGCGTACGAGCACGAGGGGCAGCTCGACAAGGCGCGCAAGGCGTACGAGAAAGCCCTCGAGCTGGAACCGAAGAACACACAGATTCGGCAGAACTACGATCTGTTCAAGGAAATCAATGACCGAGCTAGTGCCGCGACCAGGGAAAAGCCGTAGCGTCCTCCTCGCGACGGTTGCGGCCTCGGCGGCCTCGGCCATGCTCGCGTGCGGGCCGACGTCGTTCGAGATCCCGATCGAAACGCCGATCCAGCCGAAGCTGGACATCTCGGCTTTTCAACGTGTGCTGATCGCCGGCTTCGTCGCGGGCGGGACCGAGGACGTCGATACGAACCAGGAAACGGTGCGGTTGCTACGCAGTCAGCTCCGCACGAAATCGTCTCTTCGCGTCATCGATGCCGACGTGCTGTCACTGGCGGAGGTGGCACAAGATCAAACCAAGACGCCAGCAGGGCCCGTCGTCGAATCGCCCGCCGGGCGCGACACCCTCGGTCCTGCAACCCGTCCGCCCGCAGCCGGGGATCGCACCGCGCTGGCGCTTCCGCAGCGCATCAAGGACGAAAAGGATCTCGAACCCTACGAGCGTCTGTTTGCCAACACGGCCTACTGGAAGCAGATTGGGGAGGAGTATCAGAATCCGCTCATCGTCACCGGCACCGTGCTGTTTGTGCCGCATTCGCGGTCGGGGTTCGTCTCGCGCGATGTGGAGCAGTTCGACTCGGTTGGTCGCCGCCGCGTCGTGCCAGTCCGCACGTACATGGAACGCACCGGCTTCATTCTGCGTCCAAAGTTCATCTTCATCGATGGACGCACCGGTGCAACGATGTACTCGGAAAGCTACCGGGAAGAGGTGCTCTACAATGCCCAGCAGAGCACACCGGCGCTATCGTCCTATTTCGAGCTGATGGACCGGCTCGTTCCAAACTTCCTCAGCGCCCTGAGCACCCAGAAAATTCGCGGCACAAGGGCCCTGCTGAAGTAGGCGCGCCCTCAGCGACCCTTCACTTGTAACCATTTACAAATTGGTAATGTCGGTTGTACAGTGGTGGTTTTGGACAGGCAGGGATCATGTACGCGATTGTGCAAGCCAGAGGCCGACAGGTGCGAGTGACGCCAGGCGGTGTCGCGCTCGTTGACGGGACCGCCGGCCAGCCCGGGGCGGAGCTGACACTCGACCGGGTGCTCCTCGTGGAAAACGACGGCGGTGAGATTGTCGCGGGGGCGCCGTTTGTCGCCAACGCGCGGGTCGTCGCTGTGGTCGAAGCTGAAACGCGCGGCCCGAAGATTCGGGTCTTCAAGAAAAAGCGCCGCAAAGGCATGCGCCGGACCAAAGGTCATCGCGCCACATACACGCGCGTGCGTATCAAGGAAATTCTCCTTTAGGTGCCCTTATGGCTCATAAGAAAGGTCAAGGCAGTTCCAGAAACGGGCGCGACTCGAATTCGCAGCGGCTGGGCGTAAAGGCGCACGACGGGAATCTGGTCAGCGGGGGCACCATCATCGTCCGACAGCGCGGCCGGCGGTTCCGCCCGGGTCTGAACGCTGGACTCGGCAAGGACGACACGATCTTCGCGAAGATCGCCGGGCGGGTGAGGTTCGAAGATCACGGCGCACAGGGGCGCGTCATCAGCGTTGTGCCATCGGAGTAGATGTTCGTCGACGAAGTCGACATTCAAGTCACGGCAGGAGCCGGCGGCCGCGGGTGCCTGGCGTTCCGGCGCGAGAAACGGGTCCCCCGCGGCGGACCGAGCGGTGGCGACGGCGGCCACGGCGGCTCCGTATACGCCTTCGCCAGCCCACACATCAACACCCTCATTAGTTACCGCTTCCATCCGGAGTTCACGGCGGCACGCGGCGGACACGGTCAGGGGTCGAACCGCACGGGTCAGCACGGCGAAAACCTGGAGCTGGCTGTTCCGATCGGAACGCTGGTCTACGAGAAACCAGAAGATCCGACCGAGCCGCAGCGCTTGATTGCCGACCTCTCGCAGGAAGGGCAGCGCGTTCTGGTCGCGAAGGGCGGCCGCGGCGGCCTTGGCAATGCACGGTTTGCCACTTCGACCAATCGCGCTCCGCGAAAGGTGCAACCGGGCGAGGCTGGGGAAGAGAAATTCCTCCGCTTCGAGCTGAAGCTTCTCGCCGATGTGGGGCTGGTCGGGTTCCCGAACGCCGGAAAATCAACCCTCATCGCGCGCATTTCCGCCGCCCGTCCAAAAATCGCGGACTATCCCTTCACGACGTTGACGCCGAACCTTGGAGTTGTGAGCCTGGCGGGCGACCGCAGCTTCGTCGTCGCCGACGTACCGGGGTTGATTGAGGGCGCGCACCGCGGTCTGGGACTCGGCCATCGGTTCCTTCGTCATCTCGAGCGCACGGCAGTCCTGGTGCACGTGGTCGATGTCTCGAGCGCGACCGGGCGGGTTGCGGTTGATGATTTGAACACCTTGCGCCGCGAGCTCGAGCTGTTCCAACCGACGCTGGCCGCAAAACGACAGCTCGTCGCGGCCAACAAGATCGACGCTCTCGACGATGAGAGCCGGGTGCAGGCGCTGGCTCAGCGCGCGGCCGAACTGGGTTTGCCGTTTTTCCGCATCTCGGGCGTCACCGGCGAGGGTATACCAACGCTGCTCGAAGCCCTGTGGCGGCAGCTCGCAGCGGCGCGGACGTCGCCAGCCGCGGATGCCGAGCCGCTCCAGGGAGCCGTCCATGCGTTGACGGTCGATGGCGCCTCCGCGTCGCACCACATGAGGGAACCTTCGTCGCGACAACAGGCGCTGGGTGGCCAGAGAGAAGACCGAGCCGATCCAGGGCGCGCGCCCACACGAGCCGGCACGGGCTCCGGCAAGCTCTAACGATGGGCGCCAGTCGACGGATCGGCATCCTCGGCGGAACCTTCGATCCCATACATCATGGGCACCTGGATCTCGGCATCGCCGCTCAGCAGGCACTGGGCTTAACCCGCCTGCTCGTGGTTCCTGCCAACGCACCGCCCCATCGTCTACAGCCCTTCGCGTCCGCTTTCCATCGGTTCGCGATGGTCGCCCTGGCCGTTGTCGGCAGGCCCGGGTGGTGCGCTTGCGATCTCGAGCTGCAACGCGGCGCGCCGTCATACACATCAACGACCCTTTGGAGCCTTCACGAGTTCGGATATACGCCGACGGAGCTCTTCTTCGTGCTGGGCGCCGATGCGTTCGTGGACATTGGAGCCTGGAAGGACTATCCGGAGCTTCTCGGAGGCGCACACTTTGCTGTCGTGTCGAGGCCAGGGTACCAAATCGACGACCTGCCTGGTCGGCTCCCAGCGCTCGCGTCGCGAATGGTCCGAGTCGCAGCCGCGACGGAAGGTTTCCCGCCGAGCGACCCGTCGATTATCTTGATCGACGCACTCACCGCCGATGTTTCATCTACGGCGGTCCGACGGCGGCGGGCAGAGGGGCATCGCATTACGGGTCTGGTCGTTCGAGGCGTGGAACAACATATTGAGCAGCACGGACTTTACCTCGCAACATTTCATGACGGGGGCCAAGATAGTCGGCCCACTTCTCCGGCGGCAGACAGATTGCATGGCCAAAGCTGAAAAACGCCAGAAAGCGACAGGGCCTCCCACGCAGGTCGCGGTTGCATTCCATGCGGCCGAAGACAAGAAGGCCGACGATTTGGTGGTCCTCGACTTGCGGAAGACCGCGGGCTTCACCGACTACTTTGTGATCGGCTCAGGAACGAATCCGCGACAGGTCCGGGCCATCGCCGATGGCGTCATGGAAGCGCTGGCGACCTACGGCGTGAAACCCGCGCACGTTGAGGGCTATGACCGCTCCGAATGGATTCTGATCGACTACTTCGACTTCGTCGTTCACGTGTTCGCGCTGGAGACCCGCGTCTTCTATGGTCTCGAGCGGCTCTGGGGGAACGCCGAGCGTATCGAAGTAGGCTGACGCCGGCAGCCGCCCTCCGCGCATCGGCATGATCGCTGGCCATGCGTGTCAACGCGGCTTCCCGTCCCCTTCAGCTCGTCATCGACGCGGCGCTGGCTATCCTCTTCGCTCCTCAGTGCGCGGTCTGTCGTCACGCGCTCGAGCACCCGACCCAGGGCGCCGTCTGCTCGGCGTGCTGGAGTTCCATCGTTCCCGTTACGCCCCCCGTGTGCGACGTTTGCGGCGACGCTCTGCCGACCTGGCGGTTGGCCAGCGTTCCTCTGGCGCGCTGCCCTCGGTGCCGGCGCCTGCCGCGGGTCATCACACGGGCGCGAGCCATCGGTGTCTACGACGGTGCTTTGCGATCGATTGTCCACGCGCTCAAGTACGGCGGCCGCCGCTCGCTGGCGCGGCCGTT
>JBGPJH010000086.1:0-11449 GCA_041485305.1 Vicinamibacteria bacterium | reverse complement strand
TCACGCGGTCCACGAGCTCCATTCGCACGATCCCGTTGATACCGGCGGTCCATTGAGTGACAGCCCCCGTCGTGTCGGGCCAAGGAGTGGATTGGCGGACGTCAATCACTTGTGCCTGGTCATTGGGCGGCTGCCGGCTGACGTACCGCAAGGTAAGGTCATACGGACCGTTGCCGCCGGACAGATGGATCGACGTCCGATCTACGAGCAATTGGATTCCCGCGTGACGAGAGAGGAACACGTTCGCGCCGCCCTCGATTCCGGCAGCGGGCTGACGATTGAGCTTCATCGTCTGGGTCCCCGTGCTTGTGAATTCGCCATCGAAAAGTAATGGCGGCGAATACGACGACACCAGATCCCCAGACGGGCCGCTCAGAACTGCGCTGACGCCTCCCCACAGTTCGAGTCTTGCGGCAGCCGCGACCGGCGCCTGGGCATACGCGCGCGGCGTCATGGTCAGGATCGCGAGCGGAATGACCATCACCAGCGCTCGGGGCCCTCGTCCATGCGACAGACGCGAGTGCCGCCTTCGATTGGTCACAGCCCTGCTGTATTTCGTGAGCTGTCGCATGCGTGAGTTGTTTAAAGGAAGGACCGATTCACGGTGTCGAGTTGCCGCGGCGCGGCTGGGCCCCGGCGCTCAGGGAGAGATCATCGTAATCGATCGCAAAGTCGCGACTTCGTCATGACGCCATCACCTTTCGCGAAAAGAGCTCGTTGTTTTCCCAGATGGTCTTCTTCGTATCGAGGTTGTCCGGCTGCGTTCGCCCTTTTTGGTCCGTGGCACGCGACACGAGTGTGTGCTCGCCGGCAGCGAGCCCCGTCGTCTCGCACGACCAGAACGCCCAGGCGTGCGGGTTGTCCTGCCTATCGATCTTGGCCGGCTGCCAGGTGCCGCCGTCCACCCGGACCTCGACACTCTTGAGCGGGGTCCCGTCCGTCCAGGCCACGCCGAACAGCCGGGACCGCGCCCCCCGCTGCGTAACCCGGGCAATCGCCGACTTCACCCGCATCGTCGTAACGCTCTTCTCGATCCACTCCGTGCGCCCGTTCACCTCGCGCCCGACGAGCGTCACGTAGTCGCGCGCCATGAAGCGGGTCATCAGCCGCTCCGCGGCGAGCTCGATCCGGTCCAGGAACTTCACGTTGCAGACGCCGTAGTACCCCGGCACCACGACGCGCACGGGGAACCCGTGAGCCACCGGCAGTGGCTGGCCGTTTACCTCGTAGGCCAGGATCGCGTCACCACGCAACGCCTCGTCGAGTGGCAGCGAGCGGGCGAAGTTCTGTTCATACTCGGCGTTGCGTATGCTTTCTTTGCCGGTATCAGCGCCCCAAAAATATGTCTCGCGCGCACCGGCGGTCGGCTTCGCTTCATCGAGCAAGGAGCGGAGCTCGGCACCCGCCCAGGTGGCGTTGCCGACCATGCCGTGAAACCGACCTCGCGAGTTGCCGCCGCACTCGAACGCTACCGTCCGCGTCACTTTGGGCCGCCGTTTGAGTTGCTCCAACGTCAACGCGATCGGCCTGGCCACCATGCCGCCCACCGTCAGACGGTAAGCGGTGGGGTCTATGGGCGGGATGTTGTAATGAAGGACGGTAAAGTACTCCGCCATCGGCGTGATCCAAGATTCGAGCTTGCGCAAGTCCTGGTTGGTGACGTTCTGCCCAGGATGCACCTCTGGCCGGTCTGTGCGCTTGGTGGTGAAGGTGGCTGGCACGTCGGTGAAGGGCACGACCACCTCCCCGTCCTCGAACCAGGCGGCCGGAACCCCGCGGCCCGCCGTCGCCGCAAAGCCGACCGTCAGCAGCGACAGCCGCATCAGGTCGCGACGAGACGAAACCTTGGAAAGACGGTCCACCAACGTGCGAGTGTTCGTCATGGCCTGGTTCCTCCAACGGACATGAATCTCGACCGGCGGGTGCTGAGAACGTCCCCGATTGTTCGACGCGAGGGCGACAGCGACGGAACGACCCGCGGCCGCGGCGCGAGGGTTGCGGTTAGCCGCGCGCTCCGGGCGAACGGCTTGCCCCTACCTCGAGCTCTTCCTCGCTGCCTCAGCTGCTCTCTTCTCTTCGGCGCGCGCCCCGGCCAGGATTCCTTCCAGGCCGCTGTTCCCCTCGTGGCAAGCGTACTCGTAGATGTTCTCCTGGGTCTGCTTGAGGGGAATCATCAGCGTCCAGGGTTTGGTCCAGGTCGCCGGATCGTCGAAGGTGATTTCGTAGTTGAGGGTCGTCGGGCTGACACGCGTGAATCGTTCGATCACGTGCAGTTTTTCGGTCGCATTCATCAACCCACTCTTCGGGGAGTAATTGGTGGTGTCGACAACCAGCGTGTTGCCGTCAAAATGGCCTCGCGAGTCTCCAAGCCATTGACGGACGTTCGACGCGACGTGTGCGCGCCCGTCCAAAGGAATGATCCGGGCGTCGTGAATGGTTTCCATGACAATCGCGACGTAATCGCGACTCTGAAAGAACTGGATGTAGCTGTTGTAGCCCGCTCCGATCCGAGGCGCGCCAAAGGTGATGCAACGCTCCCCCAGGCCGCGATCCTCCCACGAGTCAGCCCGGCCGGCGCCGATGACGCCCTCGGCGCCGGTCGGCCCGTTTCTTCTCCTCGCCGCGGCTTTGGCCTCGCCTTCGGGTGTGAGCGCGGGAATTCTCCCGTCGAGAGGATCGGTAATCAGCGACGTGCGGCGGTCGAAATCTCTGTCGACGAGCCAGAAATGATTGTAGTCCCCGGTCTTGCCGTCTCTGGATGTGAAGGATTTGGCCTTAGCCAGCGCCGCCTCGAATACGCTATCTCCAAAGGCCGCATCGCCGCCACCGTCGAAGAGCTCGGCCGCTGCGGACTTCAGAGCCACCAGCTCCTGGTCCGACAGAGACGGCCTCCCTTCCAGAGACTTCGGTCGTTGCAAGGGCGTCGCGACATTGTTGGCCCAAACTCCCTGCAAGTCGGGCTGACCGTCGGCTGTCCGAGATGGCGTCCACGCCTTCGTTTTCGTCGCCGCCGCCGGAGCCTGGCCCATCACTCTAGCCGGTACCAGCCACACGAACAGCATAGCCACCGCGAGCGCGCCTACTGAAGCGAGAAATCGTCGGCCCATCTGAAGACTCCTTTGCGCTGTGTGCGATGCCCAGCAGTCTACCCGAAAATCGCCTGTTTGCCCTTCAGTTTTTGGCGCGAGGCGACCCAGTGGCGAGTCGCTTCTCGACCACTACCGGGGTCCATCACCTCCCAAGGTATGATCGGCGCGGCCGATTGCGAAGGTCAAAACGAACCCGGCGCGCAGTGGGTGCATCGCGAGCCAGACGGATTCGTCGGCTGACGGGGCCCGAGGAGACCATGGCCATCCGGAGCACTGAACACATCGCGTTCGACCGCGCTGCCCTTGTTGCCTGGTATCGTCGAAATCGAGACCGCTCGCGGGCCCTCTTCGACCTTCTGACGGAGGACGCGTATTACGCCCAGCCGATCGCGCTGCGCCACCCGATCGTCTTCTACGAAGGGCATCTTCCGGCGTTCAGCTTCAATACCATCGTGAAGAAGGCGCTCGGAGCCCCGAGCATCGATCGGGCCCTCGAGAGCCTCTTCGCACGCGGGATCGATCCCTCCGAGCCGGCCCCGCACAATGGTGGACCAAACTCGTCGCCGTGGCCGGCGCGCGCGCTCGTACAACAATTTGCCGCCGAAGCCGATCGGCAGGTGCTCGACGCGCTCGCGAACGCGGACCTCGACCGCCCGGGGCATCCGCTTCTCGATCGCGCCGAGGCCGTGTTCAGCATCCTCGAGCACGAGGCCATGCACCAGGAAACGTTGTTGTACATGTGGCATCGGCTGCCATTCGCTCAGAAACGCCAGCCCTCCGACTACACTCCATTCGTCGCTGACGATGAACCGACGAGGGAACTGGTTGACGTGGCGCCCGGCCACGTGACGCTCGGCGTCGATCGCTCCCGGGTCCCCTTCGCGTGGGACAACGAGCGCCCCTCGTACCGCGTCCACGTCGACGGATTCGCCATCGACCGCCACAGCGTGACCAACGCCAGCTTTCTCGAGTTCATCGAAGCGGGCGGCTACGAAAACCACCGTTGGTGGCAGCCAGAGGGCTGGCGGTGGCTCCACGAGAACCAGATCCGTCACCCGCTCTTCTGGGAGCGGCACGATGGCGTGTGGTTCTGGCGGGGTATGTTCGGTCTGGTTCCGTTACCCCTCGCGTGGCCCGCGTACGTCAGCCAGATGGAAGCCAGTGCCTACGCAGGCTGGCGCGGCGCGCGCCTGCCGACCGAGGCGGAATTCCAGCGGGCAGCATTCGGGACGCCAGATGGCGCGGAGCGGCCGCACCCGTGGGGCGACGCCCGCCCGACCGCCACGCACGGCGTGTTCGATTTCGCGAGCTGGGATCCGCAGCCCGCCGGGCGGCATCCCGCAGGCCAGAGCGCATGGGGCGTCGAAGACCTGGTCGGCAACGGCTGGGAGTGGACGAGCACGATCTTCGGCCCGTTTCCCGGATTCAGTCCAATGGCGGCGTACCCGGAATACTCGGCCGATTTCTTCGACGGCGCACACGTTGTGATGAAAGGCGCTTCGCCGGCCACCGCGCGCGAGCTTCTGCGGCCGACGTTCCGCAACTGGTTTCGCGCGTGCTATCCGTACGTGTACGCGAAGTTCCGATGCGCGACAAGCGGGAGGAACGGCCAATGGCGCTCCGCCTAAGCCCATCGCGTCGCCCGCCAGTTGGCGGTGGCCGACACACGAGGTTTGCCCTCGACGTCCGATACTACCTGTCACAAGATCCCCGGCAACTGCCGTCGCGTTATCTATACGACGCGCTCGGATCGTGCTTGTTTGAAGCGATCTGTCGGCTGCCCTGGTATCCGATCACGAGGGCGGAGACTCGGTTATTGGCCGCCCATGGGCGTGAGATTTTCGCCGCGGCCGACCCGCTGATGCGAATCGTCGAGCTGGGATGCGGAAACGGCGAGAAGCTCGCGACTCTGGTCGGCTGCCGCCGCCCGTGCGCCGGCACGCTCGATCTGCATCTGATCGATGTCTCGCCGACGGCGCTGGCCGGGTCGACGCGCGCCTTGAACGGACTCCAGGATGTTCGCGTTGTCACGCACGAAATGCCATACGAAATCGGCCTGGCGCAAATCGGTGCCGCTCGAACGGCGCCCGGCCGGACACTCGCGTTGTTTCTCGGATCGAACATCGGGAACTTCGATCCCCCTGGCGCCGAGGAATTCTTGCGCGAGATTCGAGCCGCCCTGAGCCCGGGCGACCTGTTCCTCCTCGGCGCCGATCTTGTGAAGCCGGAACCGTTGCTGCAACTGGCGTATGACGATCCGCTCGGCGTGACCGCGGCCTTCAACCGTAACCTCCTCGTGCGGATCAATCGCGAACTCGGCGGCAATTTCGACCTCGAGTCGTTCGCTCACCGCGCGCCGTGGAACGCCGCAGAGTCTCGAGTCGAAATGCACCTCGTCAGCCTGCGACGCCACGCGGTGTGCGTGGAGGCGGCCGAACTCGAGTTCGTGCTCGAGGAAGGTGAATCGATCTGGACCGAGAGCTCGTACAAATACGAGTCGGCTGCTCTCGCCCTCATGCTCGAACGGGCCGGATTTGCCCCCGTGTCGCAATGGATCGACGACGGCGACCGGTTTGCGGTGATGCTGGCCGAAGCCGTGTAGTCATGCTCGTCCGGTTCGAGGAGGTCGGTTTTCGACGTCCCGGTCGCGCGGCGGTGCTGGACCGCTTGACCCTCTCCGTCCAGTCGGGCGAGGTGCTGGCCATCGTGGGCCGAAGCGGTGCCGGGAAAACCACGGTCCTCAAGCTCGTCAACCGGCTGCTCCTGCCCACCTCGGGCACCGTGATCGTCGAGGGACGCGACACCCGGGAATGGGACGCCATTCAGCTGCGCCGTCGCATTGGCTACGTCATCCAGGATGTGGGCCTGTTTCCGCACATGACGGTCGAGGAAAACATCACGATTGTGCCGCGCCTGGAACGTTGGCCGGCCGAGCGCGCACGGACCCGCGCGCATCAGCTGCTGGAGCTCGTGGGTCTTCCGCCTCAGACCTACGCCGCCCGCCGCCCGCACGAGTTGTCGGGTGGACAGCGGCAGCGCGTCGGGGTGGCGCGAGCGCTCGCCGTCGACCCGCCGATCCTGTTGATGGACGAGCCCTTCGGGGCGCTCGATCCCGTGACGCGCGCGGAGGTGCGGCGGGAGTTTGCGCGCATCCAGGCCCAGCTCCACACCACGGTCATCATTGTGACCCATGACATGGCCGAGGCCTGCATACTCGGCCAGCGCCTGGCCGTGATCGATGCGGCTCAACTCGTGATCTGCGATACGCCGGCCATCGTGGCGGACTCGAGCGATCCTCGCGTTCGCGCCTTCATCGACGCCGTGCCGCCTACCCCGACGCCCGATCGGACTGCGTAATGTCGCTCCTCCAATTCTGGCTGTCGCGCCGGGCTGAGCTGCTGGTACTGCTCGAGCAGCACGTGGTGCTCGTCCTCGTCTCGACCAGCGTCGCGGTCGCGCTCGGCATTCCCTCTGGGGTGCTGGCAGCCAGGCGCCCGCGCCTCGGTCGCACGATCCTGCTGCTCGCCAACGTCGCGCAGACAGTACCAAGCCTGGCGTTGCTCGGATTTCTCCTGCCCCTGCCGTTCATCGGCGGCATCGGACCGCGTACCGCCCTGGTCGCCCTCTCGATCTACGCGCTGCTTCCGATCGTGCGAACGACGGTCACCGGCATTCAGAGTGTCGACCCAGCCGTCGTCGAGGCCGGCATCGCGATGGGGATGACCAGACGTCAGCTGCTGTTCCTGGTCGAGTTTCCCCTCGCTTTGCCGTCCATGGTCGCTGGCATTCGCGTCGCGACGGTCATCGGGGTCGGCACGGCTACCATCGCAGCGGCGATTGGCGCCGGAGGTCTGGGGGAATACATCTTCCGTGGCCTGGCGATGGTCGATACGACCACAATCCTGGCAGGCGCCGTCCCGGCCGCCGCGCTTGCGCTCGCGGCGGATGGTCTGCTCGCGTGGCTGGAACACCGAATAGCGCCTGCGCGTGTCACGACCGCCATCGCCGCGCCAGCGGCCGCCGTGTCATTACTGGTGGTCGTCGCGTTGTCCGGTGCGGCGTACGCGCGGACCGGCGACGCCACGGTTGTCGTCGGCTCCAAGAACTTCACCGAACAAGTCATCTTGGGCGAGCTCGTAGCGCAGGTCATCGAGGCCGAAACGCACCTGCCAGTCGTTCGGAAGTTGAATCTTGGGGGGACGTTTGTCTGCGACCGCGGCCTCCGCACCGGCGACCTCGACGTGTACGTCGAGTACACCGGCACGGCCGTCACCGCGGTCTTTCACCAAGAGGTGCCGCACGATTCCGACCAGGCTTTCCGGCGCGCGCGCGAGCTGTACGCGCGCGGGAGCGTGAGCGTTCTGAGCCCGCTCGGCTTCAACAACACCTTCGCCATCCTCGTCCGCGCCAAGGATGCGCGCACACTCGGCCTCCGTACGATTGACGACCTGCGATCGGTGGCGCGGCGCTGGACGCCGGGGTTCGGCTACGAGTTTCTCCAGCGCGACGACGGTTATCCGGGCCTCGTCCGGACGTACGGCTTGCAGTTCGGCTCGCAGCCTCGCGGGATGGACGTTTCGCTGATCTACCGGGCCCTTGCGGATGGACAGGTGGATGTCATCGCGGGCGACGCGACGAGCGCGTTGATCCAGGCCTTCGACTTGACGGCGCTCGACGACAATCGACACTATTTCCCGCCCTACGATGCCGTCCCCCTCGTCCGGACGGCAACCTTGCTGCGACAACCCTCGGTCGGCCGCGCTCTTGCGAGGCTGGCGGGCGGCATCTCCGATCGCGACATGCGAGCCCTGAACGCCGCGGTCGACATCGATCATGAGGACGTCAGAAAGGTCGTCCGCCAGTTTCTCGAACGCTTGCCGTCGGGCCGCTAGACCACTCTAGGCTTCAATCCAGGGCGGGAGCACCTGCGGGCAGGGTGCTTCGATCAGGGTTGGCTGATCATGTTCCAGTGCCATGGCCACGGCCTCGGGAACGCTCTGCACGGAGTCGACACGGCAGCCCCTCGCGCCAAATGCTTCGGCATAACGGACGAAGTCCGGGCTGCGCAGGTCGCCGCCGAGGGCACGGGACGGATAGCGGTGGTCCTGGTCCGACTTGATCGTGCCGTAGGCGTGGTCGTTGAACACGACTACGACAACCGGCACGCGCTGCTGCACGGCAGTGGCCAGCTCATGACCGCTGAAGAGGAACCCACCGTCTCCACAGAGCGCCAGCACCGGCGCATCGGGTCGTGCCAGCTTGGCGCCGATGGCGGCCGGTAGCGCAAACCCGAGGCAGCCAAAGCCAATCGGGTAATGGAACGTGCGAGGCTGACGGCACACAAACGCGCCGGCGCCCCAACAGGCGATCCCGTTGATGTCGTTGAACACCAACGCTTCGTCTGGAAGCACCCGACGCAACCCCTCGAGGGTCGCCACGGCGTCGGGCGCGCGTTCGCGGAGGGCCGCGCGCCGCCGCTCGCGAACGGCGACGACATCGAGCCACGGAACCCGGGCCACCGGGCTTTGATCGCGAAGCTGGGCGATGAGGGCTTCGACCACCGGCCCGGCGTCACTCACGATCCCGATCGCCGCCGGCGTGTGTTTTCCAATTTCAGCCGGATCGATGTCGACGTGAATAACCTGGCCGCCGATCTGGCGAGTCCACCAGCTCGTCGTGAGGGGGCCGAAGCGCACTCCGATCGCGAGGATAACGTCGGCTCGTTCCAGAGCTTCCCGCCCGATTTGGTGCACCATCCAGCCATCGCCCAGCGAGAGCGGATGGTCCTCCGGCACGACGCCTTTGCCGGAGCTCGTCATCACGACGGGAATTGCAAGCTGTTCGGCTAGCGCGCGCACTGGCTGGGCGGCCTTGCATGCGCCACCACCGAGCATTAGCAACGGGCGACTGGCGTCGGTCAGCATCTGGACTGCGCGCCGTACTTCGGCCGCAGGGACAGATTGCGGTGCCACCCGGTTTGACTGGTACTGTGGCGCGTCGACGGCCAGGTCCACCTGCGCCCCGAGCAGATCCATGGGCAGGTCCAGATAACACGGCCGAGGCCGGAGGGTGGCAAAACGTCGGAACGCTTCGTCCACGGCTCGACCGATCTCCTCGGCGCGCGCCGGCCGGACACCCCACTGGGTGACGGACCGAAGCACGGTTTCCGTGTCACGAAGCTGGTGGAAATCTTCGCGGTCCAGCGTCACCGTGGTGCTCGCAAGCTGGCTGGCGAGGAGGAGCACAGGAGAGGAGTCGGCGTAGGCCTCGCCGATGGCCGTGAGAACGTTGGTCACGCCGGGACCCGGCACCGTCAGACACACACCGGGTCGGCCGCTTGCACGGGCGTAGCCGTCGGCCATGTGGCCGGCGCCACGTTCGTCGCGCGTGGTCACGACACGAAGCGCCGGCTCGTCCACCAGCGCGTCGTAAATCGCGAGGTTGTGGATCCCGGGAACACCGAAGATGGTGTCTACCCCATGGTCTTTCAGCGTACGGACGAGCAACTGTGCGCCGGTCGGCATGGCCCTCCTCTCGACTCAGGTGATGCGTAAGATATCGTACGATCCGCCGGCAGCCCGGAGGGACATTTCCTTAGACGGCAGCGAGAAACTTGGTGACGTCCAGTTCTCGTGTCTGCGGCACGATCGTCTCCACGATGTGCCGCTCGTATTCGCCTGAGGTACTTCGAGCGCTGGTGTCTATCTGGAGGCACGAGGACTCGAAGGCTCCGTCCACCAGTGCAATGAGAGGGTGCAGCGGATCGGCAGCGTTCGTCCGAATGACGATGCCCAACTCGTTGTGGCTGGTCCGGACCACGGATCCCAGCGGGAAGAATGTCACCGCGTTGACAAACGCCTTGACGAGCGCGGTGTTCAGCTTCACTCCGGCGAGCCGCGCGAGGACGAGGCACGCATGTTCCGGCAGCATGGGCGCCTGGTACGACCGAGCGCCGGTGATCGCCTCGTAGACGTCGGCCACCGCCACGATCTGGCTCAAGCTGTGCGGCACCACGCCCTCACCAAGGTCGGGATACCCAGCTCCGGTGACGCTCCGGTGATGCTCGAGGGCCACCGTCGGCGCCAGAGGCTGCAGTCCCTCGACCTGGGCCAGAATCTCGGCGCCCAGCACGGTATGTGCCTCCATCAACTTGCGCTCGCGCTTGTTGAGGGCGCCGGGTTTTTTCAGGACTCCCAATGGGACCCGCGTCTTCCCAATGTCGTGGAGCAGCGCCACCTCGACGACGACGCGGATCGTGCCCTCGTCGAGCGCGAGCTGTCTGCCGATGAGCAGACTGAGGATCGCGACGTTTACCGAATGACAGTACGTGAGGTTTTCGTACTGCTTGACGGCGAGAATCTGGCCGAGCGCCGCGTTGCTTCGAGCGACCTCGTACACGAGAAGCTTGACGAGATCGCGGACGGTCACCGGCTCGAGGGGTTGACCGGAGGCGACGGCATCGAACGTGTCGTGGGCAAGCCGCAACGACTCGGCGTACGCCGGATCGAGGGGACCGGTCGGCGCGCTGGGCCACTGCTGTGAGCGCCAGCGCGTGTCGAGCGGCACGAGGGTTCCGAGGCTGACATGGCGGACCCCCCGCCGAAGGAGTTGGTCCGCTATCGGTTCGAGGTCCGGGCGCTCTTTGTACTGCCAGAGGAACTCTGCGACCCTCAGAAGCTCGTCGGCTTCGACGCCGGCATAGACATGGATACTGTCGATTCCCAGATCCGACAGATCGTGAATGATCTGGACATTCCCTGGGTCCTCGCCGTTGAACGAGGCACCATCGAGAAACACCTTGCCGTGGATGACCTCGATCCGAAGCGCGGGGTTGCTCTGCAGATAATGCTGAATCGTGTCGTCCAACTCGCGGACCTTCCGCGTGATCATCGGGTGTCCGGCGGGGTACGTACCGGCCAGACGCCGCAGGCTCGCGAAACCTCTGAGGACCAGGACGGGATCGGCCGTCGGGAGCCGAGCGGTGGTCGTCATTGCGCGAGCAACGAACGCGCCTTGCGAGAGACGCGGACCAGCGTGGGATTCCAGAACCAGAATCGGAACGGTGCGAGGCCCACAAGGGCCGGCTCGAGCCCCGCAGGTCTCGCTTGAGCCGCGCGGTCCAACAGCCGCACGGCGACATCCGGGTGGTGTCGGACGAATTCGCGGCGGGCCAGGAGGTCTCGAAGCTGCGCCGCCGTGTGAGCGGGCGGAAAGTGCCACAAGGCTTCCTCCGCCGCAGCGCGAGCAGCCTGGCATGCTCACACAGCAGTGCGACCACGCCGCGAATTGTCGGGTCGACACGCGCATCGTCGATCAGACTCAGCAAGGCCGGGGCGATCGTGACCGCGCTGGACTCGACC
>JBGPJH010000085.1:0-11451 GCA_041485305.1 Vicinamibacteria bacterium | reverse complement strand
CGTCGGCTCCTGGCCGATCCAGTGGAGCATGTCGTCCACCATGCAGCGATCCTCGACGCCCCACGAGGACACGGGCTCCGAGCACGGCAGGTGGTGGAAGTCGCGGACCTCTCCGAATCCGCGGCCCTCGAGGAAGGTGTCCCACCCGGCCCAGCTCAAGTCGCTCGGCGTCACGAACGCCGTGCGATACCCGCGGGCGCCAAGCGCCGCGGCCAACGACGTTCCCGGCAGACGCGGGTATTCTTCGGTCAGATCGCGAAAGCTGAACTTCGGGTAAGCGGATAGCAGCATCGCGGCCAGCGAATTGGAGCTTCTCCCGATGTGCGCGTAGAAATTGTCAAACACAAGGCTTTGCGCCGCCTCGGCCTGCAGGATCGGCGTCGTCTGGTAGAGGCCGCCGTTCAGACTCGTCCAGCGAGCCGCTACCGATTCGAGCACGAGCAAAATGACGTTTGGCGGTCGCTGAGGCGGCCGAGGGCTGACGCCCCATCCTCGGATCGAGGCCGGGCGGACCAGAGGCTGGGCCAGCGCCGACTGCGGGCCGATTGGCTCGAAGTCCAGGAGGTCGGCCGGGGCAAATCGATCGACCAGCCGCACGGGCCCCGGTCCGCGGATCGTCCGCCACCAGGACGACAGGAGCACCCAGTGCGCGTTCTCGGCGATGCGCCGGTCTTGCCGCGTGCTCCACGAGAGGCCGAATGCATACTGTCCACTGATGATCCACACGAGGGCCAGCGAAGCGCCCGCGATCGCCGCTCGGCGCCACCTGGAGGCTCTCGCGAGCGGCATTCGCCACATCGTGATCCAAACAAGCCCCACGTAGGCGAGCGGAAGGCCGACGAGCCCCAGCGCCACGCGCGGAGTCAGATGCGCCACCACCGATGAACGAAGCATCCGGACGTCGCCCACGAGCTCGAGGAGCGGGTACGTCAGGAAACCACCGAACAAGCCAAACATCGTGATGTTCGCGACGGCGTACAAGCACGCGAACGCTGAGAGGAAGATGAACGCGAACGACACGATGCGGCTCGCTACTGGTCGCTTTCCGGCCAGCACAAGAGCGGCGCCGCCCGACGACCAGGCGGCGAGCGCGAACAGCATGTCGTTGTACGAGATCGCCGCGAGCGAGGTCAGGTAACCGGCACGGGTCCCCGAGGCCGGCGCGCCGAGCGCGCCCAGGTAGTACGCCTTGAGGGCAACGAGCACGATCGCCAACCAGACGGTCGCCCAGAAGAGAGACCGGGCCGCCACACCTCGGACGTCGGAAGTCGAATGGCTGGACAAGCTGCATTCATTGTAGGACGAACGGGGCTCGCTGAGGGGTCTGGTGTCGCCTCGAGATCGCTGCCGGAGGCAGCTCCGCCGGGCCCTGCGGAATCTGACCGGACAACCGTGTAGCGCGTCAGGGACCGCCTGCCGCGTCAACGGGGCGTTCGCGCCGGAGGTAGTACACGCTGTCGACCGGCAGCTTTTCGCTGCGGTAGTCTCGATCCTTGAACGGATACGATGGGCGCGGCTTCGAATTAATGAACGTCGCCAGCTGCTGGGCGTCCTCGTCGGTCAGACCGCCGGGATCGAGATAGGGCATGGCGTACCGGATGATCCCGGCCAGGGTATAGACGCGAGCCGCACCGGCGCCGTCGTTCCACGAGTCTGCCCCCCACAACGGTCCGGGTTTCCTGTCGCCGACGGCCACGCCCTGGCCGTCCTCGCCGTGACACGACACGCAGCGCTCCATGAAGATCGCCTCACCCTTGCGGGCATCCAGCGTGTCCACCGGAATCAGGCTCGACGACGGGACCGCGTTCTGTCCCCGCCACCACGGGTTCTTACCTACTTCGGATCCGCGTGAGAGCCAGGCGAGATAGGCTGAGACGGCGAGGACTTCTCTCGACGTCAGCGACGGCAGGTCTTCGGCGGCAAGACTCGCTCCGGTGGCGTTCTCGCTTCGTAGGAAGCAGTCGACGATGCGGTCGCCGAGGCTGAACAGGCGGCCCGCGCGGCGGTTGTACTCGGGAAACATACCCGTGACGCCCACGAGCGGGAGGGATTTTTCCCGCTGGCCGCCATTCAGGTGGCAGTTGTTGCAGGACATCTTGCTCGGGGCAAACTGCGGGACCTCAGCCGGTGTGTTGGTGAAGATCCGAAAGCCCCAGCGAATCTCGTTCGACAGCTGGGAGTGGTCCAGCCCCTGGTCGGTCAGCGGGTTTTTCGGAAACTCCCAGGCCGTGACCATGGTGGTCCGCGAGGGAATCAGCGGCCCGGTCAGCCTGACCCCTGATGCCGTCTGCTGAACCGGCGTACGGGAACAGGCACCAGCGCAGGCGAGAAGCGCAAGGGCCGGGGCAAACGCACGTGCACGGCATCTCATCGGCACTGACAGGGTCGATCGCCTTGAATCTCGGCGTTGACCTCCTTGCTGCGACAGCCTAACATGCCTGATGTTTTGGTGTCACAGGTTCGTCGACCAAGCACTAGGGTACTCGTTCGCACACGCTGGGTGAAGGGGCGCTGAGCGCGCGTGATTGCGGTTGACGCTACGACGCGGAAACCTGTTTCTTGAACGCGTCGACAAACCCGCGCAGAATGGGCGACAGATCCCCCTTCTGCAGGGCCACGTCAAGCAGGGTGAACCGATCTTCGCGGGCCGCGACCGCCAGGGCCTCGCGGAGTTGCCCAGGCGTCCGGACGTCGAAACCTCGCCCGCCAAAGAGCTCCGCCAGCCGGGCAAAGGGCCACGGCACCGTCTCGTTGTATCGGGCATCGGGAAAAAACGCCTGCAGCATCCCCCATTGACCGTTGTTGAACAACACGATGATGGGAGTGCAGCGGTACTCGCGAGCGTGGGACACCTCCAACCCCGTCATCTGAAACGCACCGTCGCCAACGAGCACGAGCGGTCGCCGGCCGCTCGATACCTGCACGCCCAGCGCCGCCGGGATCGCGAACCCCATCGTCGCGTAATAGGCGGGTGCGATGAACTCGGTGGCGCGCACGTCCACGCTCGCGAACAAACAGTCGCCCGTGTCTGACACGAGCGGCATGTTCAGATGATCCGCCAAAAACTCGTTGATGATGCCGATCACGTGTCGAACCTTGATCGGCTCGTCGTCTCCCATCGGCTCGAGGATCTCGGGGGAGAGCTGGCTCGAGAGCGGCCGCACGCCGTACTGTTTCATCGGCAGCGTTGGCGATTGGAGGAGTCGACTGACCAGCCGGTCGAGCGGCGTGTTCTCGTAGCGGTGATGCTTGCTGAACACGTCTCGCGCGACCGCGATGATCAGGTTCGTCTCGCTCAGGCAGTGGGCCGATACGCCCAGGCTCGTGTCGCTCACGAGCTCCCCCAGAAGCAGGACGCAGTCGGATTTCTCGACGATCTCCCGCAGCGGTTGCGGCGAGACAACGCCCAGATACGTGCCGACAAACTGCGGATGCAGCGTCGGAAAGACGCCGCGACCCAGGAACGACGATGCGACGGGAATGTTGAGCCGCTCGGCCAGACGGACAACCTGTTGGCGCAGTTGAAAGCGGTGGACCTCGACGCCCACGATGAGCACCGGATTGGTCGCCGACGCGAGACGCGCGACGATTTCCTGGGCCGCTTCCTCCACGGCTCCTTCGTCGACGTTCAGCTCGACGTGCTCGACGTCGGAGGTGACGAAGATGTCGGCAGACACCATGTCCCGCGGTACCTCGAGATACACCGGGCGCTTGCGTTTGGTGGCCACCTCGATGGCCTTGAGGATATGAGACGCGGCGGTCCGGGGATCGTCCAGGATCGCGCAGTACTCGGTGACTTCTTCGTACACCTTGAGCTGGGATTCGAACGACTTCACCTCGTGATGCACGTGCACGGCGGCGCGCCGCTCCTGACGGCCTGGCCCTCCGGAGATGACCACAAGCGGCGATTCCTCGGCGTAGGCACACGCCACGGCGTTGATCATGTTGAGGCCGCCGGCCCCGTACGTGACACAGCACACGCCAAGGCCGCCCGTAATGCGGGCCGAGCCGTCGGCAGCAAAGCCCACCGCTGGCTCGTGGCTCAGGCGCACCAATTCGAAGCGCCCATCGTCTTCGAGCGCCTCGTACAGGTTGAGGACGAAGTCGCCCGGGATGCCAAAGATCTGGCGGACGCCCTGATTCCACAACTGGTCGAAGAGAAACGTATGGAGTTTGATCGGGACCATCACACCTGGCCTGCACACATCGGGCAGTGGAGAAGGATACTTGAAATCGTGAGTTGTCCGGGCTTGAGGTTCGGGTCACGATCCCTCTTGCGCGCCGAGGCCTGGCGCGACCGGAGAGAGGTATTCTTACTAACATGGAAAATCAAGAGCTCGTCGAGATCGGTGAGAAGGCTCATAGTGCGGCGCAGCGAACTATCGGCGTCACGATGGCGAGCATCGCAGCGCTGCTGGCGGTGGTCACGCTGATGGGTCATCGACTCCACACAGAAGAGGTCGTCGTTCAAACGGAAGCAACGGACAGCTGGGCGTACTACCAGGCCAAGAACAACCGCTATCACATGTACTCAACCGACGCCGCCCTTGCCAAGCTCATTGGTTCGCAAGGCGACGCGCTGGCCGAGACATGGAACAAGAAGGCCGCCGAAGAACGGGAGCAGGCCGACGAGATTCGCAAGTCGAGCGAACACCTCGACGCAGAGACTCGAGCCACGGCACACCGGGCGACGTTCTTCGATATCGCAGAAATCTGCCTCGAGGTTGCCATCGTCCTGTGCTCAATCGCTCTGCTGACGGGGACGATGTGGTTCTGGCGGCTGTCGTTTGCCGGTACCGCAGCCGGCATCGCGATCTCCGCGTTCGGCTTTCTTCGCTGACGCTCCCCCGTGGTTCGCCGCGACGACCGATCACCGAGCAGCCCGTGGTACGAAGGCGCTCGCCGCGTCTCGATCCGGGCCCGGCTGTGCGCGCATCCATGACACGCCTCGCCCGCCTCCTCTTGCTGATCGCCGGCGGGACGGTGCTGGTCGCCCTCGCGTGGGGCATCGGCGCGGCCGCGGTCCTTGGCATGCTGCAACGCGTCGGCTGGGCGTTCTTGTGGGTGTCGGCGCTCTACTCCGCGCACGTCGCCCTCCGCGCGCTGGCACTCTGGCGGAGCCTGGCGCCCAACCCCCTTCGCTACCACGACGTGTTGCGCGTGCGACTATCAGGTGAGGCGATCGAGGTACTCACCTTCACCGGACCGTTTCTGGCCGAGCCGTCGAAGGGCTGGCTGCTGAAGAAGCACGGCATCGGGACGGCCGACGCGTTCGGTGCCGTCGCCGTTGAATACCTGCTCTACACAGCCGTGGCCTTCTGGATGGCCGGCGGGGCACTGTCGGTGCTGCTTGTCCGCGGGGTTCTGGGCCACGCGTTTCAGCGGCCGATTGTCGCGATCCTGGTCGCGGTGGCCGCGTTCACCGTGGGGCTCGTGTACGCTGCGGCTTCTGGCACCGGCCTTGTCGCCCCGACGCTTAGAGGCGTTGGCCGGGCGTTGGGTCGAGCGGCTCGGGCGGCCGACCTGGCAGCGCGCATCGAGCCGATCGAGCGCGTTCTTGTCGGGTTCATGCACGATCGGCCAGTCCGCCTCTTCGAAGTGCTCGGCATCGAGGTGGCCGGGCACGCACTGCTCGTCGCAGAAACCTGGATTGTGCTGCGCGCGGTCGGAGCATCCCTCTCGCCGGCCGATCCAGTCGTCCTCGAAGGCGGGATCAAGCTTGTCGGCGCGGCTTTCTTCTTCATACCCGGTCAGCTTGGTGCGGCCGAAGGGGTGTACGTACTGCTCGCCAGTGCCCTGGGGTTTGGTTCGGCTGCCGGGCTCACTCTCGCTCTGGTTCGACGCGTTCGCGCTCTGATCGTCGCTGCCGGTGGCGTCGCGGTGCTCGCGGCGTTCCCGCCATCAGCCCCGCCGCGCCCATCTAAACCAATGTCCTCTTGACCGAGCGTAGCGCCGCTCGAGTTCTGCACCGAGGTCAGGCAGCCGTGTGCGATTTGTCCTCGCGAGCAGCGGCGTTGGTGTCCTCTCTCTCCACCTCTATCGTGCAGTTCTGGAGCAACGCGACGAGCGCCCCAATCGCCGCGAGCACCGGTGCCAGTAGGGCGCCCACCACGCCGGCCGTCAGCGGAAACTCGGCCACCGTTCGGCCCTCGTGCCGAACAATGACTCGGCGGACGTTGCCTTCGTGGATCAAGGCCTTCACCTTGCCCATGACCGCTCCACCTTCCGACGTGAAGGATTCCCAGAACGTCTTTTCACCCATGACCGATCCTCCTCAGCGTTGTTCACGTTTAGAGAGTTACAGCCGCAGACCACATCATCATAGGACACCTGCAAACAGTCGGCCGCTGGATTCCCAGCTGTGCGTGCCGCGGCGGGGTCAGCCCGTCTCATCCGACGCGCGGACCAGCACCGTCCTCGCCGCCCCTTCGTCCCCATCCACGCTGACAGAGTCGGAAATCCGGCGCGTGGCGACACCGCTGACAGCGAGTGCCAGCACGTGTCGGGATCCCACCGTAAACAGGGCGCAGTGCCAACCTGTCGCAGCGTGAGCGGGAGGCGGCGTGACGGCGATCCGATGGTCGGTGGCCAGATCGAACGTGACGGACGATAGCGGCAACGAGAGGCCGCGCCCGACGGCTTTGGCGAAGGCTTCCTTGAGGGTCCACAACTCGAAAAATCGATCTCGTCGCTGGCCCTCGGGACAGTCTGCCAAGTGCGCCATCTCTGTCGATGAGAAGCAGCGCCTGCCGATCGTATCGGCCTCGACCACGCGGTCGAGGCACGCGACGTCCAGACCGATCTGGACGCCAGACGCGACCGCGCACCCCACGAGACCTGACGAGTGCGAGAGACTGAACGATAGTCGGCGTGACGGGCCGCCAGCGGACACGATGTGCGGCTTGCCGTACGAGTCGGTTTCGAACACCCATCCATCCGGCGGACACGGATCGTAAAGAGACAGCGTCGTCCGCAGGAGCGCGTGCGCCACGGCATAGTCTCGGCGGTCGCGATCGAAGACGAAACGGGCCCAGCGTTCGCGTTCTGCCGACGACAACAACGCGACGGCCGCATCCAGCTTGTGTCGGTCGAGCGATTCAGTGAAGCGGTACCTGATGTGCACGCCGCTATCGTCGAGTGCGTGAGGCACGGTGGAAACTGGCGACCTCTAGCCGGCCCGCCGAATGACGGCGAGCATTTCGCCGTGGATACGACCATTCGAGGCCAGCACGCTGCCCACGTGGCAATCGAATGCGCCACCGTCGAGCGCTGTCACCACGCCCCCGGCTTCCCCAACGATCAGGGCACCTGCTGCGGTGTCCCAGGGTCTCAGGTTCTTGTCCCAGAAACCATCCATCCGACCGCACGCGACGTAGCAGAGATCAAGGGCAGCCGAGCCGAGCCGCCTGACCGCTCGTGCCTGCGTCGCGCACTCGCCGAGCACCGCTTCCATGGTGATGTCGCGCGTCGCCGCGCCATGCGGAAAGCCGGTACCGAGCATGCCGTCCGCGATGGCGCTCGTCCGGGAGACCTGCAGCGGCCGCCCGTTCAGAAAGGCGCCTCCGCCGCGCTCGGCCGTAAACAACTCGTTCCTGGTCGGGTCGAAGACCGTGGCTGCCTCGATCACGCCGTTCAACTCGAGAGCGAGAGAAGCACAGAAGAACGGCACGCCATGCGCGTAGTTCGCTGTGCCGTCGAGGGGATCGAATAGCCAGCGATAGCACAGCTCCCCGCCCGAGGGCAGGGACTCGGCCATCTCCTCCGCCAGCACGCCATGGTCGGGAAACCGATCGGCGATCATCGCCCGAAACATGGCTTCGACTTCCAAGTCCACGTTGGTCACGATGTCGGCCCTGCCCTTGATGGAGATATTGAAACCGGTCTCGAGGTGCGCGAGGTGGATCGCGCCAGCCTTCAGAACCGCCTCGACGGCCGTGGCCAGGAACGGACCGCCACGGGGCGAACGGATGTCTTGCGCGGCCCCGCGGCTAGGCGACATCGACGAGAATCTTTCCGTGGCCGCGCGTGCGCGAGGCGCTAAGGGCGTTTCCGAGGTCGGCAAACGGATACTTCGCCGTCACCATTGGTCGCGGGTCGATACGACCACTGGCCATCAACCGAAGCACGTTGGGGTAGGTACCATGTCCGGCATTGCCCTTCGCCAACACCAGCGTTGCGCGCTTCACTTGAAGCGGTTCCGGAAAGATCGACACGTGCGCCGCGTCTCGACCGATCACGAGGATGGTCCCGCCGAGCGACACCGAACGCTCCATGACCGGCACCGTCAGGGCGAACGCTCCGGCCGCCTCGACCTGGAGGTCGGCGCCGAACCCGTCAGTTTCGGCCATGATGACCTCGTCGGCGGCCGACTCGCGGGGATCGTGTGCCGAATCGGCGCCCAGCGAGAGAGCTAGCTTCCTCCGCTCAGCGGACACCTCGAAGGCCATGACGCGGGCCGCGCCGCACGCCTTCAGCATCGCCACGCTCGCCAGGCCGATTGGGCCTGCGCCGTGGACGGCCGTGAACGATCCAGGGCGCACCCCGCCTGCGGCGTGTACGAGCGCGTTGTAAACAACCGTGAACGGCTCGACCATCGCACCACAGTCGTACAGCTCCGCGTCGCTGGACAGACGCGGCCGGAGGGACCGAATCGACCAGCAGTTGCGCGCCGGAACGCGAACGAACTCGGCGAACCCGCCGTTAAAACTGAACCCGATCTCGTCAAGGTTCTCGCAATGGTTTGGCTGGTCGGTTCGGCACGGGTAGCAGCGGCCACAGCGGATCATGTCTTCGATCGTCACAGGCTCGCCGACGCCTATGTGCGTCACCCGCTGACCGATGCTGACCACATCGCCGGCCAGTTCATGGCCCAGAACGATGGGAAAGCGGGTCAAGCCCGGGTACTTGATGTACCCCTCGGCGTCGGTCTCGAAAAAGTGCAGGTCCGACCCGCAGAACCCGACACGTCGCAGTTTGATGACCACATCGTCGGGCCCGGCCTCCGGTCGGTCGACCTCCTTGAACTCGGCGTGCGGGTGACGCCAGACGCTGCTGCCAATCAGCGCCTTTCGTGTATCGACCTCTTCGCGCGACGGGCGATAGTCGGGCCGCGGGTCCCAGGTGGCGTCGAGGACGAACGCTTTCATCGGTTGTGCCCGGCAAGCGACTCCGCGGCTGTGAGCAGAGCGTCTCGCTGAGAGAAGACTTTGAGGATCGCATCGGCGTATTGCTCGATGAGCCGCGCCGGTTGGCAGTAGATCGGATTGGTCTCGGAACAGATCACCAGTGAATTGTCCACGAGCCGCGTGGTTTCCGGGTACTCTCCCACGTTGTACCGGTAGTCGGCATGGGCGATGGTCCACGGATAGCCGCGCCCGTAGCCTTCGCGGCGCTGAAAAATCGGATGGGCCGGAAGCGGCGCCTCAAGCCAGGTGACCGCGTCAACCCCTTCGGCCAGGAGCGCCGCTCGAACAAGGTCGCGAAACGCCGCGCCCCGCACCGGGAGGTCCAAGTCTTCGGGCCGGAGCCTCACCCGAAACTTGTGATAGACCGACTCGCTATATGGCGGAACGTACGGAGGCTCGAGCCCGGAGACGCTCGCCAAGCGCTCCGTCAGCCGCTGGCCGTTGGCGCGCGCCTGCGCGTTGTACAGATCGAGCCTGGTGAGCTGTGACCGCGCCAACGCCGATGGCATCTCCTGTGTGCGGTAGTTCCAGGCCACCAGGTGCTGGAACTCCATGGTGCGGTCGGACGAAGGCAAGGTTTCGCCGACCATGCGAACCATGTTCGCCCGGGCCCTCAGCGTGTCGTCACCCGTCACGAACAGCCCCCCCTCGCCGACCGCGAAGTTCTTGGTACCGTTGAGACTGAACGCTGCCATCTCGCCAAGCGCGCCAGTGCGACGCCCCCGGTAACGGGCACCGGGGGCCTGACAGGCATCCTCGATGACGACGAGGCCATGGCGGCGGGCGATCGCGTTGACAGCGTCCATCTCGGCGGGCACGCCGTGGATATGCACCGGCAAAAGCGCCTTCGTCCGCGCCGTGATCCGCCGTTCGACGTCGGCCGGGTCGATCGTGAACGTGCGCGGATCGATGTCCGCGAAGATGGGGACCGCCGACTGGTACAAGACGGCCACGGGCGTCGCCAGAAACGAGAACGCGGACGTGATGACCTCGTCGCCCGGCCCGACGCCGGCGGCGGCGAGGGCCATATGGATGGCCGCCGTGCCGCCGTTGCACGCCAGACAGTGCCGAACGCCGACGAACTCGGCGAATTCGCGTTCGAGGGCGGACATCTCAGGTGCAACGAGCCCCTCGTCGGTTGACAGGGCCCAGAGGGGACCTTCGTCGAGTACTTTCGCCACGGCGCGTTTGTCCGCCTCGGTCACGATCGGCCAGCGGACTTTCAAGCTCGTATCGACGAGCCTCGGTCCGCCGAGCAGCGCGAGCGGTGCGCTCATGTCACCTCCTTGGTCCGGGTGGGGCTGTCCCCACCGATGGGCCGATCGGTCATTCCCAGGCGCGCGTTCGCTCGTCGACGAGGCGCCGGAGCTTGCGGCCGGTGCGGAGCGCGCCTGGTGCCACGAACCGGAACTCGAACTCGAACAGCCCGAGTTGGTAGTTGCGCCAGGAGTCGGGAATGCGCTCCTGCACTCGGCGTTTGATCGCCTCGGACACGGCGCTCGCCGTCGCAGTGTCCCTCAGCTCGAGCCGAAACTCGATGGTGTCGCGGTTACCGGTTCGGACCACGCCGACCTGCCAGTCCCGGGAGATCTCCGGCAGGTCGTCCAGCAGCTGTTCGAAGAACCACGGGCTGAGGTTGCCCATGCCGCAGTTGACCATCTCGTCGGACCGACCGCGGATCTTCGCGAGGCGGCGCGCGGCCTTCAACAAACAGGTGCACGGCTCGTCGAGAAACGTCGTGATGTCCGTCGATCGGTACCGCACCAGCGGCATCACCTCCCGGGACAACGTCGTGTACACCAGCTCCCCGTATCCGTCTTCACCGCGGTCGACGATCTCGCAGTACAGGTTGAAATCGTCGACGTGGTAACCATGCCGCGCGGGACATTCGCTGCCAATCTGCCCGAAGGTTTCTGTCTGCCCGTACCCCATGTAGACGTTGGTTCCCCAGGCGGCTTCGACGTAGCGGCGGGTGGCTTCGCTCATGTTCTCGCCGCCTGTGTAGATGAACTTCAGCGGCCATGTACCGCGAACCCGCGCGATCTCGGTCAGCACGACTAGCCAGGAGGGTTCGACAAAGAGGACATTGAACCCGTACCCCTTGACGCGGTCGTAGAATTCCGACGGGGGGATCTTGGCGGCGGTCACGTGAAAGCACCCGAGCCGGTCGAGCGCCGCCCGCAGGGTAAACGGCGCATTCCAGAACGAATAGTCGAACGCATCGACCACACGATCGTCCCTTCGCAGGCCCAGGTTGTAGAGTCCG
>JBGPJH010000084.1:0-11499 GCA_041485305.1 Vicinamibacteria bacterium | reverse complement strand
GTTGGCGGTCACGATGACGCTCGGTCGAAGGAAAACAAAGGGGTCTGGCGGGGCTGAGCTCTGCGGAGCGCCGTCAAGCGCAAGGAGCATCGGAACGGCAAGCAGCACGACCATGAACGCCGCAATCCTCATTCCTGCGGATGTGCTGGATCTTCGGCAATCCGACATCTCGCTAGTTTGACAGACGGGAAACCTTTCCTGGTGCAGGGATTGCACTATGGCACTGGTTGAGGTCGCAGGACGAGCTGAGAGCCCCTTGAGGTTCGTGCACGCTCTGTCCTGCTCCGGTTGCTCCATGGACCAGACGCGACCCGTCGTTCATCACTTTCGTCGTCCGCCTGAGCGGGCGTTCACGGCCGAGGAACGGGATCGCACGACGATCCTGTTTGGCGGCCTCACGCGCGCCCACGATCGGCTGATCGAGGCCGTATTTCACGCCTGTGGCTATCGATGTCGACACCTTGCAACGCCCGATCTGGCAGCGTTCCACCGGGGCCGCGAATACTGCAACACCGGCCAATGCAACCCGACGTACTTCACCGTCGGCGCCCTGCTGAATGCGCTCCGCGGGCTCGAAGCTGAGGGTCTGTCTCGTGAACAGATCATCGACCAGTACGTCTTTTTCACCGCGGGCTCGTGCGGTCCCTGCCGGTTCGGGATGTACGAGTCCGAATTCCGCCTGGCGCTGCAAAACGCCGGGTACCCAGGATTCCGCGTGCTCCTCTTTCAGCCGAGCGACGGTGTGAAGGCCGAGGCGGGTGAGCCGGGCCTGAAGTTCACGCTCAACTTCGGCCTTGGGGTGCTCAATGCCCTGAACCTCGGCGACGTCGTGCAAGACCTGGCGTTCCAGATCCGCCCCTATGAGGTCACGCCGGGAGAGACAGACCGAGCGGTCGAGGATTGCCTGACGCTGCTTACCGAAGGCTTACGGGAGGCTCGTTCAGTCGAGCCGCTCGACATGGTACCCCGGTGGTTGTCGCAACAGGGCGCCAGGCGGAAATGGCTCGGCGAAACCATCAACGTTCTCGGAAAGCTGCGGTTCCACCTTTACCGCAGGGCATACCTCGACCTCCTCGCGCGATGCCAAGAGCGGCTCGACAAGGTCGACGTCGACCGCATGCGCGTCAAGCCGATTGTCAAGATCACGGGTGAATTCTGGGCACAGACCACCGAAGGCGACGGCAACTACCGCATGTTCTCGTTCCTCGAGCAGGAAGGGGCGCAGGTGCTGGTCGAGCCGGTCGGGACCTGGGTCATGTACCTGCTCCACCACGCCAAAGGGCAGGCCCTCTCCCGCAAGGGACTCGAGGTGCCCTATGCCGACTCCGATTGGTGGCGGCTCGGGAGGCGCGCGGCAAACACGTGGCACTTCCAGAAGCGCTGGCTGCTCCTGTCTGTGGCCGAGGCGTTCTACGCCCGCCAGTTCCATCGGACGGCGCGATCGCTCGGGGGGCTCACCGACGATCTCGCGTCGCAGCGAGACCTCGCCAGGCTTGCGCATCCTTTCTATCACTCGTTGTCGCGGGGAGGCGAAGGCCATCTGGAAGTTGCCAAGAACATTTACTACACGCTCAACAAGCGCTGTCATATGGTGCTGAGCCTCAAACCGTTCGGCTGCATGCCTTCGTCCCAGTCCGACGGCGTGCAATCGGCGGTCATCAACCGCTACAAAGACATGATCTTCTTGCCAGTTGAAACCTCCGGCGAGGGCGAAGTCAACGCGCACAGCCGCACACAAATGGCGCTCGGCGACGCGAAGGCGCGCGCGCGCGCCGAGTTCGAGGAGGCGCTGCGGTCGACGGACAGGCACGTGGATGACCTCCGCAGGTTCGCGTCCCGTCGACCGGAGCTGAGGCGCCCGTCCTATCACGTGCCCCGGCGGCACGGCGTCGCGGGCGTCGCCGCCAACTTCGTGCGACATGTCAGCGACCTGATGGCTGGCGGGACAAGCCAATGAGCGCCGGTATGTTGCTGGTCGGCATCGACGTCGGCTCGACCACCGTGAAAGCGGTCGCCGTCGAGCCCCGCCGCCGCACTATCGTCTGGCAGGACTATCAGCGGCACGAAACACGGCAGCCCGAAAAAGTCCTGGAGTTTCTGCATCGACTCGAGGCGGACGTTGCCCTTGCGGCGGGCTGCGGTCGAGTCTTCGTCACCGGATCGGGCAGCAGCGGTCTCGCGCCTCTCATCGGCGCGAAGTTCGTCCAGGAAGTCACGGCCGTGTCTCTGGCGGTCGAGGCCGAGCATCCCGAAGTGAATTCCGTGATCGAGCTCGGCGGCCAGGACGCGAAAATCATCGTGTTCAAAGAGGAGGGAGCCGCCGGGCGGAAGAGCAAGATTCCGTCGATGAACGACAAGTGCGCCGGCGGCACAGGCGCCATCATCGACAAGATTGCCGCCAAGCTTGGCATTCCGCCCGACGCGCTGAGCGAGATGGGGTACACGGGGATTGCGCGGCATCCGGTGGCCGGCAAATGCGGCGTCTTCGCCGAGACGGATATCAACGGCCTCCAGAAGCGAGGCGTCGCGGCAGCCGAGCTGATGGCCTCGCTCTTCGACGCCATCGTGCAACAGAATCTCACGGTCCTCGCGCGAGGCCAGACGTTGCGCCCTGTTGTCCTGCTGCTCGGAGGACCGAACACGTTCATCCGCGGCATGCGGGAGGCGTGGCAGCACAACATCCCGCTGACGTGGCGGGAACGCAACGTGGCGGTTCCCGAAGGAACGCCTCCCGAACAGCTGATCCGGGTCCCCGACAACGCCCAGTACTTCGGGGCTCTTGGCGCGAGCGAATTCGGACGTCGCGAGGAGGACTCGGTCGGCGTCTATGCTGGCACGTCAGAGCTGGAGCGCTACCTCGACGGCGGCCGAAAGAAACAACGCGCCAGGTCCAGCCGCAGCGGCCTCAGTGCTTCGGAAGCCGAATTGGTCGCGTTCAAGCAGGCCTTCGTCCGACAGCCCTTCGTCCAGGCACCGTTCGAGCCGGGCCAGCGGGTGTGCGGGTTCATCGGCATCGACGGGGGCTCGACCTCGACCAAGGCGGTGCTGCTGTCGACCGAGGGACGCGTGCTCGCGAAGGTCTATCAGCTGTCGAACGGCAATCCGATTCAGGACGCGATCGAAATGCTCTGCCAGCTTCGGACCGCCGTCCAGTCGCGCGGCGCGAGCCTGAATGTGCTCGGCGTGGGCACGACCGGCTATGCCAAGGACATCCTGCGGGACGTGCTGCAGGCCGACACCGCGCTCGTCGAAACGGTCGCCCACACCGAGGCAGCCCTCGCCTTCTACCAGGACCCGCATGTCATCGTCGACGTCGGCGGCCAGGACATCAAGCTGATCGTCCTGCGCCGGGGACGGGTGAAGGATTTCAAGCTGAACACGCAGTGCTCGGCCGGCAACGGCTACTTCCTGCAAGCGACCGCCGAGCAGTTCGGTGTGCCGGTAGAGCGCTACGCCGACCTGGCGTTCTCCGCCGACGTGATGCCGACATTTGGCTACGGCTGCGCCGTCTTCCTCCAGTCCGACATTGTCAACTTTCAGCGGCAAGGCTGGCGTGCCGAGGAGATTCTCGCAGGGCTCGCCTCCGTGCTCCCGCAGAACGTCTTCCTGTATGTTGCGGGCGTCACGAACCTCGCCACGCTCGGATCGCGGTTCGTGCTGCAGGGCGGGACCCAGAAGAACCTGGCCGTCGTCAAGGCGGAGGTCGACTTCATCCGCTCCCACTTCCTGGCGGCGAGCGACGCGCTCGAGATTGTCGTTCACGAGCACTGCGGCGAGGCGGGGGCGATCGGGGCCGCTGTGGAAGCCGCACGCCTGTGGCGCCGCGGACGGAGGACCACCTTCGTGGGGCTCGACGCGGCCGCGCACATCACGTACCGCACGACAAGAGGCGAAGAGACCCGGTGCCGCTTCTGCAAGAACGAATGCCTCCGCACGTTCATCGACATTCGCAACCTGGAAGGGGACGAGCGACGGCTGATTGTGGCGACCTGCGAGAAAGGCGCGGCTGAAAACCTCGAGGCGATGCGCGGGATCAAGGCCGGGCTGGACGCCGCGAAGGCCGCGAGCCCCAACCTGGTGGAAGCCGCCGCGCGCGACGTCTGGAAACCTCGCCGGCCGAAGCGGATCGCGGATCCGCTACCGCCTCGCGGCTGGACCCCTCACGCCCGCGCGCGCCGGTCGCAGATGACCCGCCGAGGCACGCTGCGCGTGGGAATTCCGCGCGTGCTGAACCTGTTCGCCTACGCGCCGCTCTTCAGCGCCTATCTCGAAAGCCTGGGCGTTGCCCCCGGCAACATCGTCTACTCGGACTACACGTCCGACGAGCTGTACCGCGCGGGCGCAGGACGCGGCGCCATCGACCCGTGTTTTCCGTCGAAGGTCGCCGTCGCCCATGTCCACAACCTGCTCTTCGTCAAGCACCGACAGAAGAGGCTCGATTGTATCTTCCTGCCCATGTTCGACGTCCTGCGCTCGCCGCTCGTCAACCTGTGCGGCGTCAACGCGTGCCCGACGGTCGCGGCAACGCCAGACACGGTGAAAGCCGCGTTCACGAGAGAGGAAGATCTGTTCGCCCGCCACGACATCCTGTATCTCAGCCCGCTCGTCAACCTTACCGACCGAAGGCTCCTCGCCCGTCAGATGCTTGGCGCCTGGGGCCCGGTTCTCGGGCTCTCTGAAGCCGAAAACGTACGGGCGCTCGACGCCGGGTTCGACGCGCTCGATGCGTACGAGCAGGACATCAGAAGGCGCGCGCGCGAGGTCCTCGACCTGCTGGAGCGGGAGCGCCGCGTCGGCATCCTCGTGCTGGCCCGCCCGTATCATCACGACCCAGGACTCAACCATGGAATTCTCGACGAGCTCCAGAAACTCGGCTACCCCATTCTGTCGCAGAGCACGTTGCCCCTCGACGAAGACCTGCTCGATCGGCTCTTCGGCGACGAAGTCCGGGACGGGACGATCTCCCACCCGCTCGAGATCACGGACGTCTGGAAGAACGCGTTCTCGGCGAGCACGAATCACAAGATCTGGGCCGCGAAATTCGCGGCGAGGCATCCGAATCTGGTCGCGCTCGAGCTGTCGAGCTTCAAGTGCGGGCACGATGCGCCCATCTACACGGTCGTCGAGCAGATCGTCGAGCGTTCCGGCACGCCGTACTTTGCGTTCAAGGACATCGACGAGAACAGGCCATCGTCGTCGATCAAGCTTCGGGTGGAAACCATTCACTATTTCCTGACGAGGTACGCGGAGGAAGTCGTCCGCGGACAGGATCATGCGGCTGGATCCGCGGCGGAAGATGGGAGCGCCGCCGAGGGAATCTCCGCCAGCCGATTGGACATGCAGCCCTCGACTGCGTCATCTTGACGATCTGGACACGATTGTTGACCGAAGAATCGATGGGAGGATCACACATGCTGATCGGGTTGCTCACAGTCGCTGCGCTGGCGATGCCCGAGGCACAGACGCTGCTCGACGTGCGGCATCTGTACGATGCCGGCAAGTTCAGCGAAGTCGTCACCGCTGTCGAACAGACGAGCGCCGCGAGCGACGCGACCCTGCCACGACTCCGGTACCTGGCCGCCCAAAGCCGCGAGAAGCTCAACGACCCGGAGGGAGCGCGCCAGATCTATCAACTCCTCAGCGCGGGCGCCGATTCCGCTTGGGCCGAGGTGGGGCGTTCAGCTCTCGCGGCCATGGACAAGCGGCCCGACGATGCCCTCGCGTCCGCCAACCTGGCGGTCGAACAGAATGCAACCCTGCCCGAAGCCCATTACCAGCGGGGCATTGTCCTGATGCTCCGTCGCCAGTACGACGAAGCGTCAGGCGCGTTCGACAAGGCGATTACGCTCGACGGTTCCTACGCGGCCGCGCACTACTACGGGGGACTCTCCGACTACCGCGCCAAGCGCATCGATCGGATGGCCAAACACTTCGAGGCGTTTCTCAAGCTGGCGCCAGACGCACCAGAGCGCGTCGAGGTGGAGTCCATCATGCGAACGGTGCGGGGGCGCTAGAAGATCTGCCCAATGGACACGAACCACCGGACCCTCGATTCGCCCGCGCGGCGGTCGAGTGGCGTGCCCAGATCGACGCGCAGCAGCGCGAAGGGGGTCTGCACACGGACGCCGAGACCGACGCCGGTTCTTAGGTCGGCCGGCGTGAGCTGGCCGATGGTGGCAAATGCGTTGCCACCGTCGAGAAACAGGACGCCGCGCAGACGCCAGGCGATGGGAAAGCGCAGTTCCTCGTTGAGGATCAGCAGCGCATTGCCGCCAGTCGCGCCGCCGAAGAGATCTCGCGGTCCGAGCGTGGCCTCTCCGTATCCGCGGACGCTGTTGCCGCCTCCCGCGAAGAACTGCTCGCTCGGGATCAGATCCTGCCCGAAGCCGGCCGCTAGACCCAGCCGGCCTGAGGTGGCGAAGACCAATCGCCGGCCCAGCGATCGGAAGTAAGACTCCTGGATAAACTGCTTCGCAAACCGGATGTCCGACCCCAGCACGGAAGCGCCGTACTCGAACGTCGACGAAAAGAAATGGCCCCGCGTCGCGTCCACCAGATCGTCGCGCGTGTCGATCAGTCCCGTCGCGGTGAGCCTGGCCACATTCACAGTCAGGTCGTAAGCGAATGGGTCGTCTGGCCTGGCCGCTCGGTTGAACGTGTGGTTCCGCTCGAAACGGTACCCGTACGCGAGCTGCAACGGACGGCGCTCGCGAAACAGCTGCTCGAAGGTGAATTCGGATTTCTCGGTGACGATTGGACGCGCGCTCGAGCCAATCGTCTCTCGCGAGCGGGCGAGGAAGAGGTTGCTGGTGAGCGACCGGCCCAAGAAGGACCGCGCGGTGACAAAACTCCGTGCGGCCCGGAAGTCGTTGGCAAACCGAGCCGCCAGGCCCGCTGACGCAGCACGCCCAAACAGGCCGCGATACGTCAGATCGCCGGCCACACCCGGCCGGAGTCGCCGACCCGCACTTGCCGGCGCGAGCGAATCGTCCACCTCCAGACCGTAGCGGAGGCGCAGCGGAGGCCACTCCTCGAGTGTCACGTGCGCGCGCACCGGCTGCTCGACCGCGCTCAACTGGCCATCGGGCTCGGCGGAGACCGGTTGGGCCTCGAGGTCGACCTGCCGAAACACCCCCGTATCGTAGAGACGCTTGCGCGCCTGGGCCCACCGCGACGGATCCACCGGTTCGCCGACGTTGAGTCGCAACTCGCGGCTCACAAGCGCCGTGCTCGTACGGTGTCTGCCCTCGACGACGAGGTCTCGCAAGACTTGTCGTGACCCTTCGTTCACCTCGACCGCGAGCGTCACGGTACCAGCCGAACGGTTCGTCCGGCTCGTGACCGCGACGTTGGCGTTGCTGAATCCACGCCCCCGATAGAAGTCGCCCAGGGCCCGAGCGGCCTCTGCACTGGACGCTCGCGTGAAGACGGCTCCAGGGCGGAGCCCGAACGCCGCACGAAGCTCTTCAACTCCCTGGCTTTCTGCTCCCGCGAACTCGACGCGGTCGACTCGGAACATCGGGCCTTCGTCGATCGTGACCGGCAAGGTCGCTTCGCGGCCTTCGAACACCGGCGCGTGAGTCGCAACGGTCGCCGATAGGAAGCCTTCGTCCCGGTACAGAGCGGTAAGGGCCCGTTCGAGCGGCTCAGCGTCCATCCACGCCGCCTTCTCCAGGCCGCGCGCGCGCGCCAGGGCCAGGAGCCGGTCGGAGCCGACGGCAACGTTGCCGCTCAATGCCAGTCGCCACCGATCCGAGCGTGGGCCGCGATCGATCCTCAACACCAAATGCTTCTCTCTCGCGGCATCGAGGGATTCGATCGAGGCGGCAACGGTCGCTCGCAAGTAGCCTTCGCCAATCAGCCTCGAACGCGCCGTCTTCGTCGCTTCGTCGGTGAGGAACGCGTCGAACACCGATCGGCTCCACAGCGCCTCCACTTCGCGACGCAGCCCGGTAGATCGCGGCAGGCCAGAAATGTCGACAATGGTTCGTCGGCCGAGCTGAACGTCGTACTCGAGATCGACCCTCGACGCCGCCGCGCTGGCAAGGGGCAGTCGCCGCGCCACGATGCGCGCCTCGAGATAGCCCGCGTCTCGACAGAAGCGCTCCAGCTTGTCGCGATCCTGTTGCCACCGGAAGAAGTCGAATGACCTGCCGGCGGTCAGCGACAGACGCCCACGCAGCCCGGGCCCGAGCTTCTCCGAGTCTCCGACCAGCCTGACCGCGCCGACCCGCGGCGGGGCCAGGCGCCCGGTTGGCGGCGAGACCGTCAAGCCGCCGACCGTCACGTCGTGGCGGAACCCGTAGAGACGATCGTTGCTGTCGTCGGACACGATGCGAACCTCGACGTTGCTCCGCGGCCGGTAGGCCACAATCCACGTGAAATTGCCGTTCTCCTTGAGGTTGTGCGAGAAGACAACGTCGACGTCGCGCGTCACCTGCTTCCCGAACGTGAGGCGCGAACCGGGATTGGTCTCAGTCGCGATGAGACCCGCGTCGAACCTCACACTCCCGCCTGGTTCGATTCGTAGGGTGTCCAAGCCAACGGCGCGGCCCGCAACGCCGAAGACCTCTCCCGAGAGATACGCAAGCATCTGTTCGCGGCCGATCGTGGGAAGCGGCCGGCTGTCGGCCTGCACGCGGCCGGTGACCAGGAGCGAGACGATATCGGCCTGGCCAAGCGGCGGATAGGAGCTCAGTGTGGTCTCGAGCCTGATGGGCGTTCCCTTCAACGTCAGGGTGACCTCGTATCCCGACACACGCGCCTCTGCCGTGATGTTCAGATCGGGGACAATGCGCGAAGGGTCGGCAAAATCGATCGCGCCGTTGCCGACGAGCTGGTAGACGTTGCCCCCGAGAAAGATCCGTCCGCCCTCGCGCGCTTCGGCGCGTCCCGCCAGCACGGGTCGCGCCACGGTGCCTCGCAGCCGCAGATCCGCGCCAAGCGCCAGCCGCGCGTAGTTGTTGTCCACCATGATGTCCTCGGCTGTCGCGATTCGGACGTCGAGGGCCATCGTGTCGATCATGGAGGGATCCTCGTCTTCCACCGAAGCTTCCAGCTGCTGCAGCACCTGCAGCAGCCCGCCGGCGATAGAAAGCGGCTGGCGGTACGAGCCTCTGAGGACCGTCACCTCCCCGGCCAGCGACAGGACGCCGTGCTCGATTCCAAGCGACAGGTTCGCATCCGCTTCCGTCTTCAACGGATCGGGCAGCGACAGAGCCATGCCTCTACCCTGCACGGACAGCCGGCCATCTGTGGGCTGGAGGCCGGCGTAGCCGACGCGGCCGGTCACGCTCAGCGTTCCACCGTTTGCGCTACCACGTAGATCCGCGATCGTGAGCTCGTCGCGCGCGAACAGAAGACGGCCGTCAAGGTCGGAGACAATGATCTGTGGGTCGGCGAGCCGGATGTCGCCGCGTTGAAGATCGATGTGACCAGCGAACTGAGGCGCCCTGGCAGTGCCCGTGACTTGCGCGCTGAGGAGCGCACGCCCCGCGGTGCTGACACGGGGCAGAAATGCGCCGAGCACGCGCAGATCGATCAGGCCGTCGGCCCACAAGTCGAGCGTCGGTCCATCGTCGAGCTGGGCACCGCCGCCGAGCGACAGTTCGTGGCCTTCTCCGCCCCATTCCCAGTCCACGATCTGCAACCACCCGTCGGTCAAGTCGAAACGCGCCGGCCGCCCGGCGTCGAACCTGACGCCAGCCACCGACAGCTCGGCGCGATCCAACACCAGCTCCGCCCTCACCCCGGCGATTGTCGGCGCATCGGCCTCGAGCGTCAGCGTGCCCGACGATTGACCGCTCACCTGGCTGAGGGTGGTCGCTGCCACCCACGGGGCAAGCATCGCCGGCGTGAGGGCCTCGAACCTGGCCGACAGGTGTCCGTTGCTTTGGACGACCGGCGCCGTACGGAGCAACCACGCTGGGAGGTACTGGGCGAACAGGCTGAGCGGCGCTCGGCCCTCTGCCCTCAACGTCGCGCCCTGCCACGACGCGCTGACTTGCGACACGTCCGCGAGCCCGTCCCGGTACGACGCACGCAGCACGATCCCCGTCGCCGGCGGAACGCCCTAGAACGCCACGCGTCCGTCATCCAACCGCGCAGTTGCGTCGATCGCGGGGTGCTCGATCGTGCCCGCCACTCGTGCAGCGATGCTGACTCGGCCGTCAAGCTCGGGCTTGATGGCCGGACGGGCTGGCCAGAAGCTCATCGCCACATTCGCGAGATCGGCCAGCGTCCCGTCGACAGAAGCCTCGAGCGTCCCACCACTCTCGCGGCCGACTCGTCCCGCAACCCGAACCTCCGCGCGCCCGACGTCGAACGTGAGATCGCCGACGGCTAGACCTCCCTCGTCGTAGGTGGCCCGCCCTGCCCTGGTGACTCGAACCGGAATGTCGCCGAGGTGAGCGTCGAGCCGCTGGAGTTGCAGTGTGAGACGAGACTCAGTCAAGCGATCGACCCGACCATCGGCATGCGCGACGAGCGTCGTCGTTCCGGTGAGAGGGGCCTCAGTCGGAATCGCCAGCCGCGATGCCAGGGCAGCGAGATCGCCGTCGGCCACCTGGAGGTCGACGACGAACGCGCCGAAAGGATCGAACACCAGCGAGGCCGTGCCGGTCGTGAAGAGATCCGGTAGCTCGACGACCGACGAGAGCTGGCGGTCGGCAAGCGTGAGATCGCCGGACGCTCGCCCAAGCTGTCGAGCCTCCCATCGAAGCTCCTGCATGTCGACCCGGCCCCGGCCGAGAGGATCGTCGATGCTGCCATGGACCGACAACTCCGCATCCGCTCGGGCGCCAAGAGGGGCGAGCGTCGCCCCGTCTCCGCCCAGGATCGGCGCGATCACCACGTTGCGCGCGCTCATGGAGCCCGCGAACGTGCGTGCCCTCACGTTGTACCAGCCGTTCCCGTCGAGACGGCCCTCTGTCGGGGTCTGCGTGAGCTCGAGCTTGTCGACCTCCAGAATCTGTCGTGCGAAACGAAAGTCGGCGGCAAGCCGATCCGCACGCTGACCGGCCAAGCCCAGGCTCTGACCTGACACGCGTCCTTCGATGAACGGCGACGACAGACGACCCGACATAGTCGCGGACACCTGCGCGGTGCCCGATACGGCCAGCGAGGGTCGCGCGTCGCGGAGCAGCTCTTCGATCGCAGCGAGGCGGGCGTCGACGGCGCCGTTCAGCCGATCGCGATCGAACGACGCGGCTAGGTTCCCTCTGAGCGTGTTCTGCGCCAGACGGACTTCGACCTCGTCGAGGGTCGCTTCGTGTCTCGACGCCCGAAGGCGACCGCCTAACGCGACGGGCCCGATTGGGCCAAAGCGGAGGTCCGCGCCCGCAATCTGTGCGTCTGTAAACGGCTCCTCCACGGTGCCGGATAGCACCAGGTCTGCCCGCGCGGTTCCCGTCAGCGCGGACGGCGGGTCGCCAGACATGACGCTGAGCTTCTCGAGCACGCGCCAAAGTCGCTGTGGCGCATCGACGGTCGCCGCAACCC
>JBGPJH010000083.1:0-11731 GCA_041485305.1 Vicinamibacteria bacterium | reverse complement strand
TCCTGCGGCCAGGTACCGACGCTGCGCTGGCGCTCGGCGTCGCGCGCGTCATCATCGACGAGAACCTCTACGACAGGGACTTCGTCGCCAGCTTCACCGACCTGCCGCTGCTCGTCCGCCTCGACACGCTGAAGCTGCTGCGGGCGTCGGATCTCGCCACCCCAGCGCCGCTCGCCACGCTGACCAACTTCACCCGCGTCATGGCACCGGGCGAGACCCCGCCGGCGCCCGGGGCGCAGCGCGTGCAACACATCCCGCAGGCGCTGCGCGCCCAGTGGGGCGACGGCGTCGTGTGGGATCGGCGCCGCGGCGCTACGGCACCGCTGACGCGCGACATGGTCGGCGTGCACTTCGATTGGGCCGGGCTCGATCCACAGCTCGAAGGCGAGGTCGAGATCCCGCTGGGCGGAGGCCAGCGCGTCCGCTGCCGTCCCGTTTTCGATCTGGTGAAGCAGTACGTGCTCGACAACTTTTCACCCGATGTGACCGAGCAGATCACCTGGGCGCCGAAAGCCGCCCTCGAGCAGCTGGCCCGCGAAGTAGCGGCCGCGCGCGGACAGACGCTCGTCGCCGTCGGTATGGGTCCGAACCAGTTCTTCAACAACGACCTGAAAGATCGGACCCAGTTCCTGCTCGCGGCGCTCACCGGCAACATCGGCCAGATTAGCGGCAACATCGGCAGCTACGCCGGCAATTACCGCATCGCGCTCTTCAACGGGCTGCCGCAGTACATGAACGAGAACCCGTTCGACATCGAGCTGGATCCGGCGCGGCCGTCCCGCGTGCGGCAGTACTGGCGGCCCGAGTCGGCCCACTACTACAACCACGAGGACCATCCGCTCAAAGTCGGCAACCGGATGTTCACCGGCCGGACGCACATGCCGACCCCGACGAAGTCGCTGTGGTTCGCCAACGCCAATTCCATCCTGGGCAATGTGAAGTGGCACTACAACGTGGTGCAGAACCAGCTGCCCAAGATGGAGATGATCGCGGTGAACGAGTGGTGGTGGTCCACCTCGTGCGAGTACGCCGACATCGTGTTCGCCATCGACTCGTGGGCCGAGATGAAGCAGCCCGACGTCACTGCGTCGGTCACCAATCCCTTCCTGCAGGTGTTTCCCCGGACGCCGCTCAAGCGCATCTTCGACACCCGCGGCGACGGCGAGACCGTGGCGCTCGTCGCGGGACGGCTGGCCGCGCTCACCGGCGACCGCCGGTTCGACGACTACTTCAAGTTCATTCGCGACGGCCAGGTCGAGGTCTACCTGCAGCGCATTCTCAGCGCCAGCTCGGCGACGAAGGGCTACAGGTTCGCCGACCTCGAAGCCAAGGCGCGCGAGGGGATTCCCGCGCTGATGATGACGCGCACCAACCCGAGACACGGCGGGTACGAACAGATCCAGGACTCGAAGCCGTGGTACACACGCACCGGCCGGCTCGAGTTCTACCGTGACGAGGACGAGTTCATCGCCTACGGCGAGAACCTGCCGGTCTACCGCGAGCCGATCGACTCGACGTTCTACGAGCCGAACGTGATCGTCGGCGAACCACACCCCTGCTTCCGGCACGAGGAGCCCGAGGTGTATGGGCTCGACCGCAACGACCTTTCGTGCGAGACCCGCCAGGTGCGCAACGTCGTCAAGCCGTGGCGCGAGGTGGCGAACACGCGCCATCCGCTGGCGAAGGACGGGTACCGCTTCATCTTCCATACCCCGAAGTCCCGGCACGGGTCGCACACCACGCCGATCGACACCGACATGGTCGCGGTGCTCTTCGGTCCGTTTGGCGACCTGTACCGGCGCGACAAGCGCGCCCCGTTCGTGACGGAAGGATACGTGGACATCAACCCCCTGGACGCGAAGGAACTCGGTGTCGAGGAGGGCGACTACGTGTGGATCGATTCGGACCCCTCAGACCGCCCGTACCGCGGGTGGAAGAAAGGCGACCCGGCGTACGAGGTGGCCCGGCTGCTGTGCCGTGCGCGCTACTACCCCGGCACTCCGCGCGGCGTCACGCGCATGTGGTTCAACATGTACGCGGCCACGCCCGGGAGCGTGAAAGGCGCCAAGGCACGCGCCGACGGCCTCGCGAAGAATCCCGACACCAACTACCAGGCGATGTTCCGAAGCGGCAGCCATCAGAGCGCCACGCGCGGCTGGCTGAAGCCGACGCTCATGACCGACACGCTGGCGCGCAAAGAGCTGATGGGTCACGTGATGGGACAGGGTTTCCTGCCCGATTCCCATTGCCCGACGGGGGCGCCACGCGAGTCGATCGTCAAGATCACGCGCGCCGAACCGGGCGGTCTCGACGCCAAAGGCCTCTGGCGTCCGGCCGCGCTCGGTCTGCGACCGGGCTACGAGCGCGACACGTTCAAGCAGTTCCTCAACGGCGAGTTCATCACCGGGGGAGGGACCCCGGGGTTGTCAAAGAAAGGCTGAAGCAATGGCGCGCGTGTTCAACTGGCAGCTCGGCCGGACGATGAGCTACTGGTATTCGGAGCAGCGTCCGAAGCGGCAGTTCGGCGCCGTGTTCGACATCAACAAGTGCATCGCCTGCCAGACGTGCACGCTCGCCTGCAAGACCACGTGGACGAGCGGCCGCGGGCAGGAGTTCATGCTCTGGAACAACGTCGAGACCAAGCCGTACGGCTCGTATCCGCTCGCCTGGGACCTCCAGCTGCTCGAGGCCATGGGCGAGCAGCGGTGGAACGGTCAGACCTACGAAGGGCGCACCATCTTCGAAGCGGCGCCGGCCGGCGAGCGCGTCCTCGGGATCATGAAGCACAGCGGCGACTACGCGTACCCCAACGTCGGTGAGGACGAGACGCTGGGCGCCGTCGACAAGGGCGCGGCGCTTTCGTTGCCGCAGCAGATCTGGATGTTCTACCTGGCGCGGATCTGCAACCACTGCACCTATCCGGCGTGCCTCTCGTCGTGCTCGCGCTCCGCCATCTACAAACGTCCCGAGGACGGCATCGTCGTGCTCGATCAGTCGCGCTGCCGCGGTTATCAGGAGTGCGTGCGCGCGTGCCCGTACGGCAAGGTCTACTTCAACCCGTCCACCGGCACCAGCGAGAAGTGCATCGCCTGCTTCCCGAAGATCGAGCAGGGCATCCAGCCGCAGTGCTTTGTGAACTGCATCGGGAAGATCCGGTTGCAGGGATGGATCAGCCCGCCGGCGCAGGCGAAGGAGGACAACCCGATCGACTACCTCGTGCACGTGCGAAAGCTCGCGCTGCCGCTCTACCCGCAGTTCGGGCTGGAGCCGAATGTCTACTACGTGCCGCCGATCAACGTGCCGGACCGGTTCCTGATTCAGATGTTCGGCCCCGGCGCGCCGGCTGCGGTACGGACGTACCGCGAGGCGAAGAACGACAAAACGCTCGCCGGCCTCTTCGCGCTCTTCGGCTCGACCGAGCGGACGATCCCGTACTTCAAGATCGCCGGCGACTTCGCCGTCGCGCTGGACGACGACCGGAAGGAGTTCGCACGCGTGCCGATCTACGAGCCGGTGCACATCCGCCGCGCGGAGAATCCGTTGCTGCAAATCATCCGGAGCAACACGACATGAAGCCGCGTGCCCTTGCAGTCACGAGGTATACGGCGCCCCCGCTCGTCGTTGCCGTTGCCCTGCTGGCGCTGTCGTGCGGCCGCCGGCCGGCAGTCGACACCGCGCAGGTCTCGGCCAGGCGGATTCAGGCAGCGCTGCCTGCGCGGGATCCGGACTCGGCGATCTGGCGCGACGCGCCGGAGCACCCTGCGCGGCTGATGGTGCAGGACGTGACCGAGCCGCGGCTCACCACGCCCGGCGTCGAGCTCGTGCGCGTGCGGGCCGTCCACGACGGCACAGCCGTCGCCTTTCGTCTCGAGTGGGACGATGCGAGCGAGGATCTGATTCCGGAGAGCGGCCGCAGTTCCGATGCCGTCGCGATCCAGTTTCCCCTCGAATCAGGCGCAGACGTACCCGATCCGGCGATGGGACAGGCCGGCAAGGGCGTTCGCATCTGGTACTGGAAGGCCGTATGGCAGGACGATGAGAGGCGGGCACGGGCGGGACAGGGCGACCGAATCGCGGCGCTTTATCCGCGCGCGTCGATCGATCACTACCCGTACGAAGCGGGCGGAGCGGCCCGGCGCGAGATGGAGCGGCGCTACGCACCCGCAGCTGCGACGGGCAACCCGATCGCGGTCAGGCCGCAGGGAGGCGCCGTTCAGGTCCTGATGGCCGAAGGATTCGGGAACACGGGTCCGACCGCGACGCAGCTGGGAACCGGCGTCGGGCGCTGGAAAGAGGCGCGATGGGTGACGGTCATCACGCGGCCGATCAACGCCGGCCCGGATCTGGCGCCGCTCAGGCCCGGCGTGCGTACGTACCTCGCCGTGGCTGTCTGGGATGGCGCGGCGCGTCACACCGGATCGCGCAAGATGCGATCGGGGTGGATTCCGTTGTTGCTGGAGGCGCCATGACGAATGTCGCCGGCTGGCTGGAGGTGGCAGCGGCGTGGCGGTTCGCCTCGCTGCTGTTTCAATCGCCCAACGAACAGTCGACGGCGGAGCTTCGCGCGTTGTCGAACGAAGTCGGTCTCGAGTGGCGCGCCTCCGCCAGGCGCCTGTCCGAGATTCCGCTCGACATCTGGCAGGCTGAATACCACCGCGTCCTCGGGCCTGGCGGTGTCCCGGCATGTAAGTCGTCGTTCGACGACAACGCACTCGCGGGGCGCGGGCCGCTTCTGTCGCGCGTCGCGGGATTCTACGAGGCGTTCGCGTATCGAGCCGACGAGGCGAACCCTGAGGTGCCCGATCATGTGTCGATCGAAACGGGCTTCCTCGCCTATCTCGCCCTGAAGGCCGCCTTCGCGACGGATGCGGGAGAAGAGGAACCGCTCGCACTGGCGCGCGAAGCCTACCAGCGGTTCCTTGACGAGCACCTCCTGTACTGGATCGAGCGGTTCGAGGAGCGCCTCGGGGCGTCAGGATCCGCGGTCTACGATGAGGCGCTCGCGCTGTTGTCTGATCTGCGCTCCCAAGCGGCGCGGTCGCAGACGCCCTCCGGGGCGGCGCGGGCCGGCGCTCGCGTTCAGAAGCGAACGACAAGCTCGATATAGCCGAAGCTCGCGTGGTTGCTGCCCGAATAGATGGCCCGCGTCACGGCATGGCCCTTCGCCGTCCCGAAGTACGCGCCGAGCGAGGCGCGCCGGTTGAGCGTGGCGTCGACGCTCACGTCGTAGAGCATGGCCAGTCGCGTCGCGCCACCAGACGGTCGGCCGGTGTAGCCAAACGTTGCCGGTTCGAAGGCGCCGCCGCCCTGATACCAGAGATCGGTCGCAGACGAGAGCGACAGCGCGTGGAGATCGGTTCGAATCGTCACGCGGCTGGAAGGCCGCAGCAGGAGTTCGCCGAACCGGTCGTCGACGTTCATCAGGGTGAAGAACGGAAAACGCGCGTACACCCGAGGTGTTGGGAGCACCTGGAAGAACGTGCCGTGCCGCCGATCGGCGGGGTCGGCGTCGCCTGAACCGTAGTCGTATCCACCTCGAATCCACGGTTTCACGCGCGAAAGGATCGGCGGCTGCCAGCCGCCCTCGAGCGCCAGGGCGCCGGCGCGGTGGGACAGCTTGCCCCATGAGCCGATCTGGCCGGCTCCCCACAGCAGGGCATCGATGGTGCCGGCTGACGTCCGGGCGACGTGCAGGTAGTGCCCGCCGAACGTGCTGATGCCGATGGCATCGGCATCAGCCTGGCGCGCGGCAGGCGCGCGATTGTCGACCTTGACGACGGTCTCGCGGCCGTCACGATAGCCGAGATAGAACAGCCGCCATTCACCGGACTGCTGCTGGACGCCTCGCGACCCCGTTAAAGCGCCGTAGATCAGGTTGACGTTCACCTCGCCCCAGCCGTTCACGTCGAACACGCCGCGCGTCGGCCGCGCCGCGACAACGGTTGCGCTCATGCGCGGGGAGCCGACCCCGTACCGGACACCATCGAGGCTGCGGCCGACGTGTGTGAACCCAAAGTTCCCAATCAGTCGATGTGCGATGCGGTCGCGCTTGACCACGACGAGCGTCTCGTTCTGCGGTAACACCTCAGTCCCATCGATGAACTCCTGCCGGCCGATCGTCAGCGACTGGCTGTCGCGGCCTGCGAGACGCTTGAAGCGAACGAACGCCTGCTTGGGAAACAACGAGGCGACGTTGCGGTGTCCGTCGTTGGCGGCGAAATAGTTGGCGCCCAGTCCGAAGGCACCCCGCGGTGCCGGGGCCATCGCATCCTCCGGAAGGCCGAGCATGACCGGAAGCGCGAGCTCCAGCTGCCAGTCCCAGGCCGGTCGCGACTGGCCGAACGCGACACGAAGCAGCGAGCCAGGATAGGTGTACTCGCCCTGCGGATCCGGACCGAACCAGTTCCACGATTCCAGCCGAGCGCGGAGGGAGCCCGACACGGTGACACTGCCGACGTGCAGCGGGCCGCTCGATCCCTGAGCCCAGAGCGAAGCACGTCCGGATGTGAGGAACAGCATCGCGATGACGACGCGAGTAGCGAGCACTCGGCTGCGTGTGTGAGTGGGGACGGTCGCCGGCGCGGCCGCCCTTACTGCGTCGGTCGCTGGAGCAGCTCCACCCTGGCGCCGCTCGGATCCTCGAAGAAGGCATACCAGAGCTTGCCGATCGCCCGCGGCTCGACGACGGTCTTCGCGCCCTTGGCCTTGAATGCCGCCGCTGCCTGGTTCATGTCCTTAATCGTCCAGCCAACGCTCATGACGGCGCGCTCGCCGCTCGAGGCCGGCGCTGCGGCGCTCTTGGCCGCCAGCAGCCAGATTCCGTCGTATCGGAGGCCGTCGATCCGTCCCTTCAGCTTGTCGCGCTGTCCGCCCAGCATGTCTTCGTACCACTTCAGCGCTGCTTCCGGGTCCAGGGCGCTCAAGTGCACGTGATGAAACCCGAGGCGTTCGGTATCCTGCACCAGCTCGATCTTTGTTCCCCATGGGTCTTCGATGAACCCGAGCTTGAAGAGCCCCGGCACGTCCCGCATCGGCGTGAGGATTTTCACGCCGGCCGCCTGTAGCTCCTTCATCTTCGCGTCGAGATCGGGAAACGACAGCCCGATGTGATCGATGGCGCTGCCGGCGCTCGGCTGGGGATTGTCGGTCTTCACGATCGCGATCAGCATCTTGCCAAAGAACACCTGCGTAGCCGCTTCGCTCGTCGTCGCGCCCAGGTGCTTGACGTACCAGTCTCTGGCCTGGGCCGGATCGCTGACCCGAATGTGGACGTTGTCGATGGCAATGTTGGGAACGGCGGGCGCGGCCGCCACGAAGGATGCCGCGGCAAGCAGGAACGAGGCGCACATCGTCGCGACTTTTCTCATGGTTATCTCCTAGCCGACGGGCGGCAGGCGACAGGGAACATCCCGATCGGGCCACGATCATACTGGAAACAGCTCCCGGTTCACTCCGTGACCTGGACCATGCCGCTGGGGCGACTGGCGAACCGCCATTGGCGATTGACGAGACGAGTCATGTTGTAATCTCTCCTTGAATGAACCGGTGCAGTCCTGATCGCGAAAGGTAGTTCAGATGGAGTCCTCGAGATGATGAAGTATCGACTGTTGGCTGATACCGGTGTGTTTGTTTCCGAATTGTGCCTCGGTGCCATGACGTTTGGAGGCCGCGGCCAGATGTGGGACGTGATCGGCGGCCTCGACCAACCGAGCGTCGACGCCATCGTGCACCGCGCCCTCGATCACGGCATCAACTTCATCGATACAGCCGACGTCTACTCGGCCGGCGAGTCGGAAACGATGGTCGGAAAAGCGCTCGGCGGCCGGCGCGGCCAGGTGGTGTTGGCCACCAAAGTGCGCGGCCGGATGGGCAAAGGGCCCAACGAAGTCGGTCTGTCTCGCCTTCACATCGTCGACGCCCTCGACGCCAGCTTGAGGCGCCTTGGCACCGACTATGTCGATCTCTATCAGGTCCATCGATTCGATCCGCTGACGAGCCTCGAGGACACGCTGCGCGCGCTCGACGATCTCGTGCGCGCCGGCAAGGTGCGCTACGTCGGGTGTTCGAACTTCGCGGCGTGGCAGTTGATGAAAGCCCAGGCGATTTCACGCGCCGAAGGGCTCGAGCGGTTCCGGTGCACGCAGTCGTACTACTCGCTGGCGGGGCGGGAACTCGAGCGCGAGATGATCCCGCTCCTCAAAGACCAGGGCCTGGGCCTGCTGGTGTGGAGCCCGCTCGCGGGTGGTTTGCTCTCCGGCAAGTTCAACCGTGAGGGTGCCGGCGAGTCGGGCCGCCGCGCGAACTTCGATTTTCCGCCCGTCAACAAAGAGAAGGCCTTCGCGATCGTGGAGGGCATGCGAAAGGTGGCCGCCAGTCACAGCGGCAGCGTCTCTCAGATCGCGCTAGCGTGGCTCCTGGCGCAGAACACGGTGACGAGCGTCATCATCGGCGCGCGGAAGCTGGAGCAACTCGAGGACAACCTTAAATCAGTTGACGTCACGCTGTCGCCAGACGAGCTGCGGGCGCTGGACGAGGTCAGCCGCCTCGAGCTCGAATATCCCGCGTGGATGGAGGTCCTGCCTTCCGATCGGCGGCCTGGAGAAGAGCGGCGCTTCGAGCGCCGGTGAAGCCGTCGCGGTACACTTGGCTTCTCGTTGCGTTGGGGCTGTATCAGTCCGGCGGAGCGCCGATTTTCCTCTACCAGCTTTTCGCCGCGATCCTGGCGCTTCTCGCGACTGCCGTCATCCGCCAGTGGCGCTGCGGGATTGCGTACGGTCTAGTGGCGGCTCTCGCGGCGGTGGCGACCGGTTGGGCGGTGATCGGGCTGATCACAACTGAAATACTCGAATTCAGGCCGGATTTCGACGCGGAGGGATGGCCGAGTGGTCGATGGCGGTGGTCTCATAAGAATCGGGTTCATGTGCGTCCGTCCCTCGTCGGGCCGGCATGGTCTGGCTAACCCCGCGATTGGAGCCGGCGGCGCGAGCATTGGTGGCAGAGTCCGGTCAGCGAACCGCCGCGGCTCAATCGCATCGCGTTAGCCGGACAGCGACAAGGAAGTGTGCAATGACGCTGATGAGACATCGTGCCCGTTTTGCTGCAGCCTGCCTCGTGGCCACCGTCGCACTCTGTCCGGTGGCTTACGCCCAAGGGGCGGGAACCACTCTCGACGAGGTTGTGGGACCGGGCAGCAACTATGACAAGGCCGAATTTCGGTTGTGGTACCCCAACGCGCCGAAAGGCCTTCGGGCCGTCGTTGTTCTTGTGCCCGGGTCGAACGGTGACGGTCGGGCGCAAGTGGACGATCAGGTATGGCAGGCCTTCGCAACGAAGCATCAACTCGCGCTGGTCGGCGTTCGGCTGACCGACAAACCGCACGACCAGTCCTTCATTGAACATTACGTAAACGTGTCTCAGGGCAGCGGCCAGGCCTTCCTCGATGCGCTTACCGCCTTCGCACGTAAAGCCCAACATCCCGAACTGGCCACGGCTCCGTTGCTGCTCTGGGGCATGTCGGCCGGCGGCGAGTTCAACTACGAGTTGGGCGGACGAGTATCACGCTCGATTGAGGGCATCCGATGATTAGGATTAGGCGACGGGCAGCCATGGCGATCGCGCTGTTCTTACTCTTGGGTTCGGCGAGGCTCGTCTGGTCTCAGGGATCCGGCAACGACGAAGCCGACGCTATGCGAGCTCTCGACGCGTTTCTTGACGGATGGAATTCCCGTGACGTGAGGAAGTATGCGTCGGCGCTTCATTTCCCACACGTGTTCCTCGAAGCCGGCACGGTCCGCATGTTTGCAGACGAGGCGCAGTTCTTCGCTGTCGGCGCGGATCACTGGGCCGGTGTTCAACCAGAGTGGGACCACACGGTGTGGGAGGAGCGTAAGGTGATCCAACGGATCGGCGACACAATTCACATTGCCGGCCGTTGGGCCCGTCTGGACAAGTCGGGCAAGGTGCTCTCCAAGGCGGATGTGATGTACGTCGTCGTGAAGAAGAACGGCCGCTGGGCGCTGTTCACCCGTTCAGGGAGCAGAGCCGCGCAGGGCTCCCCTCAACCGCGTGGGTATCAGCCCCCGCCCATTGTTCCGGCCCGGTAACCACGATCTTCGGAACGCCAGCGCCTGACTGCATTGAGAATTCGGCCATGTGCCTCCGCCTGGGATACGGTCAGGACATCTGGCCCGCAACCCGGCAACGTTCGACGGCCGGCGTCACATATGCTCAAGCCGTGGCGGCAGGTTCCTGGAGTCCGCGCACAAGCATCCCGTCCTTCCAGCAGCCCGCCCAACTTCGCCTGGAGCCGACGCGACTGATGTCGATACAATCGCGACGATGAGCCGCGCGGCTCAGGTGTCGCTTTGGGCTGACGAGATACGAGTTGGCGACTACCGCAGACGGCTCTTCCAATATCCGGGCTTCCGCCTGTCATGCGCGACAGCAAGAATTCGGACTCCTTCGGAGGTCTTGAGGTAGACGACGTGATACGGAAAACGCGTGACGGCCAGTCGTCTGACGGATAGGTCTGTTGGAACTAGAGGCACTGACATTCCGAGGCGAGGGAAATCGGCGATCTGGCGAATGACGGCATCGACGGCGTCGAAGAACTCGATACCAAGGCCTTCTCGCCGATCTGCATACCAACGGCCGGCTTGCCGGTACTCGGCATCGGCCTCATCCTCGAAATGAACGCGCGGGCTCACCGCTTACGCAGTTCGGCTTCGGCGCGAGCCCGGACATCCTCCCACGGAATCCCTTGCGACCCTCCGGACATCACCCGACGCGCCCGCCGCTCAATCTCGGCGGCCCAGGCGGCCTCCACTTCGGCAGGGTCCTCGTTGCCCGATTCGTCGAGACTGGCGAGCAGCTCGGCGGCCACATCAGCGCGCTCCTCGACAGGCAGCGTCAATGCTTCTCGAAGGAGCTCTTGCGCTCGAGAGGTCATATGACCATTCTAGACCCAGTCGCGCAGCCCAACAAGCGGCTGCACCCGACGGTGGCCGCGGGCCACGTGGGTTAATCGAGAGGATCGTTGGCGGCAACCGCGGGTGAGCCGCGAGCGTTATCCGGAATTCAAACGAGCTTTCAGCTAATCACGCGGCAGACAGCTTGGCGACGCGCAGCTTCTTGCGGCGTCGTTCCACGTGCCAGAGGTCGTGTTGGACCTGCTGGTTCATCCAGCTCTCGGCCGTCGTGCCGAAGGCGAGCGACAAACGCACGGCCATCTCGGGGCTGATCCCGGCGCGGCCGTTCAAGATGCTCGACAGGGTCTTGCGGCTGACGCCCAGCGCGCGAGCGGCTTGGGTGACGGTCAGTCCCAGCGGTTTCAGACAGAGTTCTCGGAGCACTTCGCCAGGGTGCGGAGGGTTGTGCATCTTCATCGGTCGATCTCAGTGATAGTCTTCGTAATCCACGCGCTGGGCATCTCTGTCGACGAACCCGAACGTCACCCGCCAGTTGCCGCTGACTTTGACCGCCCAGGTGTCCTTCCGAGCCCCTTGAAGTTCATGCAGGCCCAAGCCGGGCAAGTTCATGTCCTGCGGGTTCGTCGCAGCGTTGAGGGCGCCGAGAATCAGGCGCAATCGATCCTCGTGTTTGGGCTGAATGCCGCGCTTGGTGCCGGTGGCGAAGAACTGTTCAAGGCCCTTGTGCCGAAATCCCTTGATCGCCACTGGAATCAGTGTAACGTATACGGTTACAGATCGCAATCCGGCTAACATTCAAATGG
>JBGPJH010000082.1:0-11788 GCA_041485305.1 Vicinamibacteria bacterium | reverse complement strand
GCGAAGCGGCCGCCTCTAGTAGCGAAGGTTCGCCGTCCTGGTCCCCGGGCCCGGTACTCGGCGGTTTGAGGCGAAGCTTCGCTACGCACCTGTCCGGGGCGGCAAGAATGGCCTCTAGCACGCTCAGCCAGTTCATAGCGGCCGCCAGGGCACGCGTTGACGCGGGCCTCGATCGGTTTCTGCCAAAGCCACCCGCGTGCCCGGCCCTCCTCAGCGAGGCCATGCGCTACAGCGTGATGGCCGGAGGGAAGCGCCTTCGACCTCTCCTTGCGCTGGCGGCCGCCGACGCCGTGGCACGCCTCACCGGGGAACCCGACGCGCAGACGCTTGCCCTGCCGTCGGCCTGCGCGGTCGAATTCATCCACACCTACTCGCTCATTCACGACGATCTGCCCGCGATGGACAACGACACGCTCCGGCGCGGACTCCCGACGCTGCACGTCGTCTACGGCGACGGCATGGCGATCCTGGCGGGCGATGCGTTGCAGGCCGAGGCGTTCGCCCTGCTGGCGCGCGAACCGGCGAGCGACGATCCCGCCCTCCCGTCGCGCAAGCTGGCAGCGTTACGCCGGATCGCCGACGCCGCGGGCGCACCGGGTATGGTAGGCGGACAGGTCGTCGACCTGCAGGCGGCGGGTCAGGTGCGGGGGCACGCGATCGCGCTCGACCCCGAGGGCCTGCGCGGCATGCACCTCCGCAAGACCGGCGCCCTCATCGGCGCCTCGGCCGCGAGCGGCGCAATCATGGCCGGCGCTGATCGAACGATGATCGAGACGGTCGAGCGCTGGGCCGGCGAGGTCGGACTCGCGTTTCAGATCGTCGACGACATCCTCGATGTCGAAGGCAGCGCGACCGAGCTCGGCAAGACTGCCGGCAAGGATGCGGCCGGGCGCAAATCGACCTACCCGTCGCTCTTTGGCCTCGATCGGTCCCGCGCGATGGCGGCCGAGTGCGGCGACCGGGCCCGGGCCATCCTGAGCGACGCACGGTTGGCCGACGGGTGGCTCGACGCCATCGCCGACTGGGTCGTCGCGAGACGGAGCTAGGGGACCGGACGCTTGCGGGAGCTTGTGAGATTGTTCATTTCCTCATCTGGTCACATGGTCAGGGCCCGCAATGAACCAGTCCATGAGCAGATGACCAAATGACCATCTGACTAGATGCGAAGAACGCGATTGGACACGCTGGTGGTGGAGCGCGGGCTCGCGCCCAGCCGCGAGCGCGCCCGCGCGCTGATTCTCGGCCGGCACGTCACCGTCGAGGGACAGATCGTCTCCAAGGCCGGCGCATCGGTTCCCGCCGACGCCGGCGTCGCGCTCCTGGTTCCCGATCATCCATACGTCGGGCGAGGCGGAATCAAGCTCGCGCACGCGCTCGACGCGTTCGGCATCAACGTCACAGACCGCCGCGCGCTCGACATCGGCGCGTCGACCGGCGGATTCACCGACGTCTTGTTGCAGCGGGGGGCCAGGACCGTGGTCGCGCTCGACGTGGGTCGTGGTCAGCTCGATTGGAAGCTGCGGAGCGACCCGCGAGTCGTCGTGCGCGAGGGCGTCAACGCGCGAGCGCTCGCGCGGACCGAGGTCCCAGAAGACGTGGATGTCGTCACGATTGACGTCGCGTTCATCTCGCTGCGGCATATCTTGCCGGCATTGCCGCGGTTTCTTGCGCCCGGCGCCGACATTGTCGCCCTCGTCAAGCCGCAGTTCGAGGCGGGCCGCCACCAGGTGGGCAAGGGCGGCGTGGTGAGAGACCCAGCCGTACACGAGGCGGTCGTCGCCGACGTGACGCAGGCCGCCGTCGCAAGCGGCTTCGAGCGCGTCGCTGCGACTCCGTCGCCGATCGCGGGCGCGGCCGGCAACCGCGAGTTCTTCCTTCATCTGCGGCTCAGCCGGCGTTAGACATCTTCCAAGTCGACGTCCAGTAACGAAGCTGCGTCGTTCTGTCCTGCCGGGTCCCGACTCGGCGCGGTTTGAGGCGGAGCTTCGTCACGCTCCCGATGGACGATCGAGCGGCTCTGGCTTCGTGATCGTCCCGTCTTCGTGGTTAACTAACCAAACGGCACATGACGACGGTTCCGCTGCCACCGGTGTCGCGAGTCGGCATCCTCGCAAAATCGAACCTCCACGCGGCCACCACCCACCTGGTCGAGATCACGGATTGGCTGAGCGCGAGAGGCGTGACGGCGGTCTTCGAAACGGCCACGGCGGCGCTGCTGGCGCCCTCACCCAACCGCCTGACCTTCGACAGGCTCGCGCTCGCTTCCCGGGTCGACATGGTGCTCGTCCTCGGTGGCGACGGCACGCTCCTCGCCATGGCCGACTGCATTGGCGAAGCAGGATCGAACATTCCGATTCTGGGTGTGAATTTCGGCAGCCTGGGATTTCTCACCGAAGTCACGCTGCCGGAGCTCTATCCCGCCCTCGAGACTGCGCTGACCGGGCGCGCCCGGATGGAAGAGCGGCTCATGCTGCGCTCGACCACCACGCGCCACGGCGCCGTGTTCGCCCAGTCCATGGCCCTGAACGATACCGTGATCACCAAAACGGCCCGATCGCGGTTGATCGACCTGTCGGTGTTCGTGGGCGAGGAGTTCGTCACGCGCGTCAAAGCCGACGGGCTCATCATCGCGACGCCCACCGGCTCAACCGCCTACAATCTCGCCGCCGGAGGACCGATCGTGCAACCAACGGTGGATGCGCTCCTCTTGACGCCTATCGCCCCGCACACGCTCACGAACCGTCCGATCGTGATTCCCAGCACCTCGGCGGTGAGGGTGGTTCCGAACATGGAGGAGCGCGACGAGGCGTTTGTCACCTTCGACGGCCAGCACGGATTCCAGCTGCACGCGGGAGACGAGGTGGCCGTGCGGCGGGCCGACAAGCCGTTGCGGCTCATCAAACCGTCCTCGCGAAGCTACTTCGAGGTCCTGCGAACGAAGCTCAAGTGGGGCGAGCGGTAGCAAAAGCTGACAGCTGTCAGCTGACAGCTCGTTACGGACGCGCCTGCTGGCGCCTGCGGTCCCGGAAGTACTGCACCTGAAAGCGCTGCACGTTGCGGTTGTGCTCTTCGAGTGTGCGCGCGAACTCGTGGGAACCGTCGTTGCGGCTGACGAAATACAGGAAGCGGGCCTCGGCCGGGCGCGCGGCGGCTTCGAGCGATGCCTTTCCGGGCGAAGCAATCGGACCGGGCGGCAGCCCCACGTAGCGGTAGGTGTTGTAAGGCGAGTCGAACAGCAAGTCCTCGCGCCGCAGGTTGCCGTCGAACTTCCCTGCCCGCTGCAGTGCGTAGATGACGGTCGGGTCGCACTGCAGTCCCATCTTTTTCTGGAGGCGATTCGCGTAGACGGCCGCCACGAGCGGACGTTCGTCGGGACGCGCGGTTTCCTTCTCGACGATCGATGCCAGCGTCACCAGCTGGCGAACCGTGTAGCCGTTGGACCCAGCCACCCGCCGCACCTCTGGCGTGAGCACGCGTTCGAACCGCTCGATCATCGCGAGCACGAGACGGGCGGCGTCGGTCCGGTGCGAGACGGAGTAGGTGTCGGGAAACAGGTAACCTTCGAGGTCGCGCGCGGCGGGATCGAAGGTCTGGACCGCCTGCACATTGTGCGCCGCCGCGACGAAGGCCTCTGCAGCGCCCAGACCGTGCGCCTCGAAGATCTTCGACATCTCGACGATCGTGAGACCTTCGGGAAAGGTGACGCTGATCCGGTCGACGTCGCCCCGCGCGATCTTCCCGATCGCCTCGCGAGCGGTCATCGAGCCTTCGAAGCGATACTCCCCCGCCTGCAGACGGCGCTCGTGCCCGCTCAGCCACAGCGCCAGACGATAGGTGAGCCGGTCGCGGATGACACCGGCGTCGACCAGGCGGCTTCCGATCGCGTTCGTGCCAACCCCTGGGGGAATCTCCACATACTGCTCACCGCCGACGTAGCCGCGATACGGTTCGTTCACGCGTGCATAAGCGATGTACGCGCCGGCACCGGCGGCGGCCACGGCGAGGACCGCAAGGGCAAGGATGAGGACGGTTCTCTTCACGGGTGTCGCTCGGGCCACTCAGGCGCGCAGCCGGTCCAGGTAGTCCTGCAAAATGATTGCCGCGGCCGCCGCGTCGAGGCGACTCTTCCGTTTTCGCCAATCCGGTTCGCGCATGGCGAGGCGGCTTTCGGCCTCCCAGCTGGTGAGTCGCTCGTCTGCGAGGGCAATGGGAATGGCCATGCGCGACCGCAGCTTCTCGACGAACGCCGTGACGTATGTTGTCTCGTCGCTTGCCGAGCCGTCCAGGCGCACGGGCAAGCCGACCACGATTTCACCGATGCCATCCTCTTCGAGCGCCAGCCGATCGACTTCGCGCGCCACGCGTTCCACGGCGCGATCGGGCGCAACCGTCAGCGTCGTCAGCGGACGCGCCAGCGTACGCGTCGGATCGCTGATCGCGAGCCCTATCCGACGTTGTCCCACGTCGAGCGCCAACACCCGCGTCGGCCGCCCGGATTGTCCAGTCGTCAACTCACCAAATGGTATAATTTTCGCTCCCTCAGCCACACGTCGATGATCTCTCGCCTCGCATGGGGCTTCGCCGCCGCCGCCGCGTTCCTCGCCTGCGGCACCCTGGGTGCTCAGCAGGCCGATCGCCAGCGGACCGAGGCACTTGCCCACCGCGCCACGGAGAGACTGCAGGCACTGCACGAAGAGGCCGATCGGCTCACGACGCAGGAACGGACCCTACTGACCGATCTCCGGCGGCTCGAGATCGACCGGCAGATCAAAATCGAAGAATTCCAACAGGCAGACGCGGCCGCTCGTTCGTCGGCCGACGAGTTGAGAACCATTGACGCCCAGATTCTGGAGCTCGAGCGCCAGGATCTCGCCGAGAGACCTGAGCTCGGCGCCAGGCTCGTGCATCTGTACAAACTCGGTCAGGCCCGTTATCTGCGCCTGTTGTTGTCGACGTCCGATATTCGTCATGTCGGCCAGGCCTCCCGAATGGTCGCAGCGTTGGCCCGGCGCGACCAGGACCGCATTGCCACCCACCAACGTCTCCTCGCTCAGCTGACATCGTCGCGGGCAGTGCAGGCAGATCGACAGCGCCAGCTTGCCGACCTCCGGGCCAGCGCCGAACGCGCGAAGACGGAAGCGGACGGTTCTGTGGCCGCGAGAAACACGATGATCCGCAGCATCGATCAACAGCGCGACTTGAACGCGCAACTCGAGGGCGAACTGCAAGCCGCCCAGCAGAAGCTGCAGGCTCTGCTGGCAGGCTTGGCGAATGGGGCTCCGGCGGAGGCCGCCGTGCTGCCGCTCGGACCGTTTCGGGGCGCGCTCGAGTGGCCCGTGAGCGGCATCGTGCGCTCAGGCTTCGGCCGCCCCTCCCAAGCTGCGGCCTCGGCAACCCGTGGCATCGACATCGCCGCCGCCGAACGGTCGGCGGTCCAGGCCGTCCATGACGGAACTGTCGCCTTCGCCGACACTTTCGCCGGTCTTGGCAAGCTGGTGATCGTCGACCACGGCGGCCAGGCGTTCACGCTCTACGGAAACCTCGGGGAGGTGACGGTAGCCCGCGGCATGCGGGTCGAGCACGGGCAAAACGTTGGCACCGTCGGGGTGGCCCCTACGGGAGCGGCCGGGCTCTATTTCGAGTTACGCGTCGACGGTCGGCCGGTCGATCCTTTACAATGGCTCAAGAAAAGGTAGCCATGTCTTCACGAACCCGCCGCCTCGTCCTGTATCTTTCGGCGCCTCTTGTAGCGTTCGTCATCATCGGCGGGTTCCTCAGTAAGGCCACCGCCCGGGAGGACACCTACCAGCACCTCCGGATCTTCGACGACGTGGTGAACCTGATTACGTCGAACTACGTAGAAAAGGCGGATGTCGACAAGGTCATGCTGGGGGCGATGCGCGGGCTCGCCGACAACCTGGACCCCGACAGCGCTTACCTCTCGGCCGAGCAGGTGAAGCAGGTTGAAAGCAACGCGGCCCTGCCGGCTGGGGACGTCGGCATCGATCTGACCCGCCAGTACTATCTGCGCGTAATCGCTACGCGGGACGACTCGCCGGCAGGAAAAGCTGGAATCCGGACCGGCGACTATGTCCGCGCCATCGGCGGCACACCAACGCGTGAGATGTCGGTGTTCGAAGGCATGAGGAAGCTGCGCGGGGCGCCTGGGTCGAAGGTGTCGCTGACCATCATCCGCGGCAGCACGACGGACCCTCACGTCGTCGAGCTCACTCGCGAAGCGATTTCGACGACAGAGGTGACTGGACGGATTGCCGCTCCCGGCATTGGCTACGTGCGGATAGCCTCGATCGGCCCACGAACCGCCGACCTGGCGAAAACGCAGGTGGGAGATCTGACGAAGAGCGGGGCGTCGAGCCTGATCGTCGACGTGCGGCGGACGTCCGGTGGATCGCTCGACGGCGGGCTGGCGCTCGCGCGGCTGTTCGTCCGGAGCGGCACGCTGGCGATGCGCGAAACGCGCAACGCCGGACGCGAGTCCGTCACGGCGGGCCCGGCGGACGGTAGTATTGCTCTTCCGACAACGCTCCTGATCGACACGGGGACATCGGGCAGCGCGGAACTCTTCGCCTCGGCCCTGGCGGGCAACAAGCGCGCCGAGTTGATCGGCGAGCACACGATCGGGCGGGCGGCGCTGCAGCAACTGGTGAAACTGCCCGACGGCAGCGGCCTGTGGCTCACCACCACGAAATTCCTCACGCCAGACGGGTCACCGCTCCACGAGAAAGGCCTCGAACCGGCAGTTCTGGTGGATCAGCCCGACGTCGAGTTCGGCCAGCCGGCACCGGCGAGCGATCCCGTCCTCGACAAGGCACTCGAGCGCCTCGCGCAGAAGAAAGCCGCCTGACCTGAAAACCCCCGTCATGGCTCTCTCCGACACCCTAGCTTGACACTCCAGCAGAGCGCGGCATATAACGTCTCCTCGCATTGTCACTCGACCGTTACGCCAGTCGCGTCAAGCTCTGCGAGTCTCCGGCGTGGCGATCTTCAACTGGAGGAGCGATGAACAGACAAGATGTTGTAGCGAAGATTGCCAAAGACACCGGCGTCACGAAAACGAGCGCTGCGGCGGCAGTCGACTCGATCCTCGACGCGATCACGAAGTCGCTGAAGAAAGGCGAGGCCGTTTCGTTCGTCGGGTTCGGCACTTTCAAGACGGCCAACCGCAAGGCGCGCACGGCCCGCAATCCGCAGACCGGCGCACCGATCAAGATCCCGAAGCGTCGCGTGGCGCGGTTCACGGCCGGCAAGGGACTCAAACAAGCGGTCAGGTAGCACACCGCTCCAGGTTGTCAGGTCGGCGGGGTGAGTCGGGTGGATGCGACCAGCAGACCATCGGACCTGCCCGCCCCACCGGCCGCACCCGTGACACACCCTCGCCTGAACGCCCCGTCCTCCCAGCGGATTCTGATATACTGATCGTTCGTTTCAGGCCCTTTTTTTCAAGACGTAGGCGCGTAGCTCAGAGGTTAGAGCGCCTGCTTGACACGCAGGAGGTCGGTGGTTCGAGTCCACCCGTGCCTACCACGTTTCGCTCCCCGGTCATGAGCCAGGTCACCGTAACCCTTCCTGACGGATCCCGTCGGGTCGTACACGCCGGCACGCTGGTCCGCGACGTCGCGGCCGCCATTTCTCCGCGCCTCGCGAAAGCGGCGCTCGCCGGCGTCGTCAACGGACGCTTGGTCGACCTGACGTTTCCAATCGGCGAGGACGCCTCGGTCCGCATTGTCACCGAGGACAGCCCCGAAGCGCTGCAGCTCTACCGGCACAGCACGGCGCATCTGCTGGCCGCGGCGGTCACGAATCTGTTTCCTGGGGTGCAGTGCGGCATCGGGCCGGCGACCGACGAAGGGTTCTTCTACGATTTCGTCGTGCCCCGACCCTTCGTGCCCGAGGATCTCGACGCGATCGAGCGGAAGATGCGCGAGTTCGCGGCCCAGGATTTTGCCTACGAGCGCCAGATGTGGCCGAGGGAGGATGCGAAAGCGTTTTTCGCCGGCCGAGGCGAGCCGCTCAAGGTGCAGCTCATCGACGAAAAAACCGAGGGGCAGCGCGAAGTGTCCTGCTACGCGATCAGGGACAAGCACACGTTCATCGACTTCTGCGTCGGTCCCCACGTCCCATCCGCCGGCAGGCTGAAGGGGTTCAAGCTGCTCACGACGTCGAACGCGTACTGGAAGGGCGATGCGCGCAATCAGCCAATGCAGCGTATCTACGGCACGGCGTTTTTTTCCGAGAAGGACCTGAAGGCCTACCTCACGCAAGTCGAGGAGGCGAAAAAAAAGGACCATCGTAAGCTGGGACGTGAGCTCGGACTCTTCACCTTTCATCAGTGGGCACCTGGTGCCGCGTTCTGGCTCGGCAAGGGCACGACGCTGTACAACACGCTCGCGAACTACATGCGCGACGTGCTGTTTCCAGCCGGCTATGTCGAGGTCAGAACGCCGATCATCGCGAACAAGGCGCTGTGGGAAACGTCGAAGCATTGGTTCCACTATCGGCAGAACATGTTCCTCATCGAATCCGAGGGCGAGACGATGAGTCTGAAGCCGATGAACTGCCCGGGACATTTCCTGCTCTTCGCGAGCGAAGTGCGCAGTTACCGGGATCTCCCCATCCGGTTTCACGAACAGACGCCGCTGCACCGTAACGAGGCATCCGGCGTTCTGTCGGGCCTCACGCGTGTCCGGCAGTTCTCGCAGGATGATGCACACTGCTTTGTCATGCAGGAACAGATCGGCGAAGAAATCGAGCGGTTGATTCGCCTGGTCCAGCGTGTCTATGCTGACTTCGGGTTGCCGTTCACGGCGAAGCTCTCGACGCGTCCTGATGTGTTTCTTGGCGAGGTGGCTACGTGGGACCACGCCGAAGCGCAGCTCAAAACGGCGCTCGAGCGCTCGGGCCTGTCGTACACGATCAACGAGAAGGACGGCGCGTTCTACGGTCCGAAGATCGACTTCGACGTCACCGACGCCATTGGTCGCAAGTGGCAGTGTGCGACGATTCAGCTGGATTACGAGCAGCCGCAGAATTTCGATTTGAAATATGTCGGCGCCGACAATGCCGAACACCGGCCGGTCGTCATCCATCGCGCCATTGTCGGGAGCTTCGAGCGGTTTATCGCGATTCTGGTCGAACACTACGCCGGGGCTTTTCCCCTGTGGCTGGCGCCGGTTCAAGCCATCGTGCTGCCGATTTCCGACCGCCATCTTGTCTACGCCGCTTCGGTTCGCGACGAGCTTCGGGCGGCGGGCCTGCGGGCGGAACTCGACGAGCGGCAGGAAAAAATCGGATATAAGATTCGAGAGGCCCAGCTGCAAAAAGTCCCCTACATGCTGGTAGTAGGCGATCGGGAGCAGGAACAGGCGACAGTCGCAGTGCGTGGCCGCACCGATGGCGACATCGGTGCCTGGAAGCTTGCGTATGACGAGGGTGGCGGATTCATTCCGTGGGCCAACCTCGAGATCGACAGTAAGGGCTCGCGTACGATCAAGGGGTTCACCGTAGAACGGGTCGGCACCGAGCGGTGACGCGAGACACCCGAGGCCGAGAGTCTACGCTCGAGGCCGAGGAGCGGCGAAGCCGGGCAGGCGCGTGGCAGCCTTGAGCCAAAGCCGCTGGGGGTGGGGCCCCGGCGGCAGGAGAGAAAGTGGGGCCCCACGCGAGCTAAATAAGGAGGCCTTATCGCTTTCGACAGAGGACCGCGACGCGACGACCGCGTCCGCGTGAACGAACGAATCCGGGTGCGGGAGATCCGCGTGATCGACGACAGCGGACAGCAGCTCGGCATCATGCCACCGCCACAGGCCCTGGCCATCGCGAAGCAGAAGGGGCTCGACCTGGTCGAGATCTCGCCGACGGCGGTTCCGCCGGTCTGCCGCATCATGGACTTCGGGAAGTATCAGTACCAGGAGCAGAAGCGCGCCCGCGAAGCGCGGCGCCATCAGAAGGTCATCGAGGTCAAGGAAATCAAGTTCCGTCCCAAGGTGGACGAGCACGATTACCAGTTCAAGAAGAAGCACATCGAGCGGTTTCTCGACGACGGCGACAAGGTGAAGGCGACGATCTTTTTCCGCGGCCGGGAAATGGCGCATCCTGAAATCGGTCGGCGCATCCTCGAGCGGCTGGTGGAGGAACTGGCAGAGATCGCGGTTGCCGAGGCGATGCCTCGACTCGAAGGCAACCAGATGCACACGATCCTGAGCCGCAAGCCCCAGGGTGGCAAGCCGAAAGCCTCGGCGCCACCGCCGCGCTAGCCGGCTGCAAGCGGCGCCCGGACGGGATGCGCCCGACTGGCAGGACCTAACGACTCATCGCATCGGGAACGAGGTAGAGATGCCCAAGCTCAAAACACACCGCGGCGCCGCGAAGCGGTTCAAGCGCACCAAGAGCGGAAAGTTTCTGCGCGGCAGCGCGTTCAAACAGCACATCCTCAGCAGCAAGACAACCAAGCGCAAGCGCGCGCTGAGAGGCACGACAACGGTGGCGGACGTCGACGCGGCCAAACTCGCGCGCATGCTGCCGTACAAATAGGAGAGACCAGCAATGCGTGTCAAACGAGGAACGGTTCGCCGCGCGAAGCGCAAGAAGCTGCTCGGCCTGGCGAAGGGGTACTACGCGAACAAGAGCAAGCTGTACCGGGCCGCCAAAGAGTCGGTCGACACGGCGCTCAAATACGCATTCGTCGGCCGGCGCCGCAAGAAGCGGGACTTCCGTCGGCTCTGGGTGATTCGGATCAACGCCGCCGTTCGGGAGCATGGCCTCACCTACGGGCAGTTCATCAACGGCCTCAAGATCGCTGGCGTTGCGCTCGATCGGAAGAGTCTGTCGGATCTGGCGATCGCGAGTCCCGCGGCGTTTGCCGCGCTCGCCGCCCGAGCCAAGAGCGTCGCCAGGACCGCGGCTCGCGCGTAGCCGATCGTTCTCGCTACTCCCCCACGAAGCCGCGACCAGACGAAGGACTTCGCGCTCGTCGCGTCTTCGTGGTTTACTGTTCCCACCGATGACGCTGCCAGACGCCGCCTTGGTTGACGGTCAGATCTCCGCCTTCGAGCTGGAGCTGGCGGCGGCGAAGTCCGCGCGCGAAGCCCAAAGCGTCCGCGACCGGTTCCTGGGCCGGAAGAACGGCGTCGTGGCGTCGTGGATGCAGCTCGTCGCGGGCGCACCACCCGATCAGAAAAAGAACGTCGGCCGGCTGGCCAACGATCTGAAGCAGGCGATCGAGGAGCGTTGGACGCGGTTTGCCGCCGAGGACCGGTTCGGCCGCGTCCCGGTAAATGCGGTGGACGTGACGCTGCCCGGCCGTGCGCCGCGGCTCGGCCATCTGCACCCCCTAACGATCGTGCGCGATCGCATGGAAGCGATCTTCACGCGGATGGGCTTCGGCATTGTCGAGGGTCCGGAGATCGAAGACGAGTGGCACTGCTTCGATGCCCTCAATATGCCGTCGGAACATCCCGCGCGCGACATGCAAGATACGCTGTATCTGGCAACGCCGCTCAAAGGAGAGAGCGGGCGCGCCGACGACCTCCGCACGTTGCTCCGCACGCACACCTCAGCCGTGCAGATCCGCTACATGGAATCGCACCCGCCGCCGGTGCGGATCGTGTTTCCGGGTCGGGTGTATCGTCGGGACGACCTGGACCTGACGCACTCGCCAGCGTTCGGCCAAATGGAGGCGCTCGTCGTCGCCGAGGGAGTCTCCCTCGCGCATCTGAAGGGAACCCTGCTGGCATTTGCGCGCGACATGTTCTCGGGCGACGCGCGCGTG
>JBGPJH010000081.1:0-11815 GCA_041485305.1 Vicinamibacteria bacterium | reverse complement strand
TCCAAGGAGCAGCGGTCATGAAGCTGAGCGGCTCGGCCAAGATGATTCGCGTGCACTTCGGGGAAGACGACCGGTGGCACGGACAGCCCCTGTACGAGGCGATCGTCGAAGCGGCCCGTCGCGAAGATCTCGCGGGCGCGACGGTCTACCGCGGCATCGAGGGATACGGAGCGAGCAGCCGCATCCATCGAAGACATCTGCTGACGTCCTCAGACCTGCCGGTGATGGTCTGCATCATCGACGAAGCGGAGAAAATCCGGCGGTTCCTGCCTATACTCGAAGAGATGGTGTACGAAGGGCTCATCGCGATCTCAGACGTTGAAGTCATCCGCTACACGCATCGTGAAGCGCAGACCCCATCGGCGTGAATCTCCTCTATTAAGCCGATTCCCTGCTGCGCGGCCGCACCGACCCGCCGCGCATCACGTAGTACGCGGTTGGCGTGGCGACCAGCGACAGCAGAACCGACACGCACAGCGATCCGATGACGGCGATCGCAAGCGGGCGCAGCATGTCGGCCCCAGACCCGATGCCGTAGGCCAGCGGCAGCATACCGAGGGCCGCGGCCATGGACGTCATCAGCACAGGTCGCAGTCGTCTGCGTCCGGACCGAATCAAGGCATTGCGGAGATCGAGCCCCTGCTCAACGAAATGGTCAACCAGGTCGAGCATCAAGATGCCGTTCTTCGCCACGATGCCCACACCGATGATTGCGCCGAGGAACGACACGACGTTCAACGAGGTCCCGGTGATCCACAGCGCGAAGATGCTGCCGAACAACGCGAGGGTGGCGCCGAAAACGATTGCCAGCGGTTCGAGGAATCCTCGGAATTCGAGCAGCAGCACGGTGAACACCAGGACGATCGCCATGAGCAGCACGCCGAGGAGATTGCGGAACGATTGCTGCTGCTGTTGGTAAAGACCACCGTACTCCACAGTGCCGGGAGGCAATGTCGGATCGTTGTCCAGCAACTTGCGAATGTCCGTCATGGCACTGCCGAGGTCGCGGCCTTCCAGCCTGGCGGTCACTGCGATGTCCTGGCGGAAGTCTTCGCGGCGAAGTTCGAGCTGCGCATCCGTCTCACCGACGTCCACGACTTGACCGAGCTGAACAACCGTTCCCGTCGGCGTCCGGATCGGCAGGTCCCGGAGCGTGGTCAGGCGATCGAGCTGCGACCGGTCGGCCAGGACGCGAATGTCCACGACGCGGTCGCCTTCGAGGACGTCGGACGCCGTCTGGCCAAGCATCGCCGTGTGCACCGCGTCGGCGATGATGGTCGTGGTGAGTCCGAATCGTTGCGCATCGACGTGGCGCACGTGCAACCGAATCGACGGACCCGTGTAGACGAGGCCCGGGAAGGTGTCGACCACTCCGGCGACGTGCTTTAACTTCTCTTCGATTCGCGGGCCCTGCTGCTTGAGGAAGTCCAAGTCCGTGGAGTAAAGCTTGATCTCGATCGGCTTGGGCGCCCACAGCAGGTCGCCAATCAGGTCGCTCAAAATCCCAGGAAATTCCCAGTGGACGGCGGGTAACTGTGTGTTCAGCTTCTGACGGAGCTCCGCAATCACACCGTCGGTGGCGCGCTTCCGATCCGTGCGCAGCTTGACCAGGAAGTCGCCGGTGTTCGGCTCGGCGATGGCCAGGGCGAGCCGGGCGCCCGTTCGCCGCGAGTAGCTCTCGACCTCCGGAATGGCCCTGAGCACTTCCTCCGCTTGCAACAACTGGCGGTTCGTCTCGGACAGGCTGGTGCCCGGCGGCGTGTAATAGTCGATGACGAAGCCACCTTCGTCCATCGGCGGCAGGAAGTCGCTCTCGAGCCGCAGATACAGCGCGGCGCCGGCAACCAGCGTGAGGAGACACAGGCCGAACGTCACAAAGCGATGCGCCAGCGCGAGGGTGAGCGCGCGCTCGTAGATACGCGCAATGCGTCGAAGGATGAACCCGCCTTCCTCAACTCCCGTCCAGTCCAGACCGGTCCAGGTCTCTCCCACCTCGGGGGACTCACGATGGCCGTGCGACCCCACGGGCGAATAACGAATGAGCCAAGCGGCGAGCGACGGCGTCAGCGTCACGGCCAGGACGAGCGAGGTCAGCAGCGACACGGCCATGGTGAGCGCCAAGGCGCGGAAGAACACCCCCGTGATGTCGCTAAGGAACATGAGCGGAAGGAAGACGACAACGGGGGTCAACGTGGAGCCGACCAGGGGGCGCACAATCGCAGCGATGGCTTCGGACACCGCTTCCTTGCGGCTTCCGCCGGCCGCCATCCGCGTGTGGATCGCCTCGACCACTACGATCGCGTCGTCGATGACGAGACCGATGGCCGCGGCAATACCGCCGAGGGTCATCAGGTTGAAGCTGAGGCCGGCAAGCTGCATCGCAACCAGCGTGACGAGCACGGTGACCGGAATCACCAGCGTGGCGACGAGCGTCGTGCCCCAACTCTTGAGGAAGGCATAGATGATCACGACCGACAGAATCAGGCCGAAGAAGATCGCTTCCCAGACACTGCGAACCGACTCGCGTACGATCACCGATTGATCGTAGAAAAATGCCAGTTTCACGTCCGGCGGCAGCTCTTTCTTGAGCGCCGCCAGTTCGGCATCCAGTTGCTTCTTGATGTCGAGCGTGCTGCCATCAGGTTGACTGCGGATATTGAGCAGGACCGCGTTGACGCCTTCAGCCGTCACGATGTTGAAGACGGGCTCGGGACCGCGCTCGACTCGAGCGATATCCTTCAGTCGCGTGGGGTGTCCTTCGACAACGGAGACCGTCAGGTTTTCGATTTCCGATGCGTTTCGGACCCGCCCGTCCGTCACGGTCAGGTACAGATGGTGGTTCTCCTCGTGCATCCCCGCCGGCGCGATCAAATTGTTGCGCGCCAGCGCATCGGTCAATTGCTGCAGGCCGAGATGGGCCGCCTCGAGTCTCACCGAATCGACGACGACGTGGAATTCAGGCGTGCGCCCACCAACGAGATCGACGCGGGCCACGCCAGGAATGCGTAGGAAGCGGAGCTTCAGGTTGTAGCGTGCGATCTCCCACAGGTTCGTGATGTCGCGCGTCTGACTGGTCAGGCTGACGCCGATGATCGGAAATGCGGAGAACGTCAGACGGTAGACCGTCGTCGTCGCGGTCGGGGGAAGTGTGCTGCGGATCTGGGACAGCCGGCTGAGCACGTACAGCTCGGACTGCACCATGTTCACGGACCACGTGAAGAACACGTTCACCTCTGCCGATCCCCGGCCAGTCGCCGAGCGCACAGTCACGGCCCCGGGGATGTCCTTCATCGACTCTTCGATCGGACGGGTGATCGTGGCCATCATCTCGTCTGCCAGCATCACGCCGTTGTCGACAAGGATCACGACGCGCGGAAAGTTCGTCTGAGGGAAGACCGACGATGGCAGGCTGAACGCCGCGTAGACGCCTGCGGCGCAGAGCGCGATGCTGATGAACACCACGGCCATCGCCTGGCCGGTCGCGAAGCGACCAATGATGGATTCGTTCTTCATGAAAGAGTGATGGTCGGCGGCCACGCTACTCGGGAATCGGCCGGATCCGGGTTTTGTCGGGCAGCCCGTAGGCACCGCTCGCCACAATCGCGGTCCCTTCGCGCAGATCGGCCCCTTCGACTTCGGCGAGCCCGTTGTCCTTCAATCCCACCGTGACCGGGTGTTTGGTCGCGGTGTTGTTGGTGACGAGCGCGATGAACGCGCCGCGTCCCCTTTCGTCGGTGACGACGCTGTCGATCGGCACGGCGAGGCGATTGCGATGTTCGTCGTAGAGGATCCGAACCGTGACGAACTGACCCGGCCTCAGAACGGACTGACGGGGCAACGACGCGCGGACGAGAACCGTGTCGGTCGCTGGATCGACGGCGGCGCTGATGAACGAGACTGTCGCCCCTACGGCCGGTGCAGCGGTGGTCGCCTGCTCCGGTGCTTCTGGCCGACCGGGCGACACATCCGCGTGCTGTCCACGACGCACCGCGGCGACATCTCCAGAGCGGATCTTGGCGCTGACGACCAGCCGATCCAGATCGACCATTTCCGCCAGCACCGTCGTCAGGTCGATGGCATCGCCCGGCTTGGCAGGCACGCGAGTCACGGTGCCGCTGATCGGAGCTCGAATGGTCAGAAGCGCGCGCTGGGCCTGTGTGTTCGCCAGCTCGTTTCGCGCCGCTTGCGCCTGCGCGTCCGCCTCCTGATAGAGCTTTTGCGAGGTCGCATCCACCGCCAGTAGCTTCTTCTGACGATCGAGCGCGCGTTCGGTGAACTCGGCGGCCTGTCGTGCCTTCTCCACCTGCACGTCGGCGACGCGGCTGTCCAACTGGAACAGGATGGCGCCTTTGTCCACGCGCTGTCCGTCAACAGCCCGCGACTCGGCAAGAAGGCCCGCGACGGGTGACCCGATTTTCGCGCTGGCCGGCGGCCGTTCCGTCGTGGCGGGTTCGGGTTCCACAACGCCAAACCCATTCACGTACGCACGCAACGTGGCGCGCGTGATCGTGCCGACCTTTACCGCCACCTCGGTAGGCTGCTGAGTCTCCTCGGACGCTGCCGCCGCGGGCGACGCCGAGCGGCGAGCGAACCACACGACGATCACCATCGCGGCAATGGCAACCAGCCCAACGACAAGGTAGCCGAACCTGAATCGCCTCACGGCTTCTGCCTTTCGGAGGTGGATCCTGCCCGCGGGTTCGTAAGCACCGCGTCGTCGAATCCGAGGGGGCTTTGCATCGCGTCTTCAAGGGCGCCCGCCGCTCGCTCGACCTGGGCACGGGCGTCGGCGGCGGCGGCTTCGGCGGCCACGGATTCGAGCTGCGCCGTGAGCACTTCGACGCGCGAGATGTCGCCAGCTTCGTACATCCGTTGCCGGCGTTGCTCTTGCTGTTGCGTCGTGGTCAGGGCCGTTTGTGCCGTGGTGAGCTTCAGTCGTGCTGCTTCCAGAACCGCCTCCGCCTCGCTGAGCTCGTGCAGCGCGTTCGCTTGCACGACCAGCAGGTGCGCCGCCGCCTGTTCACGGCGGGCGGTAGCTTCGGCGATCGGCCCTTGATTGCGATGGAACACCGGCAACGTGACGCCGAGCGCCACCGTAAACTTGTTGTCCGTCTGATCGAACAGATACCCTGGCCCGAGCTCGATATCAGGATACTGGCGCGCGATTTCGAGTTGCAGCGCGGACTGCGACGCCTCGTACTCCGCGAGCGCCGCCCGCACGTCGGAGCGGCTCACGAGTGCCGCGCGTCGAGCGACAGGCTCCGGTGGTTGCACGTTCAGCTCGTCCCCGAGATCGACGGCTGGCGCGATCGCGCTGAACGACTCGCGGGTCAGACCGAGTGCGTCAGCAAGGGCCGCTTCCGCCTGTGCACGCTGAATCGCTGCCTGATTCACCGCCAGGCGGGTGGTGGCTGCCGCTAATCGGGCCTGCGTCGCTTCGAAGGGCGTGATCGCGCCGGCCTCGAGCTGTCGCTCCAACAACTGCACGATGTTGTCTTGAACCGTCGCCTGGCGCGAGAGGATGAGCTCCGCCCTGCGCGCCGTGACGAAATCCAAGAGCGATCGACGCACACCGACTCTCACCTGCCAGGCCGTCGCGACGATCTGAAGCTGCGCCGCGTCCGCGCGACGCCTCGCCTCGGCGATCCTATACCCGCGCTTCCCGGCGGTCTCGATCGGAATCAACAATCCGAAGCCGGGCATCCAAGGTGGTGACGTGGTGGTGTCGTACCCGATCGACGGTTGCGCCGTGGGGTTTATTCTGGCGCCGGCCGTCAGGACGGCGCCGCGGGCCACGTCGGCCGCCGCTCGCGCCTCGTCGAGGGTCGGGTGGTAATAGAACGCAAGCAGCGTCAGCGCGCGAAGCCCCCAGCGGGGCGGGTCCGGTGTGGCGACCCCATGGACCGCGAGGAAGCTCCGGAGCTGGCCGTCATCGGTCGTACGCGCTTCAATCGTGGTGAGTGGCTGGGTTGGCGCGATCGGCTTCGCGTCGTAGTGCACGCACGCGGTCGCGAGCGCGGCACCGATCAGCAAGATGATGGCCGCCTCGAGCGCTCCGGTCCTATCGAAGTTGGACATCATGGACATGCGCGCTAGAGCGCCCGACGCGCGAACCTCCGCAGCGCGACGACGAGCGCGACGGCCACGTAGCCCAGCGCCCACACCACCATCGCGCCACTCGGCGGGTACAGCGAGCTGAAGGGCGTCATCGGCAAATCGCGCGCAATCGGCGGCATCATGTGCGACGCCGCAAGCCGCCACAAGGCATCGGCCGGCGTCACCAGGCTGACGACCGTCCCGACATCGCGGATGGCCTCGCGCGCCAGGGGCGTCTGCACCACGAACTCCCCAATCTGCTCCAGCCACCCGCCGAGGAACCCGAGCCCGAAGATCCCGAACGCCACCATACCGTTCGTGACGGTACTGAGCCGCGTGCCACCGGCGATGGACACGGTGAGCATCACCGTAGAGGCCAGGAGCATGATCGGCAGACCGCGCGCGGCTCCCGGCACCACAAACCCCGGGCCGCCTGCCACGACACGCGTGACCCCCCACACGGCGCCCAGGGTGCCTCCAGAGGTTAGGCACAAGTACCCCACGACCAGGATGAAGTACGCGGTCCATTTGCCGAGCACGATGTCCGCCCGCCGGATCGGCTTCGACGCCAGGGTCTCGGCCACCCCGGAGCTGATTTCCCCGGCCAGCGTGTCGACCGGCAGGAGCACGGCCGTCGCGAGCGTCAAGAGGTTGGCCACGTAGAGTCCCGCCAGCGTAAGAATGTTGAGCGCGGTTCGATACTGCACAAGCTGAAACGGAGTGCTGCACGGGCGAATCCGCTGACCGCACGGCGCGTTGCGAAGCACCAGCCAGAACGCGGTCGCATATAGCAGAACGAACGCCGTCCCGAGCAGCACACCGGCCAGCACGAGGCGGCGCCGGCTAGCCTCCCGCAACGTCACGCCGGCAATCGTCAGCGCGACACTCATCATCCAGGCCGCTGGTCTTCGCCCATCACGTCCAGGAACAGCTGTTCGAGCGACGGTCGTCGACCGCCCATTTCGAACAGCCGCACCCCCTGGTCGACGAGCCACCGCGCGATCGACGGTAGCGCCTCTTCGCTCTGAACGCGGAGGCGCACGACGCCATCCACGCGCGAGACGTCGCTGCCGAATTGTGCAAGGCCGTCAAGAATCCTCGGCCCGGTCTGGTCGATGCGCAGATTCACCCACAGGGCGGCCGAAGGATCGTTCAGCGCGAGCTCGCGGACTGTACGCCCTCGTTTCACGAATACCACCCGATCACACGTGGACTCGACCTCGCCCAGCAAGTGGGAGTTGAGAAACACCGTCGTTCCTCCTTGGCGCAGCTCTCTGAGCACCTCGCGCACCAATCGCCGGCCGAGCGGATCGAGCCCCGACGTCGGTTCGTCCAGAAAGACGAGGTCGGGCTCGTTGAGAATCGCCTGCGCCAAGCCGACGCGCTGCACCATCCCTTTGCTGTACTCCTGTAGCGGACGGTCTGCGGCGTCGACGAGGTCCACTCGATCCAGCAGCTCCTCGATTCGGCGTTCCAGGCTGGCCCCGCGTTGGCCGTACAACCGGCCGTGAAACCGCAGAAGCTCGCGGCCGGTCAAGACGTCGTGAAAGCGGAAGTGCTCGGGAAGGAATCCGACCCTGGCCCGCACTGCGCGGTCGCCAATCCTAGCGCCGAGCACGGTGCCCGTGCCGCTCGTTGGCGCGACCAGCGCCAGCATCAGAGGGTAGAACGAAGACCTGCGGCGGCCCGGGATCGGCCACCACTTCGACTTGCTCCCCGATCAAGGTCGGGAGATCGAGTCCGCTCTGACTCAGCTGCTGGATCCGGCCCACGTCCACAGGGACGGCCGTGAAGTTCACCACCCGGAACAGGTCGAGAAATGCCTGCGCTGACGTCCGAACCACGGGCAGCGTCAGCATCACTATCGCCAGAACGGCTCCAGCTCCAACGACCACTAATCGGCGCCCCGCCGGTTGCGGCTCGAAAACTCGGTCCGTGATGAAATCGTCTTCCATCGCCCCCACTCCGTAATTCGCGGAAATCCTGCCCAACCCGAGCTAAACCTGCTCAGCCCAGCCGGCGCGCAGTTCGTGAAGCGTTCTGCGCAGGATCGTGCCAACGTTTGATTCGACTATAGGGAAGTATACGGACCGTGGCCGAAAGTGTCACCGTGCGGGAGTCGCCTCAATGCGTCGGGGTCGTCAACGCATCGCACCGGTTCGGATCGCCCGTCAGCGATCGGTTTCGCGCGACACGCTCTTGAGAACCAGCGCGACGTTCTCAAACGCCTCCACGACGACTGGATCGAAATGCGTGCCCTTGCCACCGACGATGAACGCGACCGCGTCGTCGTGCGACCTCGACGGTCGGTACAACGTTCGGGTGACGGCGGCGTCGTACACGTCCACGATTGCCATCACGCGGCCCGCTATCGGAATCTCTTTTTGGCGTAGGCCTTCCGGGTATCCGGTTCCGTCCCAGCGCTCATGGTGCGTATACACGATGTCCTTCGCCATCGCGAGAACGGCATCATCAGACACTCCGACCTGCTGCTCTGCCCTGCTGATGACGTCTCGACCGAGCGTCGGATGTTTGCGCATCTCGGCGAGCTCTTCTCGAGTGAGCGAGCTGGGCTTGTTGAGGATGTGATCGGGAATGGCCACCTTGCCGATATCGTGGAGAGGCGCGAGGCTCGACAGCAGATCGATCCGCTCCGGAGTCAGGAACTCTCGAAACTCCGGGTGGGTCGCGAGTTCGGTCGCGAGCAGCCTGGCGTACCGCTGGGTTCGGCGAGAATGACGGCCGGTCTCGCCGTCCCGCGCCTCGGTTAGCGACAGGAGCGTCTGCACCATCAAGCGCTGGGCCGTAGTTTTCTCGCGACCCGCGCCCTCCGCCCGTCGCCGCTCGACGGTGAACTTCGCAAGGGTCATCAGGGCGAGCGCAGAGATCGCCGCGATGGAGGGTGATAGCGGCGACATGAACATGCCGCTGGTTGAGAGCTGCCACACGGCCCCGTACCAAAGGGCCGTCACACTACCGGCCGCGGCGAGCGCGCCCGACGCCAGACCTATTGTGGCCACCAGCACTGTCACCGCGATGCCCAGGACCAGCGCTGCCAGACTTTCGAGACTGGTTCCAAACTGGGACCGTCTGATGAAGTCCTGCTGCAGCAAGTCGTCTGCGACAGTGGCCTGCACCTCGACGCCAGCAAAGAGCGTGTCGAGTGGCGTCGCGACGACCTCTCGCGTTCCAAGGGCTGTCGTGCCGACGAACACGATTTTGTCGCGCAACGCCCCGACGGGCAGCTCGCCGCCCAGAACGTCTGCCGCCGAGATGTAGACGAACGCCCTCTTCTTACCTCGATAGCGCAGCAACAGATTGCTCTTGCCGTCGAGCGGTACGAGCCGATTATCGATGGTCAACGAGGCGGCACTCGAATTCAAGACACGAAGCGTCACCTCGCGTGCCCCGGTCTCGGCCGTCACTGCCGCGAGCGCGAGTCCGGGATACACGCGGCCGTCGAGCTCGACCAGCAACGGTACGCGTCTGAGAATGCCGTCCGTGTCGGGAGCCCCGTTCAGGAAACCTGAAGCGCCCGTCGCCTGCGCCAGCATCGGCAGGCTGCACACGACGCCTGTCGCGCGAAAGTACGGCGCGTCGCTGGTTTCTTCTCGGGGCTGCAGCATGGCGAGCCCGATCGGGTGCAACACGCATGGGTGTTGCCCGTGTGGGGCTGCGTCGAACGTCATCGCGTACCCTAGAACCACACGGCCCTCGCGAAGCGACCCGGCCAGCACATCGTCTGGAGTCACTTGTGGTTCTGGATTCGATCGCCGGTCGGAGCCCTCGAGGGGACGGTACCGATCGGGTTCGGCGAAGATGATGTCGAGCGCGATGGTCGATGCGCCCAATTCTCGGAGGCGCGCGATGAGGCGACCGATGACATCCCTTCGCCATGGCCATTGACCGACCGTCGACAAGCTCCGCTCATCCACGTCGACCACGACGACGCGGCCGCTCGGCGGCCTCGGCCGAACCGAGCGCAGCAGTGTGTCGTAGGCCAGGTTGTCGAGTCGAACCAGAAACGCCGGCCGATAGGCGGCGAGAAGAGCCGTGAAGAGCACGGGGATGGCGCCGTACAGAAACACCAGACGGCGACGAGGCGCGCCAGCGCCCTGCGGTGTCATCGGATCGGGCCCCTACCTCACCGCAATTTCGACGCGGCGATTGCGGGGTTCAGGCGTCTCATTCGGCGTTTGAATCAGCGGGTCGGCTTCGCCGTGCGACGCGACGTCGATGCTGGAAATGTCGAGCCCGGCGTTCGCGAGGAGACCGCGGACAGCCGTCGCGCGCTTCAATCCGAGCTGGAAGTTCGCGCGCGGCGCACCCATCGTGTCCGTGTGCCCCACCACGACAACGTCCGGGACGGAGAGTTGTTTGACGGTGCTCACGATATCGTGCAGGAGCGCGCGAGAGACCGGAGTCAGCTCGTCGGACTCGAACCGGAAGTATAGGGTGAAGCGTTGCGGCGCCGGCGGCAGAGCGGCCAGGGCATCGCCAAAAAGCCGCTTGACGTCCGCCTCGCTCAACGTACGGATGGGGTCAGGACGGCGATTCACCTTCGCGAGCGTCGCGTCGCGCTCGGCCGCCAGTTCGATGGACCCGAATGGGTTCGAGACCTGGGCGCGCCCGGTCAAACCGGTGTTCGAGTCCTGGAGCAGCACGACCAACACTTGTTCGGGACGCGTGGGCCCCGAGATGTGTTTCGAGCCGCAGGCCGTCGCCATCGTTGCGGCGACCATCGCAAGAAAGACGGCGAGTGATCGTGGGCTGCCGCTAGACATTACGGCTCAACGCGGATGGCCAGGCTTGTGCCCCGCACTCCGACGATTGCTGCCGGCGTTTCGAGGCGAATGGCGTCGGGCGCGAGTTTCGCGATCTGACCCGACACGTACGCCGCCACGCCGCGCACGAAGTTGATCACCAAGCCGAGGCCACCGTCGGCGGGCGCATAGGCGAAGCGCTTGAGGAGCACCTCGCTGTCCGGACCGAGCGAGACCCGGGTGTCGTCCTTCAATGTGACCCCGAGGCTGCCATCGGCGCCGGTCCGGAGTCCGTCAGCCTCGAAGACCAGTTGTCCGACCTGCGCGCGGGTCTGCACTCCGTCACGGACGATGAACGCAGAGCCCGAAACCACCTTGATGCGTCCGGCGGCAGTCAGCTGCTCGGCCAGCGCGGGGGTCGCGACCACGAACACGAGCGCGGGGAGGCCGGCCCACTTTAGAGAAATGCCCATATCGACTCCTGCGGCCACGAACACACGCTTCTGCGCACATCTGCGGCCCGCTTCTCGAAACCGCGCGCCGACGAAATGATGCCGACAATCCTTCTTATCGGCTGAGTGTCCACCGGCCAAGCAGGCCTGGGCCTAGACGATCCAGGTTCCGTGGTCGTTCACGCCGGATGGCAAACGGCTGGCTTATCTCGAAGTCGCAGGGAACACCCGAATCTGGACCGTGCCGCTGGAGGACTAGGGCGGCCAGTGGAAAGCCGGGACGCGGCCACACGCCGCACCAGCTACCAAGTCGCATGCCAGCGATCTATTGGCTCATCTACCACGAGCCTGCCGCCCGTCAGCCGAACACCATGCTCGGCGAGGTTCTCGGCGTCCTCCAGGTTGTGAGTGACGTAGATCGTCGGTCCCGTTACCTGTGGTGAGAGGACACGCATCAGGCTGTAGAGCGACCGCCGTGTCTCTTGATCGACCGACGAAAACGGC
>JBGPJH010000080.1:0-11937 GCA_041485305.1 Vicinamibacteria bacterium | reverse complement strand
CGAGAATGTCGAGGCGCAGCTCGGTGAACTGCTCGCTGATCGATTCCTTGTCCAGAATGCGGATGACCGCGTCCTCGCCGTGTACGCTGGGCATGATCGACACGCGGAAGTCGATGGTCTTTCCCGGTAACCGCAGCTTGAAGCGCCCGTCCTGGGGCACCCGCTTTTCTGCGATGTCGAGCTCGGCCATCACCTTGATGCGGGAGATGATCGGGCTGTGGAACTGCTTCGCGATCGGCCGCATGGCCGCCTGGAGGACGCCGTCGATTCGGTACTTGACGTGCACGGCATCGTCCTGCGTTTCGATGTGAATGTCGCTGGCCCGGCGCTGGATGGCCGTGTAAATCGTCGAATCGACCAGACGTATCACGGGGCTGATATCGCTCGTCAGCCGCTCAACCGTGAGACTGTCGTCGCCAACCTCTTCCTCCTTCAAGAGCTGCAGTTGAAAGCTCTCGGTGGCTTCTTCGAGGACGCGCTGCGAGCTCTCGCTCTTTTTGAGGATCGAGTCGATCGCCGAGCGCGGGCCGACCGCCACTTTGATGGGTGTCGACAGCAGCACCGCCAGCTCGTCGATCATAGGCAGGTCCGTCGGATCCGACACGACGATGGACAGCATCTTCCCGTCGCGTCGGTACGGCACGAAGCCGTAGCGCAGCATCATGTCGGCCGGAATGGAGCGGAACAGGTCGTGATCGATCCGAAAGGTGTCCATGTCGATGAACTCGAGCCGGTATCGTTCCGCGACACGACGCGCCTGCTCCAGTTCGGCGGCGCGCTCGTCCGCGCCAAGCTCTGGAGGCTCCGCGTGCAACTGATCCGAGGTCTTGAGCTCTGGCATAGCCTAATTTTCCTGGGGCTCCTGCCCCGCTGGCTGACGGTCCCCGGCGGGCGCGCGCGCCGGTCCCGATGTCCGCCCCTTCGACGCCCATGGTGCGACGCCAGGACCCGCCGCGAGCTGCTCAATGGTCAAATGGTCACCCTGCCAGCACCGAGCTCAACTGGAAGAGCGGCATATAAAGCGCCAGCAGGAGCCCGGCGATCACGATGCCCATGATCACAAGCAGCACCGGTTCGACGAGCGTCACAAACCGCTCCATGCTCGTCGCGATCTCCTCGTCGTAGAAATCGGCCACCGTGTTGAGCATCTCCCGGAGCGCGCCGGTGGACTCGCCGACCTCGGCCATCTTGACCGCCACCTCCGGAAACACCCGGCGATCGTCGAGGGCCGAGGCGAACGACGCCCCCTCCCGGACGCGTACACCGACCAGACCAAGTTGGCGCGCGATGAACTGGTTGCCAACCGATTGAGCCGCGATATCGAGTGCGTTGACGAGCGGCAGGCCGCCGCCAAGGAGCGTCGCGAGTGTCCGCGCCATCTGGGACGTGGCGAACTTGCTGGCCACTTCCCCCAAGAACGGCACGCCGAGAATCGCGTGGTCGAACCGCGCCTTCTGTCCCGGCTGCCTCAGCCACAGCACGAACGCCGCCGCTGCAACGGCCAGCACCACCAGGATGAGGGCAAAGTGCTCCCGGATGACGGCCGAGACGCGGACGATGATCCGGGTGACCAGCGGCAGCTCGGCGCCGAAGGTCCCGTAGAAGTCCGAAAACGCTGGCACAACGGTCAGCACGATGATCGAGACGAGAATCAGCGACAAGGCGATCAGGATCGCGGGATACACGAGTGCGGAAATCGTCTTGCGCTTGACCGTCGCGATGATCTTCGTGTGCTCGACGAAGCGACGCAGAACGGTGTCGAGGCTCCCGCTCCGCTCTCCCGCGACCAGCGACGCCGTGTAGACGCTCGGAAACAAGCTCCCGTGCGCCGCGAACGCGTCGGACAGCGCGGCCCCCCCTCGTACTCGTTCGTGCACGTCGTCCAGCACGCTGCGAAAGGCCGGAGACTCGACACGACGCCTCAGCAGGTCGAGTGATTGCACGAGCGGCATGCCGGCCTTCAGCAGGGTTGCCAGCTCCTGGTTGAAGACGAGAAACTCTTGCGTCGACACGGTCGTCCGGCTGGGCCACCGGAGCGACAGACCTGCGATGGCGCCCTTCGGCTGGACCGAGAGCGGGTAAAACCCCTTCTCTTCCAAGTCGTGCCGCAGGCGGGCTTCGCTTTCGGCGACGTAGAGGCCTTCGGTGATTTCGCCGCTGGCCGAGGCGAGACGGCACCTGAACTCCACGGCTCAGGCCGCTCCCCACCGGCCGCAAGAGATTGCAGGCGTGGACATTAGTTGAGCCGGAATTATATCAACTCCTCGTTCGAGCTCCGGGTGTGGGCGGCGGCTCGGCGCTCCTGACGTGGACAGGCGACCGGGGCTCCGCGCGGCCGGCGATATGGTTCCCGCAATAGTTAGACCGCCGGCCGATCGAAAAAGACGCCCGGGCCGGCGACGTGTTCAGGAACCTATGAGCTTCAGAACCCTCGCGACATAGTCGCGCGTTTCGGGGTAGGGCGGCACGCCTTGAAAGCGCTCGACCGCGGCTTCCCCGGCATTGTAGGCGGCCAGCGCGAGCGCCAGCGGGAAGTGTCCCAGGAGCGCCTTCAAATGGCGAATCCCCGCTTCGATGTTCGACAGCGGATCGTACGGGTTCCTCACGCCGTACCGGCGCGCCGTTTCCGGCATCAGCTGCATGAGCCCGATGGCACCCTTCCGCGAGCGCGCTCGCTGTTGATAACCGGATTCCACCTGGATCACCGCCCGCACGAGCTTCGCGTCGATGCCCTGCTCGTCCGCTGCCCTCTGGATGATCGGATCGTATCGGGGGTCTGACAGAAGGTGGACGCCTGCATCGAACGCGTTGTCGAAGGGCGGTTCCGAACGCGAGGCGGCTGATTCGACTTCGGGCTCGGGGTACGGCACCTCGTCGGCAGCCATCCGGACAATCAACGAAGGGTCGGACACGATCTCGCCACCTCCGCGCAGTGAGAGCACCAGGAGGTTGCCGTCCATCCGATGACCTTTGACAGACAGGCTTCGACCCGACGAAAAGAACACCAACTCAGCTCCGACGGACCTCGCGCTGAATGCCAACCCAACCACCAACAAGACGCACACGAAGGTGGCACGCCGCCGATATTCTTGCTCGTCGCGCCTTGCCAACCGGGCGCATCGCCGCCCTCGGTGCCACGCCGGACTTTCACCACGGGCTGCTAGATGTCTGGTCACGGGGCCGGGCGGGGATCGATGTACGCGTGGAATACACGAACGCCCAGCTCGCGAGGATCTTTGCTCGTCGCTGGGCTGACGAGGGAAGGAACGAATGTCCGGTCGACGCCGATCTGCAGTTCCGCCAGATCGCCGCTGCCCATCTGAGCCGACGGCAGCTTCACTTTCCGGAGCATGCGCTGGTCGGGCGAGAGCGCGAACTGATCGAGGACCTGGCCGCCCATCATCACATGTACCTGCTGAGCAGGATGCAGCGAGGCGGTCGGACTGTCCAAATCCAGGTACAGAAGCGAGTCGGATTTGGGGTTCTTGAACGCGAGCGTGCCCTGCTTCTTGGTCCACTGCCACTCGGCCGATGCATCCTGCGAAGCGGCTTCGGAGGGGTGCCAGCCGTCCTTGAACACCGTGAACAAGCCTTCGGTTTGAGGCAGCAGCTGCAAGCGCGCCACACGGTACGCATGTTGGCCGACGTTCTCGCCGTTCAACGTCAGGCGGTGCTGATTCTTTGCCGAGTGCAGACCGACCTGAATCGCGGCATCCCCCACATACGGGAATATCGGCACGAAGAGCGTCCGCGTATACTCGATCGTCTGTCCCCCCTTCCACTGGGTCGTGGGAGTTGGCGGGTTGTGATCGTCATTCCACATTTGTTCGCCGTCGGTGTCCACGACGTGGGCGAACACGCGGTAATCCTCGCCGAAGCGTGCGTCGGGGGCGACGTCGAATCGGTAGGTGATCTCCAGCCCACTGCCGGCCACTACCCGGTCGTGATTCAGACTGACCTTGGGAGTTGCCACCGCGGGCGTGTCCGGCTCCGCTCTTCGGCATGCGGTGCTCGCGACCACAGATGCAGACATCGCAAGGCAGACAAAGAACAGGCGTACGTGCTCTCGAATCATGATCCTCCCGACGATCCCGAAATCGTACCGGATCTGCTGAGATCACGCAATCCAACGGGGCCGTGTGCTACAGTTCTCGCGGGCCGGAGGGAGACCGCATGCCGCAGGAAGCATTAGGGTTAATCGAGACGAAGGGGTTGATTGGGTCGGTGGAGGCTGCCGACGCCATGGTCAAGGCCGCCAATGTCTCGCTGATCGGAAAAGAGTACATCGGCGCCGGCTACGTCACGGTGATGGTCCGGGGCGATGTCGGCGCCGTCAAGGCAGCCACCGACGCCGGCGCGGCCGCCGCGCGTCGCGTCGGCGAGCTCGTCTCGGTGCATGTCATCCCACGGCCTCACGCCGAGATTGAGCAGATTCTTCCCAAGGGCGCGTAAGGGTCTTTGACGGACCCTTACGACGCTCCGCCGCGAACCGCCAGGGATGGCTCCCCGGGCCGAGGACGCCCGGCTTCCTTGCAGTGGGTGCTGTGGACCGATGGTAGACACCAAGCTCGCACAGTCGGATCGCGATCTGGCCTCGATCGCCGAAGCACGCGCGCTCGCCCAGCGCGCCAAGCAGGCTTCGGCCGTCCTCGCGGAGTTCAGCCAGGAGCGGGTCGACGCGGTTGTCGACGCGATCGCCGCGGCCGCAACCCTTCAAGCCGAGGCATTCGCGCGGCTGGCTGTTGAGGAAACCGGCTACGGGGTGGTCGCGGACAAGATCCAGAAGAATCTTTTTTCCTCGCAGCGCGTGTACAACTTCATCCGACCGATGAAGACGGTCGGTGTTATCGCTCGCCACGAAGCCACCCGTGTGGTCGAAATCGCCGAGCCGTTTGGGGTGGTGGCCGCGGTGGTCCCGTCGACCAATCCGACCTCGACAGCCATTTACAAGATCCTCATCGCCATGAAGGCTCGGTGCCCGATCGTGGTGAGTCCGCATCCTTCGGCTGTCAGGTGCATCACGAGGGTCGCCGAAGCGCTCGACGAGGCCGCCCGTGGTGCGGGCGCCCCGGCTGGTGCCATCAACTGGATGACGATCGTGACGCTCGAGGGGACCCAGGAACTGATGAAGCATCGCGATGTCGCGGTGATTCTGGCGACCGGGGGCATGGGTCTGGTGCGCGCCGCCTACAGCGCCGGGAAGCCGGCCTACGGAGTGGGCCCCGGAAACGCACCCGCGTACATCGAGCGAACGGCCGACGTGAAGAAGGCCGTGCGCGACATCGTCACGGGAAAGACGTTCGATAACGGCGTCCTGTGCTCGTCGGAGAACTCGGTCGTTGTCGACGAGCCGATCGCTGAAGCCGTGAGGCGGGAGTTCCAAGCTCAGGGCGCCTATTTCATGTCCAAAGCGGAAACCGAAGCCCTCGCGCGCGTCCTCGTGACGCCGCAGCGGCTTCCCAACCCCTCGCTTGTTGGTCGAGAAGCTACCTTCATCGCGCAGAAGTGCGGCATCATCGTGCCGGCGGACACGCGCGTGCTCATCGCACCGCTCGATGGCGTTGGCCGCGACTACCCCCTGTCGATTGAGAAGCTTTGCCCGGTGCTCTCTTACTACATCGTGAAGGACTGGCGGGAAGGTTGCGAACGCTGCAAGCAGATCCTGCGCTACGGCGGGATGGGTCATACGATGTCCATCCATTCGCAAAACGATCAGGTCATTCTCGAGTTCGGGCTCAAGAAGCCGGCATTTCGTATCATCGTGAACTCGCCAACGGCCCACGGTTCAATCGGGCTGACGACAGGGCTCGACCCCGCCATGACCCTCGGCTGTGGCGGGTACGGTGGCAACATCACCTCGGACAACATCTCGCCACGACACCTGCTGAACATCAAGCGACTGGCATACGAGATTTCGCCCGCGGCAAGCCGGTTCGGCGATCGCGAAAAGGCCGGAGGTGGCGCAGCCGATCGCGGTGCCCAACGCCTGCCCTCGGCACCGCCCAGGTCGCCCGAGCCAGTCGGGATCAGCACCGAAGCCTTGACCCGACGGATCGACCAGTTTCTCGGCTCGCGCGGGTACCGCCCGGTCCTGACTGCCTCGGCAGGCGCTCGCATCGGCTCCGCGGGCAGCTCGGCTGTCGCCTCAGCCGGCGACAGGCCTGTCGGGACGGCGCCGCTCGACTTTGTGTGCGAGGAAGATGTGCGGATGGCAATTCGCTCCGGACGCAAGCTCGTCGTGTCGGAACGAGCGATTGTCACGCCAGCGGCCCGCGATTTGGGTGAGGAACACCAGGTGTTTGCCGTCGCCCCGTGGCGAGGGTGAATGAAAGCATCGGCTCGATTGGCGTCTTAGTGCTGAGCCGATTGGACTTACTGTTGACCACCAGACGCGCGAGTGATAAGATTTTTCGGCCGAGCCGGGAGTGCCATGGTAGTTTGATCTCGTCCCAGGCGGAGACTTTAGCCGTCCTAAGTTCTATAGAGGTCGATTCGCGACCGACACGAACGAGAGCTGACAGCAAGCCCCTGTTGGGGGACCAAGTTGAGACGCGCGCTCACGAGTCGCGCGCGGTCACGGGAGCGCCCGATGGTCCGACGGTCGACATGTGAGCGGCTCGCCTTCGCTACGCTCCTTCCTTTGGTGGCCGGCTGCGGCTCCGGCCTGCACAGCGCTGCACAGGTCGTGGCGTCCCCGCCGCCCGCCGCTGAGGTAGCGGCCGCGATCGACGCCGCCCCGGTCCAACCTCCAGAGAGCCCGGCTGAAGACCCGGTCCTTACCCTGATCGCCCGATCGACCCGCCACTTCCTGGCAGGGCAAGCCGAGCTGAGTCTTGGGCATTTCGAGGGCGCCAGGCAGGAGTTCGACAAGGCCGTCAACCTGCTGCTCGAATCTTCCTACGGCGGTCGCACCGAGCCGCGGATTCGTGACCATTTCGACCGGCTCGTCGACCGTATCAGCGCCTACGAGGTGAGGGCGCTGGCCGAGGGCGACGGCTTCACAGAGAAGAAGTACGAACCGGCGTCGATTGATGAACTGTTGGCCATGTCGGCCACGCTCGCGCCGCCGCCGGCGGCGACCGAAGAACTGCATGACGCCGTCAAGTTGGATCTTCAGGCCGGCGAACACGACATCCCCATCCCCCTCAACCGGCGTGTGCTGGACTTCATCGCCCTGTTTCAGGGGCGCTTGCACGATTTCCTCGAAGAGGGCATGAAGCGCGGCAGCAAGTACCTGCCGATGATTCAGAGCGTGTTCCGCGCCGAGGGTCTGCCGCTCGATCTGGCTTATGTGCCGCTGGTCGAGAGCGCGTTCAAACCGAACGCCCTGTCGAGGACGAAGGCGAAGGGGGTCTGGCAGTTCATGCGCGGCACGGGCCTCGAGAACGGTCTTCGCCAGGACTGGTACATCGACGAACGGTCGGACCCGGAGAAGGCGACCCTCGCCGCGGCGAAATATCTGGGAACTCTCGCCAAGTTGTTCGATGGCGACTGGCACCTCGCGCTCGCGTCCTACAATGGCGGGCCCGGCCGGTTGCAGCGAGCCGTCAAGGCCGCCCGCTTCGCCGACTTCTGGAAACTGGCCGAACGACCGCGGCTGTTGCCGCACGAGACCCGCGACTACGTGCCAATGATTCTGGCGGCTATCGTCATCGCGCGAAACCCGGTTCAGTACGGCTTCAACTTTGAGCCGGAACCGCCGCACGCCTACGAGACCGTCGCGCTGTCGCGTCCGGTCGACTTGCGCCGTGTCGCCGAGTGGGCTGAGACGACGATCGACGAAATCCAGGCGCTCAACCCCGAGCTTCGTCGGTGGACCACTCCGATTCGCGACGAATCCTACTCCCTGAAGGTGCCTGTCGGGGCCGCGGAAGCCATCAACGCGCGGCTCGACGAGGCGCCGAGCACAGACCTCGCCTCACTCAAGTGGTACACGGTGAAGAACGGCGAAACCCTGGCCCTCATCGCCCGAACGCTGCACGTGAACCGGACGGACCTTGCCCAGGCGAATTACCTGAACGTGACTGCTCGCGTGGCGCCCGGTCAGAAACTGATGGTGCCCCACGAAGCGACCGTGCTGATGACAGCGCGCACGACTCGCTCGGTTCCGGTTGCCGAATCGCGAACACTCGTGGCGAATGCGACCGTGCCCGATGTCGGGGCGGGTCCTGAGCGAGCGAAGGTCGTCTACCGGGTGAAGCAGGGCGACACGCTCGCGTCCATCGCTCGCGTGTTCAAAACAACCGTCCTTTCGCTTCAGACCTGGAACAGCATTCCGGGTGTCCTCATCCGCGCTGGCGAACAGCTGACCATCTACACCGCGCGCGCGAACTGATCGAAAGCCGAGAGTGTAGTTTCTGCGCCCCGGCGCTACACTCACGCGCCACAATCTGCCCTTCTCCGACCGCATGTCGTCCCTGCAGGCGCAAAGCCAGCACCGCCAGGGAGTGCCTGGTCTTTGCAGGCAGCTGTGATCATGCTCGCCTGTTTGCGCACGGCTGCCCTGTTCGGTGTCGAAGCCTCGCCGGTCCATGTGGAAGTCGACGTCTCGTTTGGCATGCCGACGTTCACGATGGTCGGCCTGCCAGATGCGAGCGTGCGCGAAAGTCGGGATCGGGTCCGAAGTGCGATCCGTAATTCCGGCTTCGAATTTCCAGCCCATCGCATCACGGTGAATCTGGCGCCGGCCGATGTGCGGAAGGGAGGCGCGGCGTTCGACCTGCCGATTGCCCTCGGCATACTGGCCGCTCAGGGAGTCGTGACTCGTCGCGACGTCCGCGACGTCGTGGTGCTCGGCGAGCTCTCGCTCGACGGCTCAATTCAGCCGGCGCGCGGCGTCCTGCCCATTGCGGTGGCGGCGCGTCGCGCGGGCTTCGGGAGTGTCCTGCTTCCGCGCACCAACGCCAGCGAGGCGGCCGTTGTCAGCGGCCTCGTAGTGTTGGCGGTGTCGTCGCTGGCCGAGGCGGTCGGCGCTTTGAACGAGCCGGCGAGCGTGATGGCAACTCCCCCTCCCCCGCCTCCGCCTCCGCCGTCTGGTATCGAGTCTCCGGATCTGTCCGATGTGCGGGGACAGCTGCTCGCGCGGCGCGCTCTCGAGATCGTGTCGGCGGGCGGCCACAACCTGCTGCTCATCGGACCGCCCGGCGCGGGCAAGACGATGCTGGCGCGGCGGATACCGGGAATTCTCCCCCCCTTGACATTCGACGAGGCGTTGGAGGTGACGGCGGTGCACTCAGTGGCCGGCCTGCTCCCGACCGGAGCCGGGCTGGTGGTCCGGCGGCCCTTCCGGGCGCCCCATCACACCATTTCGCACGCCGCGCTCGTTGGCGGCGGATCACAGCCAAGACCTGGCGAAGTCAGCCTTGCTCATCACGGTGTCCTCTTTCTGGACGAGATGCCCGAGTTCAGCCGACGGGTGCTCGAAGTGCTCCGACAGCCACTCGAAGAGGGCGAAGTGACGATCGCCCGCGCGGCCCGCACGGCGACATTTCCGGCGCGATTCGTACTCATCGGTGCCATGAACCCGTGTCCCTGCGGCTTTGCGGGGTCGCTCGACCGCGAATGCCGGTGCACGCCGCAGCAAGTCGAGCGATACCGCAGCCGCTTGTCGGGCCCCTTGCGCGACCGGCTCGATCTCAACGTGGAGGTCGCGGCCCTGCTTCCCGACGTGCTCGAGGGGAACGCCCCGGGGGAATCGTCCCTGGCCGTGCGAAGCCGCGTGATCGGGGCCCGGGAACGTCAACACATCCGCTATCGAGGCGACCAGATTCGGACGAACGCCCAGCTCACGCCGTCGTTGATGGCGCGCGATTGCCGGCTCGACGCCGCTGGACTTCGGCTGTTGAGGAGCTCCGCACAACGCCTCGGTTTCACGGCCAGGGGCTACGACCGCGTGCGGCGCGTCGCGAGGACGATCGCCGACCTGGCAAGCACCGACGATGTGGCTGCGGAGCACGTAGGCGAGGCATTACAGTTCAGGCCCTGCTGAGTCACGGCCAGCTCAAGTCGACTCCCTGCAGGCCGTGATGGCGTGTTCGTCTTTTATTCGCCTTTCAGAATTCTCGCTTTGACCCTTGAAATGCTGTGTGGTAGATTCGTCAGGCTTCCAGGGTACCGGCGAGCTTTACCAATCCTCTCCTCTTCAGGTTTGTCGTTTCGCTGGATCAACTGAACTTATGTCTGCGCGTCGTTACAGTTTGGTCATCAGAGACCGGTTTAGCGGCGTCGAGCGGGGCGTCGCGGTCAATCTCCGCGCGGCGGCTGGAGTCATCGCGGCGGTACTCGTGCTGCCTGTGTTGATGGGGCTCGGCGCAAAATGGAGCGCCAGTCTCGAGCTTCACCAGCTCCGTTCGGCAAACAGCGCCCTTCTGTTTGAAAACACTAACTATCGGGCAACAACAGGCGAGCTGACGTCGCAGATTCAGTCGCTGGAGGGTGTGATCGATGAACTGGGCGCGCGTTCCGCCCTCGATCCGGTCCAGCTGCGAGCCATGCAAAAGCTGCCAGCGCTGGTCAAAGCGAGAGCTGCCGGCGGTGCCGTCAACTCCATCACCAAGACCGCGGCGCTGACCAGCGTCCTTGCCACTTCCCTCACATCGCCCGACGATACGTTCGGTGTCTTGCGTAACCTGCTCCAGGCGCTCGAGAACCGCTTGACGAACGTCCGCCGCGATGTCGAACAGCAGGAGGCACTTGCTGCCGCCACGCCGTCGATTTGGCCCGCGCACGGGTGGCTGAGCGGCACGTTCGGCGGCCGCCCCGACCCCATTACCGGCGAGCCTGGTTTTCACCAGGGATTGGACATCTCCACTGAAAGAGGTCGACCCGTCTATGCGACGGCCGATGGCCTCGTCGACTCGGCTTCCTACAACGGCGACTTTGGCAATCTGGTTGTTCTGCGGCACGACTTCGGGCTGTCGACGCGCTACGGTCACTTGAGCGCCTTCAAGGTCAGGCCGGGCCAGTCCGTCCAGCGCGGGGACGTCATTGGTTTCGTGGGATCGACAGGCCGGGCGACCGGCGCCCATCTTCATTACGAGATTCTCGCCAACGGAAGGCTGATTAACCCGCTGCAGTTGCTCACCCGGCCGGCGGTTCCGTAGACCGAAACGGCCCGCGGCGGGGCTCCGCTTGCGTTCGGGCGGCAGTGCCAGCCATCGGACTGCCCCGCCGCCACACCTTCTGCTACAATCGACAGATACCCACGGTCTGATCCGCTGTAGATGCTTCAGACACTTCTCGCCAAGGTCATCGGAACCCAGAACGAACGCGACCTAAAGAAGCTGCGTCCGGTAGTCGAGGAAGTCAACGCGCTCGAGTCGTCGATCCGAGCGCTGTCTGACGAGCAGCTCCGGGCCAAAACGCCGGAACTCCGCGAGCGGCTGGCGCAGGGCTCGACCATCGACGAACTGCTTCCAGACGCCTTTGCTGTGGTCCGCGAGGCGGGTCGTCGCGTCCTCAACATGCGCCATTTCGACGTGCAGCTGGTCGGCGGCGCCGTGCTGCACCAGGGCCACATCGCGGAGATGAAGACCGGCGAAGGCAAGACGCTGGTCGCCACGCTGCCCGCCTACTTGAACGCGCTCGACGGTCGGGGCGTTCACGTCGTGACCGTCAACGACTACCTCGCCCGGCGCGACTCCGAGTGGATGGGCAAAGTCTATCGATTCCTGGGCATGACCGTTGGCGTGATTCAGCACGAGCTCACCGATGCCGAGCGGCAGGTCGCCTACGGGTCGGATATCACCTACGGCACCAACAACGAGTTCGGGTTCGATTACCTCCGCGACAACATGAAGTTCGAGCTCGCACATTACGTGCAGCGAGGGCATCAGTACGCGATCGTGGACGAAGTCTACAGCATCCTTATCGACGAAGCCCGGACGCCACTCATCATCTCGGGCCCGGCGGAGGAGTCGACGGATCTGTACTACGAGG
>JBGPJH010000079.1:0-11994 GCA_041485305.1 Vicinamibacteria bacterium | reverse complement strand
GACGCTCGAAACTGGCCTCGTGGTCCAGGTGCCCCCGTTCGTGAACGAAGGCGACACGATCCGCGTCAACACGGAGACCGGCGAGTATCAATCCCGCGCGTAAACGGTAGACTGTTGTGCCACCTCAGGATGACGTCGTTGACGTCGTTCGCCGGCAGTCGCTGCACGGCTGGATCGAAGTGATCACGGGCAGCATGTTCAGCGGCAAGAGCGAAGAGCTGATCCGTCGCTTGCGCCGCGTGCAGATCGCCCGCCAGAAGGTCCAGATCTTCAAGCCCCTGTTCGACGACCGCTACAGCGAAGGTCACATCGTCTCCCACAGCGACATGCGAATCGGGTCACAGAACGTCAGGAATGCCAGCGAGCTGGTCGGGTGTGTCGACGTCGAGACGGAGGTCGTCGGCATCGATGAGGGCCAGTTTTTCGACCTGAACCTTCCGGCGGCGTGCAGTCAGCTGGCCAACCGCGGGAAGCGGGTGATTGTCGCGGGTCTGGACCAGGATTACCTCGGCCGCCCCTTCGAGCCGATGCCACACCTGCTCGCGATCGCCGAATACATAACCAAGACGCTGGCCATCTGCGTAGTGTGTGGCGGCCCGGCGAACCACACGCAGCGGCTCGTGGCCAGCAGCGACCGCGTGCTGGTGGGTGCCAGCGGGCTCTACGAAGCCCGCTGCCGCCGCTGCTTCGACCCGACGCTGGCGGCCACCGAGAAAACGTAGGCTAATATCGTGCCGTGACGGTCGCGACAGGCACCCTGCTGCTGCTCGGCGCCGGCTTTCTGGTGGCCGACGCCCGGTTGGTTTTCGAGTACATTCAGTATCTTCGCCGCCGGCGCCAGGCCTTGCTGACTTGGCCGGCTCCCAAGCCGCCCTACTACGGATTGATCCTGGCGCTGGGCGTGGTGACGGGGCTGCTGGCCATCTTCAAAATCGCGGTGATGCACCGGCAGGCGTTCGGCGAGACGATGATGTTCCTGTACTTCGGCTATCTGGTGCCGCTCAGCACGCGCATCGGTCGAGGGTTCTACGAAGACGGGATCTGGGCCGACTCGAACTTCATTCCGTACAACGAGGTGAGCGGTATCAGCTGGCGCGAGGGAGAGCATACGGTCTCGCTGATCGTCATCTCTCGGCTCCGCATGCTGGCGCGCCGGCTGGTGATTCCGCTCGAGCACTACGGCGCTGCCCGGCGGCTGCTGCGGGACAAGATCGGGCAGCATGAGATTCACTTCTCGGGGACGGGACTCGATCTGGGCGCTCGCGACGAGCGCGACGAGGCATGAGAGTAGTACAACCTAATCGAAACCGTCCCAGCGTCCGATACATGACGGGAGCAAAACTATGCCAGCACGTGCGACCTGGAGAGGCTTCCTCAAGATCAGCCTGGTGAGCATCCCGATCAAGGTGTTTCCGGCGACCGAATCGAGCGCGACGCTCTCGTTCAACCAGCTCCATGGGGCATGCCAGACGCGGATCCAGCAGAAACGCTGGTGTCCCCGTTGCGACCGCGAGGTCCCCCAGTCCGAGATCGTCAAGGGCTACGAGTTCGAAAAGGGCCGTTACGTCGTCCTCTCCGAAGAGGATTTCGACAAAGTCCGGACCGAGTCGACGCGGGTCATCGACCTGATGCAGTTCGCGGACCAGTCGTCGATCGACCCGATGTACGTGGATCGGGCGTACTACCTTGCCCCCGACGGCCCGATGGCGGCCGATGCCTATGCGGTGATGCGGGAGGGTATGCAAGGTAAAGTCGGCATCGGCAAGCTCGCGCTGTACGGCCGCGAGTATCTGGTTGCGGTACGTCCGCAGGATCGTGGCATCGTGATGTACACCCTGCACCACGCGGCGGAAATCCGCAGCATGGACGAGGTCGAAGGGCTGGACGCGGTGGCTTCCGCGGTGAAGCCCACGGAGCTCAAGCTGGCGCGTCAGGTGGTAGAGATGTTCGAAGGGCCCCTCGATCTGTCGACTTACAAGGACGAGTACCGGGAGGGGCTGAGGAAGATCATCGACGCAAAGATCGCGGGGGAAGAAATTGTCGCGCCGGAGGTCGAGGCGCCGCCCAAGGTGGTGAATCTGATGGAGGCACTCAAGAAGAGCCTCGACGCCGTCAGCAGCGCGAAGAAAAAGCCCGCGAAGGCCGTCGTTGAGAAGCCGGCCGCCAAGCGCAAGCGGGCGTAGCAGCTCATTTCGCCGGCCCTTCAGTTGAGGCGCCCGGCTTCAGGACGATCGCTGTCTCTGCAACGCTCACGACGAACCGGGCGTCGGCGATCGCCCGATCGGCCCCACCAGGCCTGTGCTCAGTTTCCTGTTGCCACCTTGGCTATCCACCCGAGCAGCCCAGGGCCCTGCGCGGTCGGATCGCCCAGCCAGCCGGGCGGTGTCAGCCACACGAACGCGAGGATGGCAATCACCCACAGATCGTAGGGGACCGTGGCGCGTTCGTCGGTCCAGAAGAACGCCCGGTTGAAAAATCCTCTGACGCCCTCTCTGGACGGCATCGGCCTGCCGTTGAGCACGAGATAGGTGTAATAGATCCGGTTCGCGACGGCGAGAATGGACAGGACCAGGATCACCCAGAGGATCCCGGCCATCCGATTGGTGAAGGCCCCGATCATGAAGAGGACGATGCGCTCGGGACGCTCCATGAATCCGACCTTGCACTTGTCGACCAGCGACTCGGCGCGGGCCCGCGCGTAGCTCGTCATAATCGAAAAGATCAACGCAAGCGCCGCAATCAGCACGTAATCGCTGCGGTGCAGCCTCGAGTACAGCAAGATCAATCCGGTCAGAAGCGCCAGATCGGAGAACCGATCGAGCGTCGAGTCCCAGAAGGCGCCGAACCGGGACTGCAGCTGGAGCAGGTGGGCGACCTTGCCGTCGATGAAATCGAAAATGTTCGCCACAATCATGACCACGCCCGCCAGGATGAAGCGGCGGGAGGCCAGGGCCCAGGCCGCGCCCACGTTGATGACGACGCCGATGAGCGGGAGGAGGTTTGGGTGGATCCGGAGCGCGACGCAGCCCGCAATGATGGTACGCAGCGGGTACATGCAGAGCCTGCCGATCGTGCCGGTGAAAGTCGTGCGTTGACCGTCAGTGGTGGCTGAACCGTCCTCGCGTGGCGTCAGCACGGCGTCGGCGTCGGCGTTGGGTCGCATACGTATAATGGAGAGTTCAGGCGCGCCCGAAAAACGCGACATAGTAGCGTATGCCCATCCGTGAACTCAAGGATCTAATCGGTCGGCTGCCCGAACAGCCCGGTGTCTATCTGTACTTCAACGCGGGGGGCGAGACGATTTATGTGGGCAAGGCGCGGTCGCTGCGTGACCGCGTCCGGAACTATCTCGGCGCGTACGGCACCGATCCCAAGACCGACGCGTTGCTCGACGACGTCGCCCGGCTGGAGTTCATCGTCACCGACTCGGTGGTGGAAGCGCTGGCCCTCGAAAACAACCTTATCAAGCAGCGAAGCCCCAAGTACAACATTCTGCTGCGCGACGACAAGAACTACCCGTACCTGCAGCTCACGACGAACGAGCCGTTTCCGCGCGTCCTGGTTGCGCGCCGCGTCGAGCGCGACGGCAGTTTCTATGCCGGGCCGTTTCTCCCCGCCCGATTCGCCCGGAGAACGATGGCGCTCACGCATCGGCTGTTCGGCATTCGATCGTGTAACGAGGTGATCACGGGAAAGCGCGGCCGCCCCTGCCTCGAGTACGACATCAAGCGCTGCATCGCCCCGTGTGTGGACACCGTGTGCTCGGCAGACCAGTACAGGCAGGCCGTGGCGCTCACGGAGCTGTTTCTCGAGGGCAAGAACGATGAGCTGGGGAAGACCCTGCGAGAACGCATGCTCGACGCGGCTGGCCAGGAGCGGTTCGAGGAGGCGGCCCAGCTGCGAGACGCGATGCGGACGGTGCAGACGTTGGACGACCGCCAGCAGAAGATGGCCACCGCCGATCTTGGACATCGTGATGTCTTCGGGATGAAACGCGGGCCGGCGGGTGCCGTGGTGGAGGTGTTTCAGGTGCGCCGGGGGCGCGTGATCGAGCGGGTCGAGCTCGTCACCGATTCCGCCGTCGTCGGCGGACCCGACGGCGCGGTGCTCGAAGCGGCCATCCAGCAGTTCTATGAGCTGCGGGCCGCACCGCCCGAGGTGCACCTGCCGGCGGAGCCAGACGAACGGGAAGCGATCGAGACGTGGCTGAGCTCCCAAGCGGGTCGCAAGGTGCGCCTCGTCGTGCCCCAGCGTGGCGACAAGCGCGGGCTGATCGAGTTGGCGAACCGCAACGCTGCGCTGGCGTATCAAACGCGCTTCAACCAGGCCGCGGCTGCCGAGTACGAGGCCCTCGAACGGCTGAGGGCGGTGCTCGTCCTGCCGGCGCTCCCGCGTCGCGTCGAGTGCTTCGACATCTCCACTATTCAGGGCAGCGAGACGGTTGCGTCGATGGTTGTCTGTGAAGAAGGTCGGATGCGCCGCGGCGAGTATCGAAAGTACCGTATTCGGGGCCTGGGTCGCGAAGGACCCACACCCGCCGCGGTGAACAACGATTTTGCGGCGATGCACGAAGTTGTCCGACGTCGCTACCGCAAGATGCTCGAAGAGGGGGGGCCGTTTCCCGACCTGGTACTGATCGACGGCGGGAAGGGACAGCTCTCGGCGGCGTACGCGGCGCTTCACGAGCTTGGGCTCGCCAACCTCGTTGCCGTCGGCATCGCGAAGAAAGAGGAGTTGCTCTTCACGCGAGACCTCGATGCTCCGATTGCGCTGCCGGCGAACGATCCGGCGCTCCTCCTCGTGCAGCGCGTGCGCGATGAAGCGCATCGCTTCGCGGTCACCTTTCATCGCCAGGCGCGCACGATGCGCGATCTCGGTTCGGACCTCGATCGCATTTCCGGCATCGGGCCTCGGCGCCGTCGCGTGCTGCTGACGAAGTTCGGAAGCGTGGCCGGTGTGCGCCGGGCCACGCGCGAGGAGCTGGCGTCGGAGGTCGGCGCGAAGGCCGCCGACGCCGTTCTTGCGTTTTTCGCGAGCCAGACATAACCTGATACGTCCTTGCTCGACATCAACTTCGCCCAGGTCTTCATCGCCTTTGTCGTCCTGCTGTTCTCCTTGACGGTTCACGAAACGGCGCACGCCTGGACGGCCGACCGGCTTGGCGATCCGACGGCCCGGCTGCTCGGGCGGGTCTCCCTCAATCCGATGGTGCACGCCGATCCGATCGGCACCATTCTCTTCCCCTTGCTGGCCATCGTCGGTGGCCTGCCACTCATCGGCTGGGCGAAACCGGTGCCGGTGGTCGTGCGTCGTCTGCGCCATCAGCGGCGCGATTACGTTTTTGTCGCAGCGGCCGGGCCGGCCAGTAATCTCGTCCTCGCATTCGTTGCCGCCACGCTGTTGGCGGTGCTCCCCGTGTCGCCGGTGATGCTCGGCCAGCCCAACGTCTCTGCGCCCGTGGCGGCGCTCCTCAGCCGCGCCGTGCAGATCAACGTGTTGCTCGCGGTCTTCAACATGATTCCGATTCCGCCTCTCGATGGCGGAAACGTGCTGGGCGGCCTGTTACCGCTTCCTCTGGCCCGGGGCTTCGACCGCCTCCGGCCCTACGGCTTCGTCCTGCTTTATGCATTGATGCTGACCGGCGGTCTCGAAATACTCGTAGGCCCTCCCTACAACCTGCTGCGCTCCTGGCTCCCGTGACGTCTGCCGCCGCTTCGACCGACCGCGGACGCCGGGCACGCGTCGTGTCCGGCATGCGTCCCACGGGACAATTGCATCTGGGCCATCTGGTGGGCGCGCTTGGCAACTGGGTGCCGCTGCAGGACCAGTACGACTGTTTCTATTTCGTCGCCGACTGGCACGCGCTGACCAGCGACTACGCCGAATCGACGCACCTGACGTCCTACGCGTACGAGAACGTGGCCGACTGGATTGCCGCGGGCCTCGATCCCGAAAAGAGCACGCTCTTCGTGCAGTCGCTCGTGCCGGAGCACGCGGAGCTCTATATCCTGCTCTCGATGGTCGTGCCGGTGCCGTGGCTCGAACGCGTTCCGACGTATAAGGAACAGCAGGAGACCCTCAAGGACAAAGATCTTTCGTCGATAGGCTTTCTGGCGTATCCACTGCTGCAGACGGCCGATGTGGCGATCTACGACGCACAGTTTGTCCCCGTTGGCGAAGATCAGGTCGCCCACCTCGAGCTGGCGCGCGAGGTCGTGCGGCGCTTCAATAATTTCTACGGGGACGTGCTCGTCGAACCCCAGCCGCTGTTGACCAGCTTCGGGCGCCTGCCGGGCCTCGACGGCGACAAAAAGATGAGCAAGAGCCTCGGCAACACGATCCACTTGTCGGATACGGCCGAGGAGGTGAAGCGGAAAGTGATGCGAATGTACACCGATCCCAAACGCGTCCGGGCCGACATCCCCGGCACGGTCGAAGGCAACCCGGTGTTCACCTATCACGACGCGTTCAACAGCAACACCGGCGAGGTGGCGGATCTCAAGGCGCGGTACCGGGCCGGCAAGGTCGGCGACGTCGAGGTGAAGAACAAGCTCGCGCACGCGCTGAACGCCTACCTCGAGCCCATTCGCGATCGCCGGGCGGCCGTGCTCGCGAAACCCGACCGCCTCAAGCAAATCCTGTTCGACGGGTCGAACAGCGCCCGCCGCGTCGCGAGCGAGACGATGGCGCGGGTGAGAGATGCGGTGAAGATCTCCTACATGTCCCGGTGATCGCCAGCAGGTCGATGGATCAGCCGCCAGACTTTGAACCCTCACTCGACGCTATTGCGGTCCACCTCGACAACTTCGAAGGGCCGCTCGATCTGCTGCTTCACCTCATCCGGAAGAACGAGGTGGACATCTATGACATCCCGATCGCGCTCATTACCGCTCAGTACCTCGAGACCCTGCACGTGATCCAAGAGCTCAACCTGGACGTAGCGGGCGAGTTCCTGGTGATGGCGGCTACGCTCATCCACATCAAGTCAAGAACGCTCTTGCCGCGGCCCGAGACGGCGGAGGGCGTCGACGAGGAAGAGGATCCGCGCGACGCGCTCGTCAGGCGTCTGCTGGAGCACGAGAAGTTCAAGGCGGCGGCCGGCCTGCTGCACGAGCGCCAGCAGCTGCGCTCCGCACAGTGGCTGCGGCCGGACGAACGGATCGCCGAGCTAGCGGGCGACGACTACGAGGCCGAGCTCGAGGTCGATCTATTCAGCCTGCTGACCGCCTTTCAGGCTGTGATGCAACGGGCTCGGCAGCGCCCGACCGTGGTACTGCCGCCAGAGCAGCTGTCCCTGGAAGTGCGCATCGATCAGTTGCTGACCCGGTTGTCCGAGACCGACGCATGCGGCTTCGAGGAGTTGTTCGCCGACGTCGACGACCTCGCGGGGCTGATCGTGACGTTCCTCGCCCTGCTGGAAATGATTCGGCTGAAGCTGGTTCGGGTGTTCCAGGCGGGCGGGTTCGGTCCGATTCGGGTATACAAGCGCCCGCGGCCGGCCGACGCGCCGCACCCCATTGGCGACCCGGAGACCCATCGTGGCTGAAAACGACGACGCGCTGAATCACAGCGGCGGCGAGGCGTCGCAGGCGCCCGACACCCCGACGGGGGATCGCGAGCTCGACGCGCCGAAGCGGGCTGCCGCAGAGCTCAAAGCCATTCTCGAGGCGCTGATTTTTGCGTCGCCCGAACCGCTGACGCCCAGAGCCATCACCCGGTTGCTGGCCAGCGAGCCGAAAGAAGACGTGCTCGTGGCCCTTGCCGACCTCAAGAAGGACTACGACCGTCCGGGCGGCCTGCAGCTTGTCGAGGTTGCCGGCGGTTATCAGATCGTCACCCGCCCGGACCTCCACGAATGGGTCCGCCTGCTGTTCCACGAGCGCAGCACGCAGAAGCTCTCCGTGCAGGCGCTCGAAACGCTCGCGGTCATCGCCTACAGGCAGCCGATCACCGCGCTCGAGATCACGGACGTTCGCGGCGTCAATACCTCAGGCGTGCTGAACACCCTGCTCGAGCGGCACCTGATCAAGATCGTGGGACGCAAACAGGTCGTCGGACGGCCGTTCACGTACGCAACGACGAAGGAATTTCTGATTCGATTCGGCCTGAACGATGTGAGCGATCTTCCGAAGATCGAGGACATGGCCGAAGCGCTGGGGCTCGATGCGCCGGTGCTCGTCGAGCAAACGCCGAGCGAAGACCAGCTGCCGCTCGAGGAGCCCGATTCACACCCCACCCTCGACGTCGAGCCGCCAGACGACGAATCGGGCGGATCGATGCACTGACTCCCTTTACACTCGCCGGCCTCGCCGGTCGTGCGGGCGTTTCGCCTTCGCCTGAAGCTCCGCGTGACTCCCGCCTGTCCGCCCCGCCCCGTCCGAGCGACCGGCCCCCGACTCTGCCTTGAACGGGCCGACCTCGGCAGCCGCTCGAAGCTTGCGCACCTCCTCATCCTCCAAATCCCGCCACTGACCAGGTTTGAGGCGGCCGTCTCGGATCGGGCCGATAGCGATGCGGCGCAGGTGATCGACCGGGTGACCGATCGCGTCGAACATTTTCCGTACTTGACGGTTGCGTCCCTCGCGGATGGTGACCCTAAGCGTCGCACGATCGCGGGCGCGGCCCGTGGACAGCAGCTGGACGTCGGCGGGCGCCGTGCGGCGGCCCTCGATCGTCACGCCTCGGGCGAGCCGCTCGAGGCGATGTGCGTCCGGCACGCCGACGACCTCCACGTCGTAGACTCGTGCCACGCCGTGGCTCGGACGGGTGAGGCGGTCCGCCAGATCCCCGTCGTTCGTGAGCAGCAGGAGCCCCTCGGAATCGAAATCGAGGCGTCCAACCGGATAGACGTACTCGTGGACTCCGCGCAGCAGATCAATCACCGTTGGTCGCTTCTGAGGGTCGGATCGGGTGGTCACGTAGCCACGCGGCTTGTTCAGCAAGAGGTACCGATGGCGTCTCGGCAGCTTGATGCGTCGGTCGTCGACGCGAATGTCGTCGCGCGCGGGGTCGGCCTTCGTTCCGAGCTCGCGTATGGTCGTTCCGTTGACCGTCACGCGGCCATCGAGCATCAGTCGCTCGGAGGCTCGGCGCGACGCGACACCCGCCCGCGAGAGGATTTTCTGGAGGCGCTCCACTTGATCCGTGTCACCCTTTCCTGCAATCCTGGAATCCCAGCCCGGCTTATTCATGACCCTGAAGAGCGGACCGAGCATCTCGCCAAGTAATCCCTCGGCGCAAGCCGGGCAGGCGACAGGCGATAGCACGGTCCACAAGCGCCGAAATCCGCGTGGCCTGAAAGGCTAGACATCTCAGTCATGCGAAAGCTGATCATCGCCATCGATGGACCTTCCGGAGCGGGCAAAGGCACGGTTGCGCAGGCGGTCGCCGCCCAACTCGGGTACCGGCACGTCGACAGCGGAGCCATGTACCGTGCGGTCGGATGGCGAGCGCTGCGGGACGGCGTGCCGCTCGACGATGAGGAGGCCGTGGCGGCTCTCGCCGAACGGGTTCGCCTCGAGATCGGCGGCTCGCGAGTCGCGATCGACGATGTCGATGTGACGAAGGCGATCCGGACCCCAGACATCGATCGCGCGGCCGCCTCGGTGGCTCGCCTGCCCAACGTGCGTGCGGTGCTCGTTGCCCGGCAGCGCGAGATGGGCCGGAGCGGAGGCATCGTCATGGAGGGCCGCGATATCGGAACCGTGGTGTTCCCGGCAGCGGATGTGAAGATCTACCTCGATGCATCGGCGGAAGAGCGGGCGCGCCGTCGAGCGAACGATCCGGCCCATACCGGCGGGCCGACCACGGTTGCCGACGTCGCGACCCTGCTCACCGAACGCGATCGTCTGGATACCACGCGTGCCACGTCGCCCCTTCTTGCGGCAGCCGATGCGCTCGTGGTGGACACGACGGCAAAGTCGGTGAGCGAGGTCGTCGGCGAAGTGATGGCCGCCGTCAACCGAAAGACCGCCGGGGATCCTTATTTCTTCCGTTCGCGGTAGTCTTCCGACGAAGCCGGATCGAGCTCCCACCGGTGTTTGTCGCGCTCGGCGACCTTGTCGCTGCCCCGCAGTTCCTCGTTGTCCTGATACTCGATGCCAAGCGCCTTGCCGATTTCCTCGACGACGTCCTGATCGGGGGTGGAATTGTCGCCGCCCGGCGCCTCGTCGCCGCTGAAGTACGCCGCTTCGAGGTCCGCGTCGACGTCGCCCCCTGTGATGGCCGGCGTCATGCTGGCGTGGTCGGCGAGGCTCTCCGCCATTTCGGCTCGACCCGTTCGCACGGCCGAGCCGCGCCGGTTCAGATTCAGCGACGAGGGTGGCGTGGGAACGATCTCTTCCAGGGTGCGTCGGACCCGGTCGAGCCGAGGCGATTTGGCCTTGCCTTGTCGGGCCGCTCGCGCCCTGGCAGGCGAGGCCACCTTTGGCTGGGCGCCCTTGGGGCTGGCGCCCGGGCTGCTCTTCGACCGCGGAGCCTTGACCTCGGACCTTGCGGTGGCGCCGCGTCGCGAGGGCTTCGGGACCGTGATGCGGCCGCTGCTCTTTGCTGCCTTCCGCACCCGCTGGCGCCGTCGCGCTTCCTTGGGTCTGGCCGCCGCCGACTTTTTTGCAGTTCCGGCGTTCCTGGCGCCGTCTTTGGCTTTTCGCTTGGCCGTCTTGGCCATAAGGTCGTCCTTTCGGAACCTTGACAGTGCTGCGATAAGTGTCGTACTCTCCGTTGCTTACCGGTAGTCAGTCGGCGCGACAGAGCACCTCGCTAACCGAGATAGCTCGGGCGCCGGATCCCCCGATCAAGCACCGGCAAACATCGACACAGGAGGACGCGTAAGGCAATGGCGAACGTTGAAGACCAGCACGCTCCAAGTGCCGGCCCAGGCTCCAGGGGCGCTGCGGGAACCCTCGATCGCGGAGCCCGCGGAGGAGTAAAAGCCCTCCGGCGGGACGACGATGCCCAGATCGACCCTGAAGAGTACGCCCGACTCCTCGACGTCTACGATAGCAGCTTCCGAAACATCGCGGAAGGCGAGGTGGTCAAAGGCACCGTTCTCAAAGTGAACACCTCGGGTGTTGTCGTGGATGTCGGCTACAAGTCGGAAGGCATCATTCCAATCGGCGAGTTTCTCGACGAGACCGGGCAGGTGACCGTCGAGGCCGGCGATATCGTCGATGTGCTGCTCGAGCGCACCGAGGATCGCGAAGGCTACGTGGTGCTCTCGCGCGAAAAAGCCGAGAAGATGAAGATCTGGGACGAGGTCGAGAAAGCCTACGCCGAGCGAAAAGTGGTGATCGGCCGGGTCATCGAGCGCATCAAAGGCGGACTCGCCGTCGACATCGGCGTGCGGGCCTTTCTGCCCGGTTCCCAGATCGACGTGCGTCCCGTGCGTAACCTGGACGCCTTGCGGGGACAGGAACTCCGCATGCGTGTCATCAAGGTGAACAAGAAGCGCGGCAATATCGTGCTGTCGCGCAAGGCGCTGCTCGAAGAGGAGAACGCCGAGAAGAAGAAGCACACGCTCGAGACGCTCGCCGAGGGGAAAGAGCTGAAGGGTGTCGTCAAGAACATCACCGATTACGGGGCGTTCATCGACCTCGGGGGCATCGACGGCCTGCTTCACATCACTGACATGTCGTGGGGCCGCGTCGGGCATCCCTCCGAGCTCTTCCGCGTCAACGACGAGATCGGCGTGGTCGTGCTCAAGTACGATCCCGCCACCGAGCGCGTGTCGCTCGGCCACAAGCAGCTCGTGACCGATCCCTGGGCCAACGTGATGGATCGGTATCCGGTCGGCGGGCGCGTCGGCGGGAAGGTGGTGAGCCTCACCGACTACGGGGCGTTCGTCGAGCTCGAGACCGGAGTCGAGGGGCTGATCCATGTGTCCGAGATGTCGTGGAGCAAGCGCGTCAAGCATCCCTCGAAAATCCTCAACGTCGGCGACACCGTCGACGCGCAGGTGCTCGGCGTCGATCCGACGGCGCGTCGGATCTCGCTCGG
>JBGPJH010000078.1:0-12051 GCA_041485305.1 Vicinamibacteria bacterium | reverse complement strand
CGAGCAACGACGTGACGGGCGCTTCCTGCGCCGGCACCGCTGGGGCGGCGGGTTTTGCCTGCAGCGGGGCGTTGCCCCGCATGTCCTCTGGAGCGCACACGCTCGAGCTTTCCGCGTATCTCGATGGCACACAGCTCGAGAGTGCCCGCTCGCCGGCGCTGCGCGTCATGGTGACCGGTCAATCGGTGGCGGCTCAAACCAGCGCAACGTTCGCAGCTTCCGTGACGACGGTCGAGGGGATTCAGCTCCAGTCCACCCTGGTTGCCGATGGCCTGCGCGACGTGACCGATCTGGCGTTTGCAGCGGACGGACGCATTTTCGTGGCGGAGCGCGGTGGCCGCATTCGGGTGATAGCCGGCCGACAGCTCCAGTCCGAACCGGCTGTTACCCTGGACGACGTGGCAACGGGCGACGGAAACGGCCTGCTGGCCATCGCCGTTGACCCAAAGTTCGCGCAGACGCCGTTTGTGTACGCGGTCTACACCGCCTCGACGGGCCTACAACTGGCTCGATTTGTGGAATCGCACGGTCGATTGATGAATCGTGCTGTGTTGATGAGCGACATCCCGTACCGAACGGGAAGCCCATCGGCGTCGCTTCGATTTGGTCCCGACAACAAGTTGTATGTGGGACTGGATGATGGCGGAGATCCGACACGCGCGGGAGATCTCGGTTCGTACAGCGGCAAGGTGCTGCGCCTCAATGCCGACGCCACCACGCCGTCCGATCAGGCTGCGGGCAGCCCGGTGTACGCGCTGAACGTGAACGCACCTCGCGGGATCTCCTGGGGTTCGGATTCCGAAGTGCTCTGGGTGGCCGAAGCGGGCGACAGCGGAACTGGTCTGCTGCAGGCCGTGACCTCTTCTGGACGCGAGCGACGAGGCCGGGTTGTGGCGCGGTACACGCTGCCGGCCGGGATGACACCGGTCAGCCTGGCGACCTATCAGGGCGCTCTGATGGCGGCGTTCCGGGGCAATCTTTTGATCGCTCTCGGTGACCGGCGGGAGATTCTTCGGTTGCGGCTCGATGCGTCGAGCCCTACGACCGTCGTCGAAACCGAGCTCCTGCCCGCGGACCTGACCGGACCGGTGCGCGCCGTCGCCGTGTCACCAGACGGCACGATCTACGTGTGCTCTCCTGAAGCCGTCGCCGTGCTTTGGCCCGCGTCGGCGGGAGGCGGCGCCGGAGGCCTGCGCATCCAACCCCTGGCGGGTGGACCGTGAACCCTCCGTCGATAACTTTCACCTCGGGCGGGCTCGCGATTCTCATGATGCTCGTGCCATGTGGCGGCGGGTTCGCGAGCTCGGTCGACGGCACGCCAGCAGTTGGCATCACCGTCGCCGCCCGGTCGCTGCAGCCAGGCGAGCTCGTCGTGCTGACGCTGGCGCTGAAGAGCGAAGCGACCAGCGTTCGGGTGTCGGCTCTTGGGAAGGCAATCCCCGCGTTCAGGCTCCACGATCGCCTCTGGCGAGCCCTGCTCGGCATCGATATCGATCAAAAGGCCGGCAGCTACATCGCGACCGTCGAGGCGCGGACCGCGCAAGGAACAGTGCGCGCAACCGAGGCGCTCGTCATCAGGCCCAAGAAGTTCCCGACGCGCGTCCTCCGCGTCGATCCCGACTTCGTCAACCCGCCGGGGTCCGTGCTGCCGCGCATCGAGCGAGAGGCTCTCTTCATTCGAGAAACCTATGCGCAGTCGGCCGCCGATCGCCTCTGGCTCGCGTCGTTCGTCCGTCCGGTGCCCGGCGAGGCGAACAGCCGCTTTGGAACCCGGAGCATCTTCAATGGGGAAGCCCGGAGCCCGCATAGCGGCGCCGATTTCCTGAGCGGCGCCGGTACACCGACCAAAGCCCCCAATGGGGGGCGCATCGTTGCCGCGCGAGAGCTCTACTTCACCGGCAACACGGTCATCATCGATCACGGCCTTGGTGTGTTCTCGATGCTGGCCCACCTGTCCCGACTCGATGTTCAGGAGGGGGACCGAGTCGCGGCGGGGCAGGTGGTGGGTCTTGTCGGCGCCACCGGGCGCGTCACCGGACCGCACTTGCACTGGGCCCTGAGGGTATCCGGCGCGAGGATCGATCCGATGTCGGCTCTTGAAGTTCTCGGTGACGCGGAGAGTCCGTCCGGTGAACGCGCTGGCTTCCCCCGATGAACGGGTCGAGGCTGGAGGAGCCGCAGACAGAGCTGGACGAGAGGAGAGAACAATTATGTAGCCTCTGACCATCATTACTACATGTTCGTCAATTGATGTTAGCCTCCCTTCCTTTCGCTCCAGGGCGCTCAGCCAGGATATCTTCCGAAATCTCATCTGCAAGCGTGTCCCGACGCACCAGGTCGTCTTGGCGCATCTCTTGCTAGCCGATCAGTCCGGCGCGGCTCGCTCGGGTTCAGAGTGGATCCGTGCTGTCGGACTCGAGGCGCGATTCAAGCGTTTTTTGCGAGGGCAACGATGTCACCAGCCAAGAAGAAGAAACAGGACGTTTCCGCAAAACCACCAACTCCAACGCGTTACCCGGCCGTGCGCGCGGTCCCCGAGAGCCAGGCGATCGCCAGTCGCGCCTACGAACTGTTCGTTCAGCGCGGTGGTCAACACGGCCACGACTGGGAGGATTGGTTCAACGCGCAACGCCAGCTGGTTCAGGGAGACCGCTGAGGGTCGAGTGAGGCGAGGGAGGGACAGATGGACGCACCGCACCTGGACGAGACACTCATCAGAATTCAGACAGAGTTCGTCGAGATGCCGGAGCTGAAGCTGACGCTCCGCCAGGCGCAGCGTCTGTGGGCGCTCCCACAGGGCGTGTGCGAGGCCGCGTTGAACGGCTTGACCGAGAGGCGATTTCTGGTGCGCACGCGAGATGGGGCGTACGTCCGGCGTTCGTGGTGGGCGGTTCGCGGCGAATCGATCGAGCCGGTCGCGCTGCTCACGTGATGGTGTCGTCAGCGCGATGAGGGTCGGGTTTTTTCCGGGCTCAGCTCGAACCGCATCATCAATTTCGATCCACGCCGCGGGCCGCGCCGAGAGCGGCCGCACACATATTCCCGATATTCTTACTCGTCGCGCCTTGCCAGCCGGGCGCATCGCCGTCCTCGGTGCGACGCCCGACTTTCATCACGCACTGCTAACGTGGACCAGCCTTGGATGAGCAGAAGGCCGAGTACGATGAGATAAGTAATGGTGGCTCCCCTCGACGGCCAGAGATGGAAGACTCGATCCGTCACGAACAGGCCGAATAGGGCGACCATCCTGATCATCCAGGATTGGCCGCGGGTGGGATGCCACATACCTTTTTCCCTCCGGCCGAGTCGCGCGCGCTCGTTGTCCATCATAATGGGGCCGGGCAAACGGATGGCCAATCTCGGGTTTATTGGCTTGGGCAGCATGGGAGCGCCGATGGCGGCCCATCTGCTGAAGGCTGGTCACGCGCTGTTCGTCCATGCGCGACGCCCTGAAGCAGCGGCGCCCCTGGTCGCGGCCGGCGCCGTCGGGTGTGCCTCGCCGTCGGACGTCGCCGCCCGAAGCGATGTGATCTTCACGATGGTTACCGACACGGCGGCCGTGCACGCCGTCATCCTGGGTGCCGACGGCGTCGTCGCCGGCGCCCGACGGGGAGCGGTGGTCATCGACCACAGCACGATCGCGCCGTCAGGTGCGCGCCGCATCGCCGCGACCCTCAAGACCTGCGGCGTCCACCTACTCGACGCCCCGGTGTCGGGCGGCGTCGCCGGGGCTCAAGCTGCGACGTTGAGCATCATGGTCGGCGGCGACGAAGACGTGTTCGAGCGCTGCCGGCCACTGCTCGCCCATCTGGGCGCGACGATCGTCTATATCGGACCCTCTGGTGCCGGGCAGGTCGCGAAAGCGTGCAACCAGATTTGCATTGTCGTCAACCAGCTCGGTGTGGCCGAGGCCGTGCTGCTGGCGGAGCGCGCGGGGGTCGATTTCGAGAATGTGAGGCGCGCGCTGATGGGCGGATTCGCCGCCAGCCGCATTTTGGAAGTTCAGGCCCCGAAGATGATGTCGCGGCGCTTCGACGGGCAGATCGAGTCGCGCCTGCATCACAAGGATATTCTCGTCGCGCTGGAAATGGCCCGGGAGCTCGGTTTGCGACTGCCGGCCAGCGCTCTGGCGGCCGACGTGCTGACGAAACTGCAGCGGGCCGGCGGAGCGAAGGCCGATTCGGCAGCGGTCTTCTCGATTCTGGAGCAGTCATCATGATGGCCAACCTGACCCCTCGCGCGCTCGAAATTCGCGGAAATCTCGCGAGCTCATACTCGGACGTCTTCACGAGGGAGGCGCTCGATGCGCTCGACGTTCTCGCGATGTTCGACGACGACCAAAAGGCCGTGATGGCCTCACGCATCGAACGCCGCAGCGCACGAGCCAGAAACAGGCAGCGCATCTCCTTTCTCGATCCCGACAGCTCCATCCCCCGGACCGAGATCGCCGTGCGAGACGCTCGGAACGGAGCGTTCATCGGAGGCGACATTCCTGCCGACCTTCGGCGACAGTGGATTCAGGGGACCGGTCCGGGCGCGAAGCCTCACGTGCCCCTCGAGCAGAGCATTCGCAACGTCGCGTACGCCTTGCTGTCGGGAGCCGACGGGTGGATGTTCGACGGCGAAGATGCCCTCGGACAGCTGTCCACGATGTCGCTCGACAATCAGCGAAACCTCAAGCTGGCCATCCACCGCGCCCCCATCTTCACCAGCACGGCTGAACTGGTCAGCCGCGAGATGAATCAGTGGGCGCAAGGCTTCTTCGGTCGTCCGATTATTGAGGACTGGGCGAAACAGCTCGACTTCACCACGAAGATCTTTCGCACCCGCGGGCTTCATCTGGACGACCGTCATGTGCGCCGCCGCGACGGGGCCGGGTTCTCGGCCTCGATCGTCGACCTCGTACTGTATATCGTGAACAACGAGCGCGAGCTCCGGCGGTCCGGCTGCTCGCTGGCGCTGTACCTGCCGAAGATCCAGACCGCCGAAGAAGCGGCGCTCTGGAACGACATCATCGCCGCTCTCGAGCGGCATCTCGGCCTACCAGTCGGCGCGATCAAGGTGTACGTGCTGGTCGAGCAACTCGAGGCGTGCTTTCAGCTCATGGAGATCCGCGCGGCGCTCGGGAAGCATTTCGTGGGCTTCGACACGGGCCGGTGGGACTACATCAACAGCGTTGCCGACGCGCTCGCGTGGGACCCGAGCTTCATCAACCCGAACATCGATGCGATCACGATGACGTACGGGTACATGCGCACCTACGAGGATCGCGTGCGACGGGCCGTCAATACGCCAGACCAGCTCGGACAGTTCGCGTTGTGGCAGGGAGGCATGGAGCCCAACATCCCGGTGGGCTCGACAGCTGGGGTGACAAACGGCATGCAGCGAGCGGTCGCCGGCGCCGAGCGCGAACAGCGAGAAGGCGCGAGCGGAAAATGGGTGGCCCATTGGAAAATGGTGCACATCGTCCGGCCGGTCTGGGAGAGGGTCGGGCAGGACAACCAGCTCGGGCGAGTGTTCCCGCCGCTGACGTATGCCCACGAAGACGCCGAAGGCCTGATGATGCTCGAGCCCGCGTCGCTGACGATCAGGGGGGCACGCGACCTGCTCAGCGTGGCTCTGCAGTACGGCAATGCGTTTGGACAGGGCATGCAGGCGGCGGCGCTCAAACCCGCGGACTTCTTCGGCAATGACGATGTGCTGTATCTGATGGAAGACATGGCGACCGGCGAAATCCGCCTGAGCATTTTGTGGGAGTGGCTTCACAAAGGCGCGCGGATGACCGCGGACGATCAAATCGGTGTCGTTGCAGGCGAGGCTTTCAGCGCCGCGATCTTCTCGCAGCTCCTGGTCGAGGAATACGAGAAGCTCCGCCGCGCAGGGAATCGGGACGTGCACGACAATTCCAAGGACACCACGCTTCCCATCGCGCGCGAGATCGTCGAAACCTACGTCCTCGATGAGGTCAAGTTACCCTGGTACATCGACCTGCTGAATATCAACCTCGGCAATCACGATCTCGCGGAAGCCAAGCGGCGCATCAAGCTTTTGCGGGACGCGTTTCGCACGGGCGGAACGCGCATCACCGAGAACCTGGATTTCGCCGCGCCCGAGTCCTACTGAACGGCGAAGACCCAAATCGCGCCACCCTCCGGCACCTCAGGGAAGTTGCCGGGCGACAGCGTGTTCAGGAGACTCTGCATCCCGCGCGAATCGACGCCCCAACCCGACTGCACAGCCACATACTGCGTGCCGTCGACCATGAACGCCGACGGAGGAGCGATAATCCCGGAACTTGTGGGGAATTCCCACAGCAGCTTGCCCGTGGTCGCGTCGAAGGCGTGGAACCGGCGATCGTTGGTCCCGCCGCTGAACACGAGCCCACCCCCCGTGGCCAGCATCGGGCCCCAGTTTGGTGACGTCGCGTAGGTGTGCGTCCACACGCGCGTCTGCGTGTCCACGTTCCAGGCTTGCACTTCCCCGACGTGGTCTGCGCCTGGCGCGAGGTACAAAGAGGTGGTCGCGCCGGTGAATCGGGCGCCCGGGCTGTATTCGACCTTTTGCCCGGTGATGGTCGAACACAAATTCTCGTTGGCGGGGATGTAAATCATCCGCGTCTGGGGACTGAAGGCGATCGGCGGCCAGTCCTTGCCGCCCCAGAACGACGGGCAGAAGTCCGCTTTCTTGTCGGTGCCGGGTTTCCGGTTCGGATCCACATCGGGCCGACCCGTCTTGGGGTCGAGGCTCTTGAACACGTTCTGTCGCACGAAGGGAACGCCGTGAACGAAGTTGATCGAGCTGTTGGTGCGCTCGAGAAACCATAGGTACCCGTCACGAGCGACGTCGATGAGCCCCTTGATCGTGCGCCCATTGCGCCGATAGTCGACGAGAATCGGAGGGGACACCTCGTCCCAGTCCCACGAATCGTTGGGGTGGTACTGGTGATGACCCTTGAGCTGGCCGGTTGCGACGTCGATGGCGATTGTCGACGAGGTGTACAAGTTGTCGCCTGGCCGCTGGTCGCCCATCCAAGGTCCGCCGTTGCCGGTTCCCCAGAAAGCCAGATGGCTCTCCGGGTCGTAGTTGCCGGTCACCCACACTGAGCCGCCGCCTGTTTTCCACTGGTCCCCGCCCCTTGGCCAGGTTTCGTTGCCGGGTTCTCCCGGCCCCGGGACGGTGTAGGCTTTCCACGCCGGCTTGCCTGTCTCGACATCGTAGGCTGCGACGAAGCCGCGCACGCCGAGCTCACCACCAGACACGCCCACCATCACTTTGCCTTCGGCGACCAGCGGGGCGAGCGACATGTAGTAGCCGTTCTTGTTTTCTTCGACCTTCGTCGTCCAGACTTCCCTGCCTGTCCTGGCGTCGAGGGCGACGAGCACCGCCTCGCCGGCAGCGAAAAACACTTTATCGCCGTGCACGGCGACGCCCCGGCTCGTCGGGTGCAGCAGGATGATGTCCTCGGGCACGCGCCTCCTGTAGCGCCAGAGGAGGCGCCCCGAAGCGGCCTCGAGCGCGATCACCTGCCCGCCCGGCGTGGCGACGAACATGACGCCGCCGTTGACGATCGGCGGTGCTTGATGGCCGCTCGTCATGCCGGTCGCAAACACCCACACGGGCCGCAGCCGGCCGACGTTGGCCGGGGTGATCTGAGCGAGCGGACTGTACCCCCACCCGTCGTACGTGCGTCGAATCATCAACCAATCGCTGTCTTCCGGCTTCAGCAGGCGAGCGGGAGTCACCAACCTGTAGTTCTGAAGGATCGGCGGAACAGGGGCAGGCGCCGCCGGCGGCTGCTGCGCCGACCCCGGCGCGGTCATCCACGCCAGCAGGAGGATGCCGGCCGCACCGCACCCACGCTTCATATCGGGCATGACATTCCTCCTCGGTTCAGAGAACGCGTCAGGCGGACTCGAATCCGACGCGCGAGGTAAACGGCTTCGCGACGAGCAGGCGCCCGTCGACTACTTTGAGGGGCAGCGCCGGGAGGCTTCGCGGAGCGGGGCCGTCTACCACCCGAGCGCCATCCTTGGGGTCGAACTTCGACGAATGGCACGAACAGTACAACAGCCGCTCGTCGGCGAGCCAGTCGACCACCTCGCACCCCGAATGGGTGCAGATGGCAGTGTACGCGACAACACCGTCTGCGGCCATTGCCCTGGTCTCGGCGCTGAGCTGCTCGGCATCGAGCTTGACCGCGAGGACGCGATTGAGGCGCGAGCCGTTCCGTACCGTCTTGTCCGACGGGTCCATGGCCCACGCCACTGTTGGCGCCAGGTTGATCGGAAGATCGTCTGGGGTGAGCGGCTTCAGCGTTGCGTCGCCGACCTTCACCAGAAGGTCACCTTCTCTGGGCCGGACCGACGCCCGGTCGTCCTCACCGTGTGCGGCAGCGGACGCGAAGGTCAGCCCCAGGCCGAGGGCAGCCGCGCCTTTCAGGACTGCCCGTCGTCCGGCGGGAGCTATCAAGGGCCGGTTTGGTCGCGCGGATCCTTCACTCATTGAGCCGATCCTTTTCTGTCGTTTGTCCGGGCAGAATTCCTGGACGGCTAGCACGCGAAACTGGGAGGCTCACGAGCGGAGGACACGAGGTGGACCGTTGAGGCACCGGGCGCGCCGTTATTATATCTTCGTTGCAGGGCCGCTCATCTTTCGCCGATCGAGCACTGCCAACAGCATGGCGAGCACGAGCCCGGTCACGTGCCCATCAGTTGAGGAATTACATAACCGTTTGAACATCGACCTGGGCCAGAGGCAAGAGCGCGCGGCCGAACTCCGTCGCGTCCCACCGTGCCCGCACTGAAATGTCCTAAACATCAGAAAGAGATACATAAATGTAGTTGACTGAACCCAGCGTCTGAAGCCGCCCGAGGCAAAGCTCTGAAGAATCAGGAGCGCCAAGTGGACCGCGGCGTGGCTTGTATCTTGCTACGGCCATGGGTATCCCGCGCGCCATCAGGAGCGGGCATCTACTCGAGCCAAGGAGCAGCCATGTTGCCGACAGACGTTCACACCGTCGCGGATCGCGTTCGGAGTGAATTCAACGAGATGCCGGGCTTGCGGCTGACCGCCCGCCAGGCAGCCAGAATGTGGGGCTTGGATGGGCCGTCCTGCGGGGCCGTGATCGACCTCCTCATCCGGTCATCCTTCTTGCGCTGGACTCGGGCCGGGACGATTGCCCGCATCGAGTCGTAGTCGGCGAGCGCCGCCCTTGTCGGGTGCGCCCTTCTCGCCGGCGACCAGTCCACACGCTGCCTGATCGGATTGCCGCGCCCCTCGCGGAGGATGCTGTCCCAGAAGCTAGGTGCTCTACACTGGCGGAAGGCATGCTGAAGAACCACGTCGCAGTGACCGCGACGGCGCTCGTTTTCGCGTTCCAGCTTCCGGGCTCCAGATTTCCGGCACCACTGGTGGCGGCTGGCCAGAGTTTTTCCAGCGACCAGCTCGCGTCGATCCGCCGCATGCGCTGCATCTTCCCCGTCGCCACCATTGGCGGCTGGGACGGCGGGCAGGCGCAGGCGCAAGTCAGGACCGGAGGGGTCCTGTCGCTTCAGATCGATGCCATCGACTCGCAGGATGGCAGCGCTCGCGTCGCCGGCGTCGGCGCCACAGACTCCCACGTCGTCGCGCGACTGTCCGAGCGGAGCTTGCACTTCCTGGAAACCGACGTCACCGGCGGCCTGAGCGTGACGACCGTATTTGCCGAGCAGAGTCGCGAAGGAAAACTCAAAGCCGTGCACTCGCGCACCAGTTATCTTCCTGTGGACCTCCCGGGTTTCAGCGCAGAACCCTCGGTTTCGCAGTACTACGGCGAGTGCGAAATCGCACGCTGAGGGGCACAATCGTTACGATTCTCTCGCGAGTGCGATGCAGCGGCTTCCTGCCGGCTCCCGGCGAGACCGTGATTTGTTACGCCCCGTCCAAAAAACGCTGCTGCGTGTTCCGAAGCGATGCACGCACAAGCGCGGATCGCCTGGCATGCCAGGCCGCAAGCCTTTGAAAAAATTAACCTTATCATGATTCGACGCGCGGGCGAGCAATCGGCGGGACGTTTGCTCCTCGTGGGAACCTGAAGGCCCCGATTGGCAACCGTTCTAGCGGTCGTTCCAGCGCGCGAGCACGGGCAGGCTTTCGAGGAGCTGGCCCGCGAGTTCCCAGGTCACGAGATTCTTGTCGTCGAGTCGACGCACGACGTGGCTGCGGCAGTCGGTTCGCAGGTTCCAGACCTGGTCCTCTTTCCCCTCACGCTGCCAGCGACCGAGCAGAAGGCGCTGACCGCGCTTCTAGGGCAGTGGGACACTGGTCCCGGCCGGGGGGCTGTGGTTTCTCTCACAGCCTCCACCGCCCTTGGTTCAGCCGCGGCGGATCGAAGGTGGTTCTACTGGCTGAGACCGGCCAAGAAGCTTCGCCCCAAACCGACGAATGGCGGGCCTCCTGCCCCTATCTATGCCGCCCCTGTTCGCTTCCTGGCGGCCTGCACGTTGAGCCTTCTGCGGCTTGTCGTTTCAACCGTGTTTGTCCGCGCGTCGGCGTTCTGGGTCGCAGTCGTCAGAGGGTTGCGAGTGGCGCGTAGCTGGGGGCTGCAAACGGCTCGGCGGGGAGCGCCAGCGACGTTGGGAGTGGCCGCGGCCCGGAGCATCGCGCGGATCGGAACGTCCTCAGTGGTCTTGGCGACCGCTTCCCTGGGGCTTCCACGAGCGGGAGCCCTGATGGCGTGGCGCGTCTTTCGCAGCGTCGCCCTGTTCGGAGCTTCATGGGTGGCTCGGGGGGCGGCGTCGTTGTGGGCCGCGCGCCCGCGGACGCTCAGGCTGGCGGCGGCCGGACTCTTCATCGCGGCTGCCTTGATTCTCGCGAACGGCGCGACGCGAATCCTGTCGCGGACGAGCCGACTGTGGTCGTCCACAGCGAACCGGCGCCCGCCTGTGCACCGATCTGAAGGGCGGGTTGCAGAGGCGGCGAAGCGGTCGTCGAGGGGCCGATTGCAGGTCACGTCGGAGCCCCCCAATGCAGCAGTGCTCGTCGATGGCCAGCCGTCTGGTTTCACGCCGTTACTGCTCGACGATCTCACTCCTGGTCAGCACGTCGTCACCCTCGAGCAGGCCGCCGGTTCGGTACGGCACGTTATCAAGGTGAAGGCCAACGAGACCACGACACTGGACGCGCCAATCTATTCGGGATGGCTTGCGCTGTTCGCTCCCTTCGAGCTCCAGATCTGGGACGGTGGCCGGACGCTCAACCTCGACGAACGACACCGGGTTTTGCTCTCGCCCGGACGGCATGAGCTTCAGTTCGCCAACCGCGCGCTGGGCTACCGCGGTTCGCAGGCGGTGGTCGTGCAGCCGGGCGAGGTCACGGCAGTGTCGCTTGCATCGCCCAAGACCGCGGTCAGCGTTACCGCCTCGGCGCCTGCAGAGGTATGGATTGACGGCATCCGCGTCGGCCAGACGCCCATCGTGGACCAGCCGATCGCCATTGGCACCAGGGAGTTCGTGCTTCGGAATGCGGCCTTTGGCGAGCGGCGTGTCACCGCCACCGTGACGACCAAGCCCTTTCACATCAACATCGACTTTGCGAAACCAGACGCGTAAGTACCGCGTTTCACAATTACGGCGGCATTCGGCCGCCGATGCATCCCGCCCTACTGCGTTGCTCGTCGGTCACATACTCCCGGGATTCTCTCTCCTCGCGCCTTGCGGGGCGGGCCGCCTCGGCGCCCTCGGTGCGACACCGTAGTTATGAAACGCGGTACTAAGCATGATTGGCCGCGCTGACCGCCGAGGCTCGGCCGTTCCGAGTGGGTTCCTGGCAGTGCCTGGTGGCGGCTGCCTCCATGCCGGCGAGGCGGCGGCTCTCTTCCGGCCGTGCCCCCAGGACGGTTCATCGGTCGGCGAGTTGACGGGTTATGGGCAGCCGCGTTGGCTCCCCGACCCCTACCGCGTCGGCTGCGTCCGCTGTAGGATCGTACCGTGCGGTATGGTGTGTGGCTCGCACCGGCTGTCTTCGCGCTGGTCCTCGCAGGTCAAGACCAACCGCTTCGCGATCCGCGGGTAT
>JBGPJH010000077.1:0-12118 GCA_041485305.1 Vicinamibacteria bacterium | reverse complement strand
GGTGCGAACAACAGTACCACCTGCCAGTCGATCTGATAGAGGCGCAGCATCTGCCAGGCTCGCTTCGGCAACCGCGTGAACACGAAGGGAGAGAAGTGCCAGATGGCTTCCTTCGGGCAGAGCTCGCGCAAGCCGCCGCCGGCGAACCCGCAGCCGACCGCGAACGGCAGCGCGATGAATTCGCCGTTGCCGAGCGGCGGCAGACCCACCATGACACCGACGATCGCCCCGGCGTACGGGCCCGCGACCAGGCCCGCCAGGAACGTGCCTTCGAGCGTCAGATCGGCAGCGTTGTAGTTGAGCAGCAAGCGCGAAGCGACGCCGGCCGACAGGGGGATGCCCAGGGCCAGCACGAACACCAGCCGGTCTGGCCAGTCGCGGCGTTCGAAGATCAGAATGTGCCGGAACCGCCGGTACCGGACCAGCATCGTCGCCAAGGCGGCCATGACGGCCAGCTTCACGACCAGCGTCGTGAGGAGTACTTGCTCGGCGGAGAGGAACGTTGGGCCGGGCATGCTTGATTTACTTGATCTTATCGGCCGGGTACACTGAGAGCAATGGCCGTGATTCGCCCCCTCATTATCGGTTTCTTCACCACGCTCAAGCACGTCTTTCGCAAGCCCATTACGGTGAACTACCCCCAGCAGAAGTTCCCGATGTTCCCGAAATATCGCGGCAAGCAGGTGCTGATGCGCGACGAGAACGGGCTCGAGAAGTGTGTCGCGTGTGGGCTGTGCTCGGTGGCCTGTCCTGCCGATGCCATCTATCTGGAGGCGGCCGAGAACGATGGCACAGTCCAGGCCGGTCCCAGGTATGCGGCCGTGTACCAGATTCACAGCACCCGGTGCATCTTTTGCGGCTACTGCGAGGAAGCGTGCCCGGTCGGGGCCATCTTCATGGGCAAAGACTACGAGCTGGCCGTGTACAGCAAAGACGATTTCGTGTGGGACAAAACGGACCTGCTCGTTCCGCCCCTAGAGGGCAGGTAGGGCGGGTGGGCCGGTAGGGCAGGTAGGGCGGCTGGTAGGGCAGGTGGGTCGGGTAGGGCAGGCAGCCAGCGTCTGCCACACTAGCGCGTCCCGCCGGCCCCACCAATCCGACCAGCCTCACCAGCCCCACCTGCCTCACCAGCCCCACCTGCCTTACTGAGATGCAGATAGGCGCGCTCGGCGATATTCACGGAGCTTTCGACAGCGTCCAGGACATCATGGCGCGACATCCCGCCGTGACGCTCTGGGTTCAGGTGGGCGACGTCGCGAGCAACGACGGCGACTATTTCACGCCGCTCCAGCCGCTGTATTGGATCAAAGGGAACAACGAAGACTTCGACGTCATCGCCGCGGCGGTGGCCGGCACGCCGGCCGCGCGCACTCTGCACTACCTGCCCAACGGCGGGCCCTACGACGTCGGGCCGTGGCGCGTGGCGGCGCTCGGCGGCACGTTCGCGCCCAGTTGGTATCACACCCGGGCCGCCTCACTGCCACCGTCGCGGGGCCAACGCATCTCGAGTGTTTCCCTCAAGCTCGGCAAGAGCCGCGACGACAAGCGGCGACACTTCGTGCGCGACGACGTTCTGGCGTGCAAGGGTCTGACCGCCATCGACGTCTTCCTGACGCACGAAGCCCCACGCCCGTTCCATCCGGGAGGCCGGCGGATGGATGCGGGCAAGACGGTCATCAACGAGGTGCTGGCGTCGATGCGACCCCGACTGCATCTGTTTGGTCACCATCATGAGTTCACCGATTCGGTCAGGCAGGGCGTGCGCTCGATTGGGCTCGATGTGGTGACCAAGTCGTATCTGCTTGTCGACGCGGAAACGTTCCGCTGCGAGCGGCTCGACACGTAAAAGAACCATTCAGGTGCTTTGGTGCTTGGGTGCTGAGGTGCTTGGGTGCAGTGAGCCTGCGCAGTGCCTGCGCTACAATCGAACTTGGGTGCGGCGTGTCAGGGCACCTCAGCACCCCAGCACCAAAGCACGCAGCACCGAAGAAGATGTGAATGCAGAATTTTATTGACGCCCTCTCTCGCCGGGTTCTCGTCTGTGACGGCGCCATGGGGACGATGCTGTACGCGCGTGGCGTGTTCATCAACAAGAGCTTCGACGCGATGAACTTGACCCAGGCCGAGCTGGTCGAGGACGTCCATCGGGAATACGTGCGCGCGGGCACCGACATCCTGGAAACCAACACGTTCGGCGCCAACCGGATCAAGCTGGGCTCGTTCGGACTCGCCGACAAGCTGCACAGCATCAACGTCGCCGGTGCACGCATCGCCCGCCGGGCGGCGGGCGATCTGGCCTACGTAGCCGGGGCGATCGGACCGCTCGGCATCCGGATCGAGCCGTGGGGGAAGACCGGCGTGGACGAGGCGCGCGAGTACTTCCGCGAGCAGGCCCTGGCCCTGCTCGAGGGAGGGGTCGACCTCTTCATCCTCGAGACGTTCCGCGATCTCAACGAAATCGGCGCGGCCATGGACGCCGTCCGGTCGGTATCGGATTTGCCGCTCATCGCGCAGATGACAACCGAGGAAGACGGCAACACGCTCGACGGGACGCCGCCCGAGCGCTTTGCACCCGAGCTCGAAAAGCGGCGGGCCACCGTTATCGGCGTCAACTGCGCCGTCGGACCCGGTCCCATGCTCGAGACCATCGAGCGCATGGAAGCGGTCACCCGCGTCGGGCTGTCGGCGCAGCCCAACGCCGGGAAGCCGCGCGACGTCGAGGGCCGCAACATTTATCTGTGCTCCCCCGAATACATGGCGTCCTACGCCCGGCGCTTCATCATGCACAACGTACGGGTCGTCGGGGGCTGCTGCGGAACGACGCCCGAGCACATCAAACAGATCAAGGCCGCCGTGCGTAGCGCAGGATCGACGGCGACGGCCACAGAGCCGGCCTCCCGAGCGGGAGTGGTCCGCCAGCCTGTGCCCGCCGTCTCCACGGTGTCCATCATGGCGCCGCCGGTGCCACGCGAGCAGAAATCACGGCTGGCTCGCGAGCTCGTGCAGGGCCGGTTCGTCGTAGGCGTCGAGTTGTTGCCACCGCGAGGATTTGAGGCCGAACTGGCCATCCAGCGGGCACGCGAGTTGAAGCGCTACGGCGTGGACGTCGTCAACATCCCGGACGGGCTTCGAGCCGGCGCCCGTCTGAGCGCGCTGTCGCTGGCGGTCCTCATCGAGCAGCAGGCGGGCATCGAGACGCTGCTCCACTACTCGTGCCGCGACCGCAACCTCCTGGGGATCCAGTCCGACCTGCTCGGGGCCCACGCGATGGGGCTGCGGAACCTGCTGCTCATCACCGGCGATCCCGGACGGGTGGGCGACTATCCGGATGCGACGGCCGTGTTCGACGTCGACTCCATCGGTCTGACCAACGTCGTGACGCGGCTCAACCATGGGTGCGACGTTGGCGGTCAGGCCATCGGCGCGCCGACCGCCTTTCATGTCGGCGTGTCGGTGAATCCGGCGGCCCCCAACTTCGACGAGGAGCTTCGGCGGTTCGAGTACAAGGTTCAGGCTGGTGCGGAGTTCGTGCTGACGCGACCGATCTTCGACCTCGGGAGCTTCGAGCGCGCGCTGGTGCCTCTCGCATCGGCGGGCCTGCCGGTCATCGCGGGTGTGTTTCCGTTCGAAAGTGCCCGGAACGCCGAGTTCATCGCCAACGAGGTGCCGGGCGTGCGGGTCCCCGAAGCGCTGTTGGACCGGATGCGGCGCGCGGACGGTCACGCGGCGGCCGCAGCCGAGGGAATCGCGATCGCCCGGGAAATCGCCGCCCGGCTGCGGGGCAGCGTCCAGGGCATCCAGGTGTCGACCCAGTCGGGAAACATCGACGCGGCCCTGGCCGTCGTGGATGGACTTCGTTGACCATCCGGATGTATAGTCGTTCGCTCAGTCCGTAAGTGACCTGCTTGTCGTCCGTAAGTTGTTGATGCCGTGTGGCATCTGGTGAGGGTCCTGATGGCGTTATTTCAGCCGCCGAGTCCGTCCAAGGACGAAGAGTTCATCGGATCCGACGTCGCGACCCGCGCCTTGTCCGTCACCGCCGTCGAAAACGACTTCGTCACCGGCGTCTACGAGAAGCTGGCGTCGGTCTACGACTTCACATTCGGCCCGACGCTGCATGCGGGCCGCTTGCAGGCGATCCAGCGGATGGGCATCCAGTCCGGCGACCGCGTCCTGGAAGTCGGGGTTGGCACCGGCATCAACGCTGCGCTGTATCCGCGGGATTGCGCGGTGACAGGCATCGACCTGTCGAGCCCCATGCTCGAAATAGCGCGTGAGCGCGTCGCTCGCAAGGGCATCTGGAACGTGCGGCTGCTGGAAATGGATGCCGCCGACATCAAATTCGCCGACAGCACGTTCGACATCGTCTACGCGCCGTATCTGATCAGCGTGGTCCCCGATCCGGTCGTCGTCGCGCGCGAGATGCGCCGGGTGTGCCGTCCGGGCGGGCGGATTGTGATTCTCAACCATTTTCGCAGCCCCAATCCGATGCTCGCGTCGCTCGAGCGTGCCATTTCGCCCTTCACCGTACACATCGGGTTCAAGTCGGACCTGGACCTGCCGGCGTTTCTCGCGCAGGCCGAGCTCAAGCCCGTGTCGATTGAGAAGGTGAACGTCCCGCGGATCTGGTCGCTCGTCACTTGCATCAAGGACTGAGCCCGGGCCGGCTCGGGCTGGCCCTCGTGCTCGGGCTGTTCTGCTTCCCGCTGTTCGTCGGTCTCGGACGCACCGACCTCGAAACCGACGAGGCCGCCCACTCCTTCGCTGTCGATCGCATTCTCGAAATCGGTGACTGGCTGGCTCCCAAGAGCAGCCCCAGCGAGACCGACGTCTTCCTCGAAAAACCACCCCTGAAGTTCTGGATCGTGGCGGCGCCCATTCGTGCCGGTATCCTGCCGCACAACGAGTTCGGACTCCGCTTCTGGGATGCGGTCTTTGGCGGGGCGGCCTTCCTCTATGTGTTCGCGGCCGGTCGCGCGCTCGCGGGCCCGGTGTGCGGCCTGGTGGCCGTTCTTCTCCTTTTCGTGCACGCGCCGCTCCTCTTCGCCCATGGCCTGCGCACCAACAATATGGAGAGCGCCCTCCTGTTGTCGTACTGCGGGGGCGTCTTTCACTTCCTGGGCTGGGAGGCAGCCGAGCGTCCGGAGAGGAGGCGGCTGCACGCTGCTCTGACCGGCCTGTATTTCGTGCTCGGCTTCATGACGAAATTCGTCGCCGTGGCGTTCCTGCCGCTCGTGCTCGGCGTCAGCGTTCTCGGCCTGCGCTCGTCTCGCGTCAAGGCGGCCCAGGATTGGCGCCTTTGGGCCGGGGTTCTTGCACTGGTCCTCGGGCTGTCGGCCCCGTGGTTCGTGTATGCCCAGCTTCGCTTCGGTCGTGTCGTGTGGGACACGATGTTTGGAGCGCACGTCTATACGCGGTTCACCGCGTCGCTCGACCCGCTTCATCTAAACCCCTGGAACTTCTACATCGTGAGCGTGTACAAGCGTTTCGCGGAGTCGGGAGTCGCGTGGCTCGTGGTGGTCGGCATGGTCGTTCTCCTCGTGCAGACGGTGCGGCGTCGGTCGCCTGGAGGGCTGGTCGTCTTGCTCTGGGCCTCGCTGCCGCTCGGGCTCATCTCTTTCGGCAGCTCCAAGCTCTATCACTACGTCTACGCCTTTCTTCCGCCGCTCGCCCTCGCCGCCGGCTACACGGTGGCGCTCGCCGCCATGCTGGCGCTGGCCCCGCTTCGGAGGCTGCTCGAGGCGGCAGAGGACTTCCTCGCGCGGTGGCTGCCGCGCCTGAATGCGGCGGGAACAAGGACCTGGCTGCGACCGACGGCGACGCTGGTGATTGGGGTCGCGGCGATCCTCGGCGTCGTGGCCGCGATCCACATTCCGATTCGCATCGCATTAACCCGCGAGCTCGTCTTCAAGAGCTCCGGTGTTCTGCGCCCGTGCCTGGCGATCGGGCTCGCCGCCATCGTGACCGGGCGCAGCGCGCGCGCGGCGCAACTCCTGGTCGTGGTGGCGATCCTGAGCCTGCTTCCCGTCTCCCGGTATTTCGACACGCTGCCGCGCCTGGGTGCGGAGCGTCACCCGCTGCGCAGCGTCCGCGACTGCATCCGCGACGTCCAGGCGCGTGGCGGTGGCGCCCGGCCTGGCCTGTACGTGGACACGAACAGCGCGATATGGCATCCCACGTATTACTATTTGCGCCGCATTCAGCCGTGGACCCACCAGGAGACGCCGCTGCCGGCGGCGCTCGACCGAAATCTTCACGACCCGGCAGCCTGGTCGCCGAGTCTGGTAGCCGAAGAGCGGTATCGGGCCTACACGAGCGGTCCTGACGCCTATCGATTCAAAACCGCCGTCTCGCCGCCGATGATGACCATCCTGGAGTACATCCTCTTTCTCCCAGGGCCCTATGCCGCGTGCAGTGCTGAGGCGGCCCTTCACGGATTGCGCTGAGGCCCGCGTACGAAGGCCCGAGAGCGTCAACCCGATCGTGTGAAAAAAGATCGCCGCAGTGCAACTGGGAACCTACCACCAGCGGCGCGCCCATACGAGGGATGCGCCGACCTGCCGATCCCGAATAGGGCTGTAGTACAGCTGGCGCGCGACAAAGCTGCTCCGCAGCGTCAGCTCAGGCGAGAGTCGGAAGCCCACCGTGGCTTCCGAGATCCGCAGGGTTCTTCGCGACGGCGGAATCGCACCCACGCGCAGGGGAGGGGCGCTCGCTCCCTCGTGGCGTCCCGCGACGAACCAACGCGGCGTCAGCGTATGCACGCCTTGCAGGAACCACTCGTCGGCCGTCTCCGTGCCGGTCGTCGTTTCGATCGAATCGTGCGTCAGTTCCCCGCTCAGCTTGGTGTAGCCGAACGCCCATTCCCCTTCAACCGACAGCATTTTCAAGCCGCGACCGACTAACGAGAGGCGCGTCAGCTCGCCCGGCCTCGCATACTCGCCCGTCGCAAACCCGGCGCCAACTCGCAGGCCGGTCTTCGGAGCGATCCCTCCGCCAAAGACGACGATGGGCCTCGACGAGGGGTTCGGATGCGCCGCGTAGAGCACGAACGAGCGGTTCGGTGGCGAGGCCAGGAGCGCGACGCGCGCATCCCATCGTGTCGTCGATGCTGTGACTTGTCCGCCAAGCGGATAGGACGCCGCGATCGGCAACGCTCGCGGTGCGCCCGCGTCGAACACGGGCATGGGCACCAGATAGCTGAGGTGCGGCAGGATTGTCGGATTCGTGTCGGCACGCATATCCATCAGGCCGAGCCCGATCGGCGAGAGGATGTACCCGAGATCCACTCGTGTCGAGATGCGACCGCTCCGCTCGTACTGGACCGCCGCCTGGTAGATCTCGGTGCTCCGTGCATACGGGTCGTCCGACGCTTGGCGGAACCAGGGCCGGATGTAGGCCACCCACCCGTTCCCCAGCCGAGCAGACGCCGTGATATCGACGACGATGTCGGGTCGGTCGCCGGCGTTCTCGCCGACGAACTGGTTGACGCTGACCGCGCTGTCGACGCTGAACCGCGAGACCGACTGTGCCGACGCTGGGGCGGCCCAGAGCACTAGCAAGACGAGGATGGCCGAGGGTCGACATCCACTCGTCAGGTCCGAAACGCCAGGGCCCCAACGGTTGGGATGCAGGCTTCTACGCACTGACCGCCTCCAATATTGGCGCGCCGGTGGCGGCCGGTACCCCCGAAAGCGCGGTGGTCAGTGCGCCGACGATCTCCGCATGGAACTGCGTTCCCGCGCAGCGCCAGAGCTCTCGAAAGGCTTCGCTCGCGGGGAGGGCTTTGCGGTACGCTCGTGCGCTCGTCATCGCGTCGTACGCGTCCGCCACGTGCACGATGCGGGCGGGCAGCGGGATGTCCTCGCCGTGCAGGCCGTGAGGGTAGCCGCGGCCGTCGGGACGCTCGTGATGGAGCTCGACGATTGGGATGTGGCGAGACAGAAACGGAATCGGCCGCAGGATCCGCGCGCCGAGCACCGGATGCTGCTTGATCGCATCGTATTCGGCGGCCGTCAAAGCGCTCGGTTTGCGGAGCACATCGTCGGGCACGCCGATCTTCCCGATGTCGTGCAACAGGGCCCCGAGCCGGAGGACTTCGAGGTCGTCGGCCGGGAGGTTCAGCGCGCGACCGATTCCGATCGATAGGACGCTCACGCGCTCGGAGTGGCCAGCCGTATACGGGTCGCGCGCGTCAAGCGCGGCAGCCAACGCGCGGATTGCCCCGGTGTAGGCAGCTTCTGTCTGCGCTTCGGCGGCCGACACCGACGCCATCAGTCGGTTGAACGTCTCGGTCAGCGCGTCCAGCTCGCGGCTCGATCCGGTCAATGGCACCCGGGCATCGAAGTCTCGCGATCGGGCCATCGCCTTGAGCGACGAGGAGAGGCGGCCGATTGGCTCGCTCAGCAGGTTGGCGAGCCAGATACTGCCGAGCAGGGCGAACGACATGGCCCCGATCGCAATCCAGACGAGGGTCCTCATAATCGCCGTCGTGGCGCCTCGGGCGGATTCGTCGATCGAGGCGAGCGCGTAAAAGCCTGTGTCGCCGACCTGCACCAGCCGCCGGAACGCATGGGACTCACCGTTGAGCTCGATTGCGCCAGCGCCGGTGCTCAATGTCGAGACGAGCGACTCGACTTGCCGTTCGGTGTCGTGCGAGAGCGTGCTGGCGACGACCAGGCCGTTGCTGACAATCACCGTGTGGGTTCGGGCGAGTTCGGCCAGCTTCTGCGCGTATCGCCGATCGAGGCTCGTCGCGAGATAGAGCGCGCCGATGCTGGTGCCGTCGCCGAGCAGCAACGGCACCGAGACCACGCTGAACGTCCTGTTCTCGATGTGCACCACGCCGTCGAACGCGTCCGAGATCTTCGAGGCCTCGACGGAAGCGACGCGCCGCCCCGGCGGCCAGCGATCTGCGAGCGGGCCCGCGGCGGCCAACGCCGTCTGATCGTGATCGACCACCACGATGGCATCGGCCTCGACGCGTGCGGCGACCTTGTCGAGCTCGCGCGTCATCGTGTTCAGCAGCTGCTCGCGCACCACTTCGTTGCCAAACCGCGACTCGGCGGCGTAGGTGTCGAGGGCTGCCTTGAGCGTCGGGCTTTCGGCGACCGTAGCTGCCTGCGCCTGCAGTTCCCGTCGTTCGCGGCTCTCGATGGCGGCGAACATGCGCTGGCTGGACTCGAGGTTGGCGGCCACGCTCGCGCGAACCTGCTCGCGCACGATCACGATAACGACGACGAATGTGACGACGAGCAGCAGGACGGCGGTGACGAACGTGACCGCGAGCGTCTTGACGATCAGCCGGGGTGGTTGAGGGAGCACCCTCACCTCGAGTCTTCGACCGGCAGCACCAGCTCAACCGAGGCCGACCTGCCGGCCTGCACCTCGACGATGGCCGAGCGTTCGCCCACGCGTTCGTGCCACCCCACCACCTTATAAGTGCCCCGAGGAACCGTCGGCAACGTGAACGAACCGTCCAGGTCTGGAATCGCAAAGTACGGATGGTCGAGCACCAGAATCGACGCGCTCATGTGCGAGTGGAGGTGGCAGTACACCTTGACCAGTCCCGCTTTGGTGAACGTGGCCGATCGACTCTGCCCCTTTGGAAACCGTCCCAGGTCGAAGGTCGCCGCGCCCGAGAGGGAGAAGACGTTGTGGAAGATCATGTCGGCGTTCGGAAAATCGACCGTGGACCCGCGGGTGATCGCGACGACCCGCGGCATGAACTCCTCGTGCTCCTGGCGGATCGCTGGGTGCGACACCGGCAGCGCGCCGCGAAACGTCACGCCGGCGAGGTAGACGACGACGCTCTTGATCTCTGGAGGGAGCTCCGCGCTCCGGTTGCCGACCGCGCGGGGCTGGTAGATGTTGGAAGGCAGCGGCGTGCCGCGAGTACGTGTCAGCTTGACGTGGCCTGAGATCGAGGCGGATTCCCCCCCTTGGCCCGCAGGCACGGCGACGGCGACAGCGAGCGTGAGGGCCGCGACAGACAAGGCGCCGTGCATGAGCGAGGTGTAGACCCCCTACTTATGCTTATCGGCCGGCGGCAGGGCGACTTTAAGCACCTCCTGAAAGGCCGGCCCTTCGCTGGGGCAGACGCGCGCGGGGTCGGCTGCCCTGTGAAAAGGATAATATCTCTCACATGCGCCAGTCCGGTCGGCCCCGCGTGGTGATTACGGGCATCGGCGTCGTCTCGCCATTCGGGGTCGGGCGCGAGTGCTTCTGGCAGCACGTGAGCCGCGGGTGCAGCGGCACTCGGGCCATTACCGAGTTCGACGCGTCCGAGCTCGCATGCCGTGTGGCGGCCCCGGTCACCGGCGTGTCGATCGACGACGTACCGCCGCTCGACGGCGACGATGTGCGGGATCCGGGGTATCGCGCTGACCCGAAGCGCTACTCCCGCGCGGCATTGATTGGCGTCATCGCGGCTCGGGAAGCATGGCACGACGCAGGGCTCGGCATCGGCGAGCCCGGCGCCGGCGTGCTCATCGGCAGCGGCGGCGGTGGCATCGACGTGGGCGAGCGGCAATACTACGACTTCTTTGTCAAGCGTGGCCGGAAGGTCACGCCGTACGCGATCCCGCTGGCGATTGTCGGCATGATGTCGAGTGAAATCTCGATCTCGCTCCGCCTGCACGGGATCAGCCACGTGCTCTCGTGCGGCTGCACCAGCTCCACCGACGCCATTGCGTACGCGGCCGCGACCATCCGTTCAGGTGAAGCAGACGTCCTTTTGTCGGGCGGCGCCGACGCCTGCGTGACGCCGGGGATGATGTTCGGCTTTTCGCGCATGCGGGTGGTGTCCACCGCATACAACGACAACCCCGCCGAAGCGTCTCGACCCTTCGATCGCGGCCGCGACGGCTTTGTACTCGGGGAGGGCGCCTGGATGGTCGTGGTGGAACTGGAGGAGCGGGCCCGGGCGAGAGGCGCGAAGATGTATGCCTCCATCGACGGCTACGCGTCTACGTGCGACGCGTATCACCGCGTCCAGATGGCGCCCGATGGCGTGGAGATCGTGCGGGCCATCAGCATGGCCGTCGAGCGTTCGGCGCGTCCACCCGAGCAGATCGGGTACGTCAACTACCACGGCACGTCGACGCTGCTCAACGACGCGGTGGAGTCGCGCTCGATCCGGCAGGTCTTCGGGCCGCACGCCGACCGGCTCGCCGGCTCGTCGGTCAAGTCGATGATCGGCCATCCTCAAGGCGCGAGCGGCGCTGCCGGCATCGTGACGTCCGCCCTCGCCATCGATCGCGGATTTCTCCCGCCGACGATCAATCAGACCCACCCAGATGCGGCGTGTGACCTCGATTACATCCCCAACCAGGGGCGGGCGGCAGGCGTCGAAGCCGCCCTGTGCAACTGCCTCGGCTTCGGGTCGAAGAACAGCGCGATCGTTATTGGACGGATCTAGCTTCGGCTCTCAGCTTAGATTCGGCGAGCTCAAAAGTTAGACTCTTGCCGAGCCATTACGTGACTGTGCGTAGCGTCCTGATTGTGTTCCTCGTGTTCGTGTTCCTGCTGGTCGAGGCCCGCCGAGCTGCGCGCCACGAAGCAGCCCAGAGGCTGCATGGCGGCATCGAGCCGCCGGGGGATGTGTATCGCGCGATGGCTGTGGCCTATCCGGCGGCGTTTCTGCTGATGATCCTCGAAGGCGCTGTTCGCGGGCATTCGTCCTGGTTCGGTGTGGGCACGATCCTGTTTGCCCTGGCGAAGGCTCTCAAATGGTGGGCCATCCTCACGTTGGGACCGCGCTGGACGTTTCGCCTCATCCTGGTGCCCGGCGACACGCGCGTCACCTCCGGACCGTACCGGTACCTTCGCCATCCGAACTACGTCGCCGTCGTCGGCGAGCTCGCGGCGGTCGCGCTCATGGCTGGCGCGCGTGTGAGCGGTCCGCTCGGCATGCTCGCGTTCGGTGCGCTGATGCTTCGGCGCATCACGGTCGAGAACCGCGCGCTCGATGCTGGTGTCCTGTCCCCGTGATTCGTGGCGTAACTCCCGGAGCGCGGCGCCCGCCTGGCAAGGCGCGAAGAGTGAGAATACCGGGAGTATTTGAGCGAGGAGCAACGTAGCCAGGCGGGATGCCCCGCCCGGGAGTTATGTCACGAAT
>JBGPJH010000076.1:0-12145 GCA_041485305.1 Vicinamibacteria bacterium | reverse complement strand
TACAGCAAGGCGAATCATCCCCCATCGCTCTACACGCGCATTGTCGGCATGACAATCCCGTTCGCGTTCTGCATAGCCGCGCTCGCGACCGGACACCTTGACGACTCGTGGCTACGCGCCGTCCGCCGCTGGACGATGTTCAGCTGGCTGTTCCTGACCTTCGGCCTCACCTTGGGGATGATCTGGGCGTACGAGGAACTTGGATGGGGCGGCTACTGGATGTGGGATCCCGTCGAGAACGCGGGCCTCCTGCCATGGTTCACGGCCACCGCATTTTTGCACTCGGTCATGGTGCAGGAGCGGCGGAGCATGCTCCGCATTTGGAACGTGACGCTCGTCATCGTCACATTCTTTCTGACGATCTTCGGGACGTTCATGACGCGCTCTGGCGTGGTGCAGTCGGTCCACGCGTTTGGCCAGGACCGGGTCTTGGCGTGGCTCTTCACCGGCTTCATGGTCGCCATCCTCACGTTCAGCTTCGGCCTGGTCATCTACCGGCTGCCGCTTCTGCGCTCGCGGAACGAGCTGGACTCGTGGCTGTCGCGCGAAGCCGCGTTCATGATGAACAACTGGATTCTGCTGTTCTCGGCGTTCTTCGTCCTGTTTGGGACGATGTTCCCGACGCTCAGCGAGGCGGTCACGGGCACGCGGCTGACGGTGGCCGCGCCGTTCTTCAACAAGTGGATGGCGCCCATCGGACTGATCCTGCTGTTCATGACCGGCGTCGGACCGCTCCTCGGCTGGCGAAAGTCCACCCTCGTCAACATCCGCAACCAGTTCATGTGGCCGACGCTGTCGGCCATCGTGGCCGGTGGTGCGCTGGGCGCGCTCGGGCTGCGCAACTGGGCCTCGCTGGCCTGCTTCGCGCTGAGCGCGTTCGTCGTCGGCACGATCGTCCAGGAATTCTGGCGCGGAGCGAACGTGCGCCGCAGGAACACCGGCACCGATTTCCTCACGGCCATCGTCGGCCTCGTTGGACGCAACAAGCGCCGTTACGGCGGCTACATCGTCCACGTGGGCATCGTGCTGATGTTCCTCGGCTTCGCCGGGAGCGCCTACAAGATCGACCAGCAGGTGGCGCTGAAGCTGGGCGAGCAGGTCACGGTCGGCCGCTACACGATCCGCAATGACGGCATCAAAGTGCACGACGACGGCCAGAAGCAGATGACGACGGCCTACCTCGCTGTGTTCCGGGACGGCAAGCAGATTGACACGATGTATCCGGCAAAGTGGGCGTTCCGCCGGCACGAGCAGGAACCAACGACCGAGGTCGCCATCCGGAGGGGCTTTGCCGAGGACTTGTACCTGGTGATGCCGTCGAACGACCCGTCCACGGCTGCGTCGCAGGTCGCGCCGCTTCAGATCATGATCAACCCGCTGGTGGACTGGATCTGGCTTGGCTTCGGCGTCATCGCGTTCGGGACGGGCATCGCTTTGCTGCCGGAGCGGGTGTATTCGTTCGCGCTGGCAAAGATGCCGGTCGAGGCAGCGACCACAGCGTTGCTCATGCTCATACTGGTCTACGGCGGCGGCCAGGAGCTGCGTGCGCAGGCGGGAATGCCCGGCGTGGCCGGCGTTGATACCCAGACCTCGTACTACGCCCGCACCGAGTTCGAGCGCCAGCTCCAGCACGAAATCGTATGCACCTGCGGTTGCGGGCACACCAACATTGCGGAGTGCCGGAAGGATCCGTGCCAGACCTCGCACAAAATGCGCGGAGAGCTGGCGGCTCTGGTCGATCAAGGAAAGTCGCGCGAGGAGATCAAGGCTGCGTTCGTCCAGAGCTACGGCAGCCAGGAAATGCTGGGAGCGCCAATCGACAAGGGATTCAGTCGTCTGGCGTGGCTATTGCCGTTCGTGGTCGGAGGCGGCGCGGCTGGCGCGGTCGGGTTGGTCGCCGTCCGCTGGTCCCGCAGGCACGACGGGCTTCCCGAGTCGTCGGCTGCGGCTGAGCCCGAGCTCGACGAGCGGCTCGACGATGAGCTCCGAGACCTCGACTAGCGCCTCCCACAGGGACGGTTTGCAGCCCTGGCAATTCTTCGTGCTCGCAGCGCTCGGGTGCGCGACGGCCGTCACGTTTCTCGTCCGCGGCCACGGCCTCACCCTCGTCATCACGCTGGCGGTTTTGATGGGCGCGACGGCGCTTGTCGGGCTGGCGTCCCTTCGCGCGGTACGCCCGCTCGTAACACCCCAGGAGGATCGCGTTGCCGTCGTCGGCAGTCGGACCCGCGCGGCGCTAGAGCGGGAGAAGGTGCTGGCGCTCCGTGCGATCAAAGACCTAGAGTTCGATCGCGCAATGGGGAAGGTCTCCGAGGACGATTTCCGGGAGATGTCAGGGCGGCTCCGCGCGCGCGCGACCCGCCTGATGAAGCAGCTCGACGCCGGGGCGGGCTACCGAACGGTGATTGAGCGCGACCTCGCAAAACGGCTGGGTGATGTCGCCGCGAAGGACAAGGTCGGCTCGGCCCCGGGTGCCGAGCCCCAAGAGTCACAAGCGCTGTCGAAGCGAGCGTGTGCCCGATGTGCGACGGCCAACGAGCCCGACGCTCGGTTCTGCAAGGAATGTGGCGCCAAGCTTTAGGGCCGATGAAGAGAATCGTATTGTCGATACGCGCCCGCGCCGCCGTGCCGTGCATCTTTTCGGTGCTCGTTGGCGGCGTTGCGTCTCTCTCGGCGCAGTTACAGATGCCGGACCCGAAGCAAATGTCGGGCATCCCACGCCCGGTGGAAGACCTCCCTTCCGGTACCGTATCGGTGCGGCTGATTCGGGGGGACTTGTCGAACAACATCAAAAAGCATCCTGTCGAGCTGCGCGTCGGCGACAAAGTGCAAACCGTCAACACCAATGATGCGGGTCGCGCGGAGTTTCCAAGCCTGCCTCCAGGCGCCACGGTGAAAGCCGTTGCCGTGGTGGACGGCGAGCGGCTCGAGTCGCAGGAGTTCCCGGCGCCGGCACAGGGCGGCATCCGCTTGATGCTGGTGGCGACCGACAAGGAAAAAGAGAAACAGAAGGCAGCCGAAGCCAGCGCGCCGCCAGTGACTGGCCAGGTTGTGCTCGGAGGCGAGTCGCGGATCGTCATTCAGCCAGCCGAAGAGGTGGTGCAGATCTACTACCTGCTGGAAGTCTCCAATACGGCGCGGTCGCCTGTGAACCCGCCCTTGCCGTTCACGTTCGACATGCCGGCCGGTGCTGTCGGCACGGCCGTGCTCGAAGGCTCGTCGCCGCAGGTCAGCATCAGCGGACCCCATGTGCGCGTCGCGGGGCCGTTTCTACCCGGGCAGACGGCGGTGCGCGTGGCGGCAGACCTGCCCGTGTCGGGTGGCACGCTCGAGATCTCCCAGAAGTTCCCGGCGACCCTCGAACAACTCACCATCGTTGCCAAGAAGGTCGGCAACATGAAGCTGTCGTCGCCGCAGATCGATCGACAGCAGGATGTGCCGGCCCAAGGGGCAACCGTCATTGCCGCAACAGGCGGGACCGTGCCTGCGGGCCAGAGCTTGCGGTTCACGTTGTCCAGCCTTCCGCATCGCAGCGCGGCGCCACGATGGATTACGCTGACGCTTGCTGCTCTCATCATCCTCGTCGGGGGTTGGGCGGCGAGGGGGTCCGCCGATCCATCGGAGTCTGGTGCCGAGCGTAAGCGGCTGATCGCGCGTCGGGAAAAGCTCTTCCAGGATCTCGTCCGGCTCGAGCAGGACCGGCGCCGTGGACGCGTCGACCAGACCCGGTACGGGGCGCGCCGCGAGGAACTACTGGCCCTTCTCGAGCATGTCTACGGCGCCCTCGACAGCGACGATACCAGCCCGGAGCCGGCGGACCGCGCGGGCGTCGCGGCGTGACGCCCGACTTCGACTGCGTCGAGCTGATTGACGTGTCGCGTCACTTCGGTCGGCGCCGTGCGGTTTCGCACGTCTCGCTTTCCGTCGGTCGGGGCGACATTCTGGGCCTGCTCGGACCGAACGGCGCCGGCAAGTCAACGCTGATCGGCATGCTCGCAACCTTGGTCGCGCCGACGAGCGGGACGATCACATATCGCGGTGCCGTCGTCTCCCGAGCGGGCGCCGACATCCGCGGCAGAATCGGAGTCCTGGCCCACGAGCTGCATTTGTATCCGGAGCTGACGGCGCGCCAGAACCTCGAGTTTTTCGCGCACTTGTACGGCCTGTCAGACGGAGCCGCCATTGGCGTGGCGCTCGATTCGGCCGGGCTCGGCGATCGCAGCGCAGACCAGGTGCTCGCGTTCTCGCGCGGGATGCGGCAGCGGCTCGCGCTCGAGCGGGCGCTCCTCCATCGCCCGCGATTGGTGCTGCTCGACGAGCCGTTTACGGGCCTGGACGATCGCGCCGTCGGGCTCGTTTCGACTCGCCTTCGTCATCTGGCCGCCGACGGGGCGATCGTCGTCCTCGCAACGCACGATCTCGATCTGGCCGACGGACTCATCACGCGGATGGCTGTCTTGCACAACGGTCGGCTGCTCGCCGATTCGGCGGCGCCCGGTGGGGTCCGGCAGCGCTATCGCGCCATTGTCGGTGGCGGGTGATATGTTCTTCAGAGTTGCGCTTCTTGTTCTGAAGAAAGACGTTGCGATCGAGCTGAGAAGTTACGAGATTCTGTCGACCACGCTATTTTTCGCGGTCTCATGCGTTGCGATCTTCTCGTTCGCGTTCGTCAAAGAGGGGCAGGCCGTGGAGGACGCAGCGGCCGGCATCCTGTGGATCGCGATTGCGTTTTCCGGCACGCTCGCGCTGGGCAGGACCTTCGAACGCGAGCGGTACGGCGAGACGCTGAAAGCGCTGTTACTAGCGCCAGCCCCGCGGCCCGCGATCTACCTCGGGAAGCTTCTGGGAATCGTCGCGCTGATGTTGGCGACCGAGGCGATCCTGGTGCCGATGGTTGCGTTCTTGTTCAATGCACCGCTCTTCGGGCGGCCGCTCCTGGTAGGCGCGTTGCTCGTGCTAGGCACGATCGGTTATGCGGCGGTCGGCACCTTATTTGCGGCGATGCTCATTCGGGCAAGAACGCGCGATGTCATGCTGCCGATCCTGCTGTATCCGATTACTATTCCAGTGATCATTGCTGGTGTGCGCGGCACATCGGCCCTTCTGGAATCGACGCCCGACGAGGCCATGGCCACGCTGTGGATCACGCTCCTCGCATTCTTCGATGTGGTATTTGTCACGCTGGCGCTGTGGACATTCGAGCCGTTGATGACCGAATAGGGCGGGTAGGGCGGGTGGGCTAGAAGGTAGAGGGTTATGAGAAAAGTCTTCGTTCCATTTCTAATCGGAGCTGCGGCGATGTTTGCCTATGCGCCGATCGCGATCGCGAATGCGCCCTACGAGTCCACGATGTTGCTCGTGCAAAAGATCTTCTACTTTCATTTTTCCACGTGGATCGCGGTCACCGCTGGACTAGTGGTCTGTGGGCTGGCCAGCGCCGTCTACCTGTTTAAAGGCAGCCCGAGGGCCGACCGCATCGGAGTCGCGGCCGCCGAACTCGTGGTTGTTTTCGCTCTGTTTGGCATGGTGAGCGGTTCGCTCTGGGCCAGAAAGGCCTGGGGAGTCTGGTGGCAGTGGGATGCGCGCCTCACGATGGCATTTCTGGTCGAGCTGATTTTCTGCGGATACCTGCTCGTGCGGAAGTTCGGCGGTCCGGGGGCGGAGAAGCTCGCCGCAGCCATGGGCATCTTCGGAGCCGCCTCGGCGCCATTCGTCTACAAGTCGGTCGACTGGTGGCGGACCGTGCATCCCAAGACCAGCGTCATGAGAACCCTTACCGACACTCCAGGGGGAGCCGTCATGTGGGGGGTCGTCTGGTTCTGCACCGGCGCCTTCATGTTGTTGTTTGTCTCGTTGCTGATCGCGCGAATGAGGCTGCAGGATCTCCGCGCGGATCTCGATCAGCTGTATCTCGCCGCAGAGGACTGAAGATGTCCAAGCGTCTGTTCGTGCTCATCATGTCGTTGTGCTTGACCGGCGTACCAGCGCTCGCCCTCCAGCCGCCATCGTCCGCGCAGGATGGTTTCGTCCCTGCCGGCGAGTTACCCCCGGGACAGCAGCTGCCGGCCGCGCCGCTCCTGATCGGGGCCTACGCCTTCTTCCTCGTTCTGATGACGTTCTACCTGTGGACGATCTGGCGACGGATCGGCAAAGTCGAGCAGGAAATGCGCGACCTGGAGCGACGGTCGCAGGGAGCAAGCAGGCGGTGACGGCAGGCCACTTCCTCTTCATCCCCGCCGTCTTGCTGGTGGGCGTCGTGCTCGGATGGGTTCTGGGCTCGCGCGCCGCGCGCGACGCGTACGCGATGGAGCTTCGGAAGCGGGAAGAACGCGCAGCGAGAAAGGCTGGTGAATCGGGATCGACAGTCGCCCGCCACTAACCCATCCTGCCCAACCCCACCGGCCCAGCCCCCGACTTGCCCAACCCTGCCAACCCAGCCCGTCCGTCCTGCGCCACCAGCCCAACCCGCCCCACCAGCCCTACTACCGGCCGGCCGCGAGCCTGCGCGCGAGGGCTTCGGGGAGACCCGCCTTCAGCACCTTCTCCTGAGTCAGGCTCACGGCGTAGCTGAGCCGGACGAGCTCCACGCGCTTTCTGTCGGTGTCCAAGATGGCGTAGGCCGCGCGCGGATCGCCGTCGCGCGGCTGACCAACGGACCCTGGATTCACGAGATACTTCGCGCCGTCGCGGAGGTCCAGAGCGGCATCGCCACCGGTGGGCCCAACGGCCGAAAATTGGCCGTCGGCGAGCCGGAAGGCCGTCACGTGGTGCGTGTGCCCATAGAAGCAGATCGGCCGTGTCGCGGTCCTCAATGCGTGCAAGGCGTCGAGCTCGTCGAAGATGTAGGCGTCCTCGTCGAATGGCGAGCCATGGCAGATCTCCACGAGCTCGTCGACGGCAATCGGCCCCATGGGGAGTGCCGCCAGCCACTCGCGGTGCTCGGATGTGAGCGTGTCGAGGGTCCATTGCGCCGCCGCCCGCGCGGCCGCATGAAATCCGACAGCTTGATCGAGCCCCAGAGCGATTTTGTCGTGGTTGCCGCGGACCAGCGCGACCGGCTCGAGCGCCCGGACACGAGTGACGACCTCGTTGGGGTCGGCGCCGTACCCGACGATGTCGCCGAGGACGAGCACGCGGTCGTAGCGTCGCGCGGCGGCGTCCAGCAGGCAGGCGTCGAACGCCTCCAGGTTGGCATGGATGTCCGCGAGAATGAGATAGCGCATCAGCGCTCCAGCCAGTCGACGAGCTGATCGACGATAGCCTGCACGCTCGACCGGCCCGCATCAACCCTGTAGAGCGCCAGCTCGTATGCCGAACGTCGGACCCAGTACAACCGCTCGAACTCGTCGCGATCCGCGGCAAGGGGACGCCGGCCGTCGGCCGGCACGCGAGCAATCAGCCGTTCCAGAGGGACGTCGAGCCAAACGGTGGCGCCGTTGTGACTGATCATGGCGCGGTTCCCCGGGTCCGCGAACGTGCCCCCTCCGGTCGCGACCACCAGATGCCGAGACGGCAGCTGATCTATGAGCACGGCCCGCTCAATGGCCCGAAAGTGGGACTCGCCGTGCTTCGCAAAGATCGACGCCACGGTCTCGTGCTCGCGCCGCTCGATCGCCTCATCGATATCGACGGCACGCCAGTCGAGACGACGCGCGAGTGCTCTGGCGACGGTCGTCTTGCCTGCGCCCATGAACCCCACGAGGTAAACCTTGTCGGTCTTCACGAGACGAGCTGGTCGAGCGTCTCGAAGAAGCCCGGATAAGAGATCGCGACCGCGTCCGAGCCGTCGATGCGCGATGACGCCCGTGCGGAGAGGGCAGCAATGGCGAACGCCATGGCCAGGCGGTGGTCGCCCTGCGCATCGGCGACCCCGCCGGCTGGTGCACCCGTCCCACGGATGACAAACCCGTCGGGCCGCTCGTCGGCGGCAATTCCCAAGGCACGGAAGCCGGCAACCAGCGACGAAATCCGGTCGCTCTCCTTGACGCGAAGCTCGGAGGCTCCAGCCACGCTCACTTGACCGCCGTGCGAAGCGAGCGCCGCAATAGCGGGCAGCTCGTCGATGAGACTCGGGACCTCGTCAGGCTGAATGTCGACCGTCCCTGTTCGGTTTCCGGTGACGATGATGGTGCCGGCCGCCTCGCCAGCCAGGGCCGGAGATTGGAGCACCTGAACACCTGCGCCGAATCGGCGAAGTACCCCGACGAGGGCAGTCCGGGTGGGATTGAGACCCACGCCTTCGAGAATCACCTCGGAGCCAGGGAGGGCGGCAGCCGCTACCATCCAGAAGGCGGCGGACGAAAAGTCGCCGGGTATCTCGAGGGCCCGGGCCGTGCCGCGTTGGCCGCCATCGACCGAGACAGTGAGACCGTCGATGTTCACCCGGAAGCCGAACGTGGTGAGCGCCCGTTCGGTGTGATCCCGCGTCTGTGCAGGTTCGGTGACCGAGGTGGTGCCGGCGGCGTGCAGGCCCGCGAGAAGAACAGCGCTCTTGACCTGCGCGCTCGGCACCTCGGGCCGATGGGCGATCGCCTGCAGCGGGGTCCCATGCACGGTCAACGGCGCGTGGCCCTCGACCGAGTCGATCCGCGCGCCCATGCGTGCGAGCGGCTCGATCACACGCCGCATCGGCCGCCGGGAGAGCGAAGCGTCACCGACCAGCTGTGAGTCGAACACCTGAGCCGCCAGGATCCCAGCCATCATCCGCATGGTCGTCCCCGAGTTGCCCGCATCGAGCGGGGCCGACGGCGAACGGAATTGCTCGAAGCCTCGTCCCTGTACTGTGATGGTGTCACGGTCCATCGTGACGTCGACTCCCAGGCCTCGCAGACAGGTCAAGGTCGACCGGCAGTCGGCTCCTGGAGCGTAGTTGCGCAGTTCCGAGCGGCCGTCGGCAAGAGCGGCGATCAGTGCGTAGCGATGAGAAATCGATTTGTCTCCCGGCACGCGCAGCCGGCCATGCACGCGCCGAGCAGGTATGATGGTAGCTGCGGGGAAGGAAGCCATCGACGCGATCTTACGCTATATTCATTTTGGCCTATGACGCCAAGGAACCCGCTCAGTGTTCGACTCGAATTCAGCAGCGCCTTCGAGATGGTCGACTTCGTGCAGCTCGTGAGCGACCACCTCGGCCGCGACATCGGATTCGACGAGGACGCCATCCATTGGGTCGGCGTCGCCATCCGGGAATCCGTGATCAACGCGATCAAGCACGGCAACCAGAACGATCGTTCCAAACACGTCGTCGTCGAGTTCGAAACAGCGGCCCACAGCGTGCCCCAGCTGACGATTTACGTTCGTGACCAGGGCGAGGGTTTCGACCCCGAAGCGCTCGCCAATCCGCTCGCGCCCGAAAACCTGCTCAGAGCGAGCGGCCGCGGAATTTTCCTCATCCGCAGCTTCATGGACGAGGTCCGGCTGCAGCGCGCGCCCGGAGGCGGCATGGAAATCCGGATGATCAAACGGGCGCCTAGCAACGGCACCGGTCACTTCGCCGAAGCCTAACGGATGGCGCACAATCCCCTGTTTCTGACGACCGCGATCGAGGCGGTTGTCCGCGCGGGCGACATGATGATGGCGCAGTTCGGTCGCGCCGTCCGCATCGATAAAAAAGGCACGATCGACTTGGTCACCGAGGTCGACGTCGCCGTCGAACAGATGTTCCGCGCTCTCATCGCGGAGCGTTTTCCGGACCACGCGATTTTGGGCGAAGAGCTGGGCGGGAGCGCGAGCGTGCCCCAAGGGCTCTGCTGGGTGTTCGACCCCATCGATGGCACGACGAACTTTGCACATGGCGTGCCTATTTTCTGCTCGTCGCTCGCGCTCGAGCTGGGTGGCGTTGCGGAAGTCGCAGCTGTGTACGACCCAACCCGGCGGGAACTGTTCAGCGCCGAGCGAGGCGGTGGGGCGTATCTCAACGGCCAGCCGATCGCCGTTTCGGCCGCTCAGACGCTTGTCGAGTCGATGCTGGTCACCGGTTTTCCTTACGACGTGCATACGCGCGTCGACGAAATCGTCGGCCTGTTCGCCGCGTTCGTCGGCCGGGCGCGGGCGGTCAGGCGGCTAGGGTCGGCGGCGATTGACCTGTGTTACGTGGCCGCAGGTCGCATGGATGGATTCTGGGAGCGCGACCTCCAGCCGTGGGACATCGCCGGAGGAGCGCTGATCGTCAGCGAGGCCGGCGGATCGGTGACGAACTATCAAGGAGGACCGTTCACATCGCGCGGTCGTGACGTGCTCGCCACGAACGGTCTGATTCACGCCGCAATGCTCGAGGTCATCCGCAGCCGCGAAGTCCTGCGCACCTAGATCGCACCCTTCACCCTCTGGAGGGCGGCTCAGCTGACTAGGCAACAAGTCGTCGCCTGTTGTCGACAGAAGATGACGTGCTGATACCCCGGAGAGACAGAATGCCCCGCATCCCCTCTTTTCTCGCCCATTTTCCGTCGCCGCTCTGGCATCGCTCCTGCTTTGCCAATCGATGCGCCCACGTTTTCAGACGATGGTGCGCGCCAGGCTCGCGGCCGCGGTCGCCGCCTCATGGAGGAGCCTTATGCGACGATTGCCCTTCACGGTTCTTCTCATAACGCTACTTGGAACTGCGTTCGCTCCCGCGACTTCCTATGCTCAGCAGTCGCTTACCTTCTCCATCGGTGCGTTCACGCCGCACGGAGAGGACGCTCGCACTCGCGGCAGAAGCGGCGACGTGCTCGTTAACAATCTCGACTTCCTGGCATTTCGGATCAAAGACTTCAACGGTGCCACCGCCAGCGCCGAATACCTCGTCGGGGTAGGCGAGTGGTTGGACGGGGGCCTCGGAGTCGGCTTCTACCGACGCACCGTACCAACCGTCTACTTGGATCTGGTGAACCCGGATGGCACGGAGATCGAGCAACAGCTCAAGCTCCGTACCGTGCCGTTGACGGCCACGATCCGGTTCCTGCCGCTGGGGCGCTCCAGCGGGATTCAACCGTACATCGGCGCCGGCGTCGGAGTGTTCTTGTGGCGTTACAGCGAGAGCGGCCAGTTCGTAGACACTGCGGATCAGAGTATTTTCCGCGACAGCTTCGTCGGCTCCGGAACGAAAGCCGGCCCGGTGATTCTTGGCGGCATCCGGTTCCCGGCAAAATCCTGGGGACTTGGCGGAGAAGTCAGATATCAGAAGGCCGAAGGGGATCTGCCGTCGGACCAGGGATTTTCAGCAAGCAAGATCGATCTCGGCGGGTGGACATATACAGCAACCTTCAGCATCAAATTCTAGCGCGTCCGATGTGAGCTCGTTTCTCAGAAATTCCTCGAGTCGCAAGATCAGTTCAGCCTGGCCCCGCCTGGCAGGCTCTGAAGGCCTGCACCACAATCGAGCCAATCGCCATCACGACCACCCGCCGCCGCGACATTATAATCATCTGTTCATTTTATGGGCAGAGTCGTCGACTGGCTCCAGTCGCTCGCGCTCTCGTGGGGAACGCCCGGGCTGTTTCTCGTCGCCTTTCTCGATTCGTCGTTTCTGCCGCTGCCGGAGCTGAACGATCTACTGCTCGTCTGGATGGTCACGCGCAACAGGTCGTTGATGAGTGTGTACGCATCGAGCGTAGCCCTCGGATCGCTGGCCGGCTGCCTGGTGCTCTACTACATCGGTCGCCGAGGCGGCGAAGCGCTCGTCAGAAGGCGCTTCAGCGCAGAGCGTGTCGAACGGGCCACGTCCACACTGCGGCGGTACGGGACCGGTGCCGTGCTGGTGTCGTGCCTGCTTCCGCCGCCGGCCCCGTTCAAGGTCTTCATGCTCCTGGCGGGCGTCGGCGGCATCAGCGTGGGACGCTTCTCGGTAGCGATTACGATTGGCCGGGCCCTCCGCTTCTTTGGCCTGGGACTGCTTGCGCTCCGGTACGGCGACGGCGCGCTCGAGTTCGTCCACGCGAATGGACGACAGGTGTCGCTGTCGCTCGCCGTCCTTGCGGCGGCGGCACTGGCCGGCTACATCATGTGGACCAGAGCGCGGCGGCAGAAAGGTCGATAAACTATAAGTGACCTCATGACTGAACTGAGCGTGGTCATCCCGATCCACAACGAAGCACCGGGGCTTGAAGAGCTGCACCGCGAGCTGACCGAGGCTCTGGTCGCGTGGGGGCGTTCGTACGAGATTCTT
>JBGPJH010000075.1:0-12201 GCA_041485305.1 Vicinamibacteria bacterium | reverse complement strand
CGTCAACGCGAAGAAATCCCCATTTTCACTTGAGGCGGTAGACGGCATTCGCCGAAAACCCGCCAATACTCCGGAAAATCGGCAGACTAGTGTCTGGCACGGCCATTGCCCCCTAACTGGCGTCTTCATTCCACAACGCGTTTGGCGATGATGCCAAATGCGCCCGCCGCATAATCAAGCGGGTGGGCCCGAGCGAAAGGCGAATCCCGCAAGGAGTTGAAATGGTTTCCAGGGAACGAGTTCAAGGAGTGCTCGACCGGGTCCGGCCGTTTCTGCAGGCCGATGGCGGCGACATCGAACTGCTCGGTCTGAACGGCAACTCCGCCGACGTGCGGCTGACCGGCATGTGCGCGGGGTGCCCCAGCGCCCACATGACGCTGCACCTCGGGGTCGAGACCGCCATTCGCGAAGAAATTCCGGAATTCGAGACGCTCCGTCTCGTGTGAGGTGCGGAGATGACCCCCCAGCCAATCACAATGGACTCGGTTGTTGTCGGACGCAGCGCGCGGATGCGCGCGGTGTTCGAATTCCTCCGCGTCATCGGCAACAGCGACAGCACCGTGCTGATCACCGGCGAAAGCGGCACCGGCAAGGAAGTGATCGCGACGCTGATTCACCAGAACAGCCGTCGCCGGCATCATCCATTCGTGGCGGTGAGCTGCGCGCTGTTCTCGGAGACCCTGATCGAGTCCGAGCTGTTCGGCCACGAGCGGGGCGCCTTTACGGGTGCCATCCGGGATCGACTGGGCCGCTTCGAGCTCGCCGAGGGCGGGACCATCTTCCTCGACGACATCGACGACGTGCCGCTGTCGATGCAGGTGAAGCTGCTGCGGGTACTGCAGAACCGAACGATCGAGCGCCTGGGCGGCACCCGGACGGTGCCGATCGACGTGCGGGTGATCGCCGGCAGCAAACGCGACGTGAAGCAGCTGGTGGCCGACGGGAAGTTCCGCGAAGACCTGTACTACAGGCTCAACGTGCTGCCGCTGACGCTACCGCCCCTTCGCGAACGTCGCGAAGACGTGCCCGCGCTGATGGAGCACTTCCTCGGCCGGTACTTCAAGCGCCGCGGAGAAGACATGCCGGCGATCTCCGACGCTGTCCGGCAGGCCTTCATGCGGTACTCGTGGCCGGGGAACGTCCGGGAGCTCGAGAACGCGTGCGAGCGCATCGCGCAGATCAACTCGTGCGGGACACTTCGGATCGGCTGCGTGTCGCCCGGCATTCTGTTCCGCGCCGGCGTTCAGCCTGTCGAAGTCGCGCCGCCGGCGGTCCCCTCGAACGAAACCACCGCGCCCATCTCGCTCGACGACCGCCTGCGCGAGGTGGAGGCGAACCTGATCGGGTGGGCGCTGAAAGTCAGCGGGGGGAACAAATCACGAGCGGCTGAGCTGCTGCAGATCAAGCGATCGACCCTCGGCGATCGTATCAATCGGTGCGGTCTCGGCGCCGTCGAGAAACCAAGCCAGGAGCCCGCCCTGGTGGGCGCGTAGCTGTGAGTTTTTCCCGATCTCAATTGAAATTTCCCGGTGCCGACAGACCGTTTGCGACGTGTTCTCGGCACAACCCGCCGAAAGGCCTGATTTTTGAGCCATAGTCCGTGCAGGCGCGCGGTACGCCGCTTGCCTGGGCTTCATCTGGAGGGATGGTCATGATTGCACTCAAGCGAATTCTGGTACCGCACGATTTCAGTGACCCCTCGGGAGCCGCGGTCACGTACGGGATGGCCCTTGCCAGAAACTTCGGGGCCGAGCTCTATTTCTTGCACATCGGCGACCGCGCGCAGACGGATCTCGAAACCGAGTTCCCGCTGGGCCTCGAGGGATCGGTTCAGGACGCTGTTCGCGAGCGGCTGCTGAAGATCGTGACGCCCCACGAGCAGGCGCAGCTCAAGCCGCAGTTCGCCGTCCGCCCGGGTTCTCCCGCCAGCGAGATCGTTCACTACGCCAAGGAGAACGACATCGACCTCATTGTGATGGGCACTCACGGCCGGGGGATGGTCGGCCATGCGGTCCTCGGCAGCGTGGCGGAGAAAGTCGTTCGCACCGCTCCGTGCCCGGTGCTGACCGTTCGGAGTCCGCAGCACGATTTCGTGCGGCCCGACGCAGTCCCGGTGGTGGCTCGGGTCAGCGCCTGAGAGACCATCGAGATGTTTTCGAGTGGCCGAGAAAGGAGGCTGCGATGTTCGATCTCATTTCGGGCGGGCCTCGCCATCCATTTCACGACCGCACGTTCGTGCCGACCTTTCTGTCGGTGATCGGCCACTTCGCGATCATCACGGTCGTGGTTTTGATACCTTTGCTGTACGCGACCGCCTCCTTGCCCACGGTGCCGGCAATGATGGCCTTCGTGGCCGCCGAGCCGGTGGCGCCCCCGTCGCCACCTCCTCCGGCGCCTCCGCCGCCTGCGGCCGCCAAGGCAGTTCCCGTGAGGCCGCAGCCTGCGCCCACCGCCGGGCAGTTCGCCGCCCCTATCGAAGCGCCGGCCGAGATCCGTCCGGAACCGCCAGGCGTCGTAGCTGAGGCGGCCGGCGTTCCAGGGGGCGTAGAGGGCGGCGTCACCGGCGGCGTCGTTGGTGGCATCGTCGGTGGTCTGGTGGCGGCCGCGCCGCCTCCACCGCCCCCACCACTGCCGCCCCCGCCGAAGACCCCCGTTCGCATCGGAGGGAACATCCAGGCGCCGACGCTCGTCCGCCGCGTGGAGCCTGCGTATCCGGAGATTGCCGTCGTTGCCAAGGTGGGCGGCATCGTGATCCTGGAAGCGACGGTCGGTGTGGATGGAGCGGTTGAATCGGTGCGAGTGCTGCGCGGGGTGAAGTTTCTCGACCAGGCTGCGGTCGACGCCGTGAAGCAATGGCGCTATTCGCCTCTGGTCTTGAACGGTCTGCCGACGCCGTTCGTGCTTTCGGTCACGCTCAGCTTCAGCGTGAAGGAAGGATGAGGAGTCTGATGGTCGCTGCCTTATTCGTCATCTCGCTCGTGCTACCACCGGTGGTACTTGTTCTCGCCCTGACCGCCGCACTCTTACCAGCCGGACGTTCGAGACGTGGGCCGGCTGCCGCCGGCGAAGCACACGCCCACTAGCGAACGGGAATTCGGTCAGTTGGTCATCTTGTCAGTTGGTCATCTTGCGCAAAGTGTCCTTGGCAATGATTAGTCGTTGGCTCGATTGACGATGCTGGCCAACAGCTTTTCGGTGCGGTCCTGCGCGACGCCCAGATACATCTCGAGGTCGTCGTAGACGAACTTGTGCCCAGCGTTGACCGCCCGTGTCACGGGCACCTGCGCCTGTTGGTACAAGGCGAGCAGGTCGGCGTGCCGTTGCTTGTCTTCCACTTTCTTGATCATCGATTCCGCGAGCCTGAGCTGCTGCCGGATCGCGTTGAGGCCTTCGTACATGCCCCGGGCCTTGCGGGCCCGCTCCGCGCGAGGCGCGACCTCCTTCGGTCCGTGGCACCCGTTGCAGCGCGCCTCGAGTCCTTTTGCCGACAGCAGGTTTCCGGCAACTGAGTCGTGACATGTGGAGCAGGTCGGTCCGTTGGCGTTGCCCTGTTTCAGCAGCGCATAGTGCCGGCTGTCCTGGAACGCGACGAACGGTCCGACGTGGCAGCCGCCGCACGTGACGGGCAGGTTCGCCCGGTACACCGGGCTCTTCTTGTTGGACGAGTGGAGAATGCCCATGTGCGCGATCACGCGCTCGAACACGTTGCTGTTGCCGCCATGGCACTTCTCGCAGCCGACGTTGTTTCGAGCGTGCGGCGAGCGGTCCCAGTTGAGCAGGTGATCGGGCGCCGGGGCGTTCGGTTGCGCGTAATGACAGTCGGCACAGCGACTCTGCTGCGCGTACACCGCGGGTGCGACGAGAAGGCCGGCAAAAAGGACTGATCCGGCGAGACGGTACATGGCTCCTGCCTCCTTGGACCGCACCCAAGGCGTGCGGGTGGTGGATCTTACCGCAAGTCGGATACCAGGCGCCTTGGCGAGAGAAACTTGCGCCGTCAGCGCGGAGCTGTCGCCTTCTCGGCAGAGGCCCGGCATGAGCAAGTGAGCGGCGGCTGGGCCGCCAGTTGAAGGGGACGGGCATCTCCGGGCACGATCGGCCCGGTGTGCGTTCGCTCGAGGAGCTTCACTCGAATTTCTGCAGCTTCGGTCCCCGAGAACAGCCAATCGTTCTCTATGCGCCGCCGCAGCTCGTCGAGCGTCCATTGCGCGCGCATCAGACCTCTCGGGGTATGGGCCGTCGTGCCGAGGAGTAGGTGACCGACCTCGTGGGCCAATGCCCGGCCGAGCAGGGTGCCACGCTCGATGCCGGCCTGGTCGGCCAGCGTCGCTATTCGGGCGGCGTACAGAGTGGCGAGCACACCCTGTTTCGCTGCGGTATCCACGAACGCGTATCCCAGCGTGGTGTCGTCTTTCTCGACTCTCGGTCCGCCGATGATGCGGACGATCACCTCCCCTGATTCCGGAAGCGCGACGCAGCGATTGGACGCGAGACCGGCCTCGGCAACAGACTCGCACGTCGTCCACTCGGTGTGGAGTCCGGCCGTGCGCAGCGCGCCGTCCGCGGCGCGCTGGGCGGTTTCGAGGTCGTGCGCCGGCACGCCGAACGCGTCGTACGTCCTGATAAGGATGAGGAGGGTTGCAGCAAGAGGGAGCATGGCCCCACTGTGCGGTCCCTCCGCGCGCGCCTCAATGACTCGGCGGTGATTCCGTGGTGACATGTTGGTGACCCAGGCAGTCCACTCGCGATTGGATCTGGTCACCGAGGGCGTTTTCAGGGATGCTGGTGAAGATGGACCCCGCAGTCGTCCGATTCGACAGCTTCGAAGTGGATCTCCGCGCGGGAGAGCTCCGGAAAGGCGACGTGAGCGTGCGGCTCCAAGAGCAGCCGCTTCAGATTGTGGCCGTGTTGCTCGATCGTCCGGGCGATATCGTGACGCGCGAAGAACTCCGATCGCGGTTGTGGCCGGATGGCACGACGGTCGACTTTGAGCACAGTGTGAACGCGGCTATCAAGCGCTTGCGCGCGGCGCTCGGTGATACGGCGGACAACCCACGCTATGTCGAGACGCTGCATCGCCGTGGCTACCGCTTCATCGCAACGGTCGAACGGGTTGCCGGCACCGACCGAGGGCCGCGTCCTCGCGTGCGTGCGCCCGCGGACGACCGTCCCCGCCTCGTCGTGCTGCCGTTCAAGAATCTCAGCGAGAGTAGGGCGCAGGACTATTTCAGCGACGGACTGACCGAGGAGATCATCGCGCAGCTTGGCCAGCGTTCGGCGCGGCATTTGGGCGTTATCGCCCGCACGTCGGCCATGGCGCTCAGGAACAGCGGGCGCACAGCGAACGAGATCGGTCAATGGTTGCACGCCGACTACCTGATCGAGGGCAGCGTCCGCCGCGAGAAGGACCGGGTGAGGATTACCGCGCAGCTGATCGAGACGCGGGGCGAGACGCACCTGTGGGCCGAGAGCTACGACCGGCATGTGGTCGATTGCCTCGCCATTCAGACGGAGGTGGCCTCCAGGGTCGCCCACTCGCTCGCGCTCGAACTCCTGCCGGAGCGGAACCGAGGTGCCGGGAGGACGCGGCACCCCGGAGCGTACCAGGCATACTTGAAGGGCCGCTTCCACTGGAACACGCCAGGCGATTCCGGCTTGGAGCGGGCCATTGCGTACTACGATGAGGCGCTTTCGCTCGATCCAACTTATGCCGCGGCGTATTCGGCGCGCGCCCGAGCGTGGGTGACGATGGCCGACTACTATCGGCAGGCGCCTCGCGTCGCCCTTGCCGCCGCCCGGGCCTCTGCAGAACGCGCGCTCGAGCTCGATCACACTGAATTCGAGGCGCATGTTGCGCTCGCCGAAGTTCGGCGAGCGCTCGACTGGGATTTTGGCGGGGCGGCCGCGTCCTACCGTGCGGCGCTGGCCGTCAATCCGGATCACGATGCGACGCAGCGGTACTACGCCGTCTTTCTGGCCGCGCGGCAGCGCACCGCCGAGGCGGTTGTGATGGCCGATCGTGCTTGCGAGCTGGATCCGTTGTGCCTCACGCTCAATACCAGCGCCGCCACGGTGCGGTACTTCGGCGGCGACTACGAGGGTGCCCTCGAACGATGCCGCCACACGCTGGACATGGCCAGCCACTTCGTGGCCGCCAGCCGGCTCATGGCCGCCTGTCTCGTGCAGGTGAAACGCTACGACGACACGCGCCTCGGTCTGAACGCGTCGGTAGGGCCGTCTGAATGATCACGCGAATCTGATCATTTTGATCATCTGGTCATGTGGTCATTTCTGGTTCGAGCGAATAAAAATGACCAGACGACCAGATGCCGAAATGAACAAATTCGGCGGTCCGGCGGAGGCTGACTGCCTACCGGGTCGTGGCCTGGGCCGTCGGGTGCAGTGTCAGCTTCTGCACGCGCCAGTTCAACAGCTCGCCAACGTACAAGGTGTTTTCGTTCGGGCAGGCGATCTCGTGAATCCAGCCGAACTGCTTGGGTCCGTGTCCCGTGCGCCCAAGCCATCCCAGGACCTTACCGTCGAGCGTCAGCTTGTAGACGCGCCCCGGGAACGCATCAGAGGAGTAGAGGTACTGTGTTCCACTCGCGTTCGGTGGCGTGATGCAGACCGCCCACGGTGCGCCCGCCTGTGCCACCGCCTGTTCCGGTGTCGGGTCGGCGCCCATCCACGGCCGAGCATTTGGCGGAACCGGCACGTCAATGGTGATCTGGCGCACGAATTGATTTGTGTTCGGATCGATCACCTGGATGCGTCGATTACCGCGGTCGGCAACGTAGATGAAGCCCTTCGCGTCGTTAGTGATGCTGTGGGGCGTGTTCAGCTGGCCGAGTTTCTCGCGGCCAGGCTCGCCCATTGACGCGACCCAGTCGCCGTCCTTGGTGAACTTCGCCACGCGCGAGTTGATGTAGCCGTCGCTGATGTAGATGTTGCCCTGGGTATCCCAGGCGACGTCGGTCGGTTGGCGGAACTGGCCATTGATTGGCGGCCGCGGCGGGTTCACCCGCTTCCATGGCTCGGCCTCGTCGGACGACTCCTTCTTGCGGCCGAAGACCAGGGTGACGCGACCTTCCGGGTTGAACCGGACAATCATGTCCGAACCCTTGTCGACGGCCCACAAGTTGTCGTCTTTGTCGAAGCGAACGGTATGGGCGTACGACCACGCGTAGAGATTCTTGCCGACCTCTTTGATGAACTTGCCGGTCGGATCGAAGAGCAGGATCTGCGACGCGGTGGCTCCATACGCGGGGCCTCCGGCGCTGTTGGTACGCGTGAACACCGCAACTTGACCCTTGGAGTTGACGGCAACGCCGGACGCTTCCCCGAGATTCATGTCGGGCGGCAGCTTCAAGAAATTGACGTCAGCGTCGAACGGGATCTCCTGTGCCGCCTGTTGCGCCTCGGCAGTCGGGCCGAGCGCGAAAGACGCAGCTCCTAGCGCCACCGACAGCGCGCCTATCCACTTCTTCATCATGGTGCCTCCTGCAAAGAAGAGCGGAAGTATAGCCGATTGCGGCCAAACTATTCCCCTTCTTGAAGAGCCGATCAGCTCGCTTTTAGGAGGCCTGCGCCGCGGCTTTTGCCGAGACCTGGTCGAGGGCGGTGTGCGTGCGGGCGGCGACGACAGCCAGCTCGCGGCCAAAGTGCGTCTGTTTCCCGGTGGCTGCAGCGATTTCTTCCCCGAGAAGTGCTGCGGCGGCGGGTCCTTCCGGGCTGACGCGTTGCTGATAAATCTCCCGCGCGCAGCGAAGGTTTTGCTGCAGCCGCTCCAGCCGCTCGGAATCCGACTTTCCGGCTCGCGCGTCGGCCGAATACACGTACTCCACTTCGTCGAGCAACATCCTGGCGTACGAGCGCAGCTCGGCAATGGCCTTCAACTCGAGGGTCAGCCGCTCGAGGCGGAGCATGGCCGAAGACCGGAGAAGGTCCACGAGCCTCGCGGCGTCGTCGGCCACGGCGCCGAGCGGCCTCCCTCCGGCGTCGTCGGCGTAGATGACGGCCAGCGTCTCACCGCGGACTTTGACTGGCGCGGTCACGATGAGCGACGGCGACCCGCCGAACAGGGCCAGGGCGGGGTCTTCCACGCTGTCGGCCGGAAACGCCCGCACACCGTCGGCGCTCGCCGTCTGCGCGAGCAGCGAGTCGACACCGAGGGGAATGACCACCTTCGCCAACCCGCTGTGCGCGTCGAACCCCGACTGCCAGGCAGCTTCCAGCCGGTTGTCCTTGACGACAAAGACCGCCGCACGTGTGAAGTCTTCGGTGAGCCCGCGCGCCGACGCGACGAGGACATCCTCGACTGACGTGCTGCGCGCGCCTTGCTCGAACACCGTCTGCAGCCGATGAAGCAGAGTCCCGCGATCCCTCGACCGGGCTGCTTCGAGCTCGGTGGCCATCACCGCCTTGTCGGCGATCTGCTGTTCGAGTTCGTCGTTGATTCGGAGGGTATCGGAGTGCGCCGAGTCCAAGAGCTGGCGCAGTTGGTGGAGTTCCAACTCGGCAGCCGCCCGAGCCCCGGTTTCCCGTTCCCTGGCGGCTTCGGCTTGACGGACCGCGACCTTGTTTTCGAGAAGGGCTTTCTCGCTCTCGTGAGCCGAGACTTCCGCCCGCGCGAGCGCCACGGCCAGGTCGCCCCGCTCCGCCTCGAGCCGACCCTTTTCGGATTCGAGCTGGTTCTTGCGGGCCTCGAGCTGACCCTTCTCGGTTTCGAGCTGGTTCTTGCGGGCTTCGAGTTGCCCCTTCTCGGTTTCGAGCTGATTCTTGCGGGCTTCGAGCCGACCCTTCTCGGATTCGAGCTGATTCTTACGGGCCTCGATCTGACCCTTCTCGGATTCGAGCTGGTTCTTGCGGGTCTCGAGCTGGCCCTTCTCGGACTCGAGCTGATTCCTACGGGCCTCGAGCTGGCCCTTCACGGCGTCGAACTGCTTCTCGCGCGTTTCGAGCCTGCCCTTGGCGGCTGTGAGGCCTTCGTTTTCGACGACGAGCTGTGCCTTTTCAGCGCGCAGCGCCTCGATGGCTCCTTGAAAGGTTTCGGTGAGGTGTTGGGTGGCGGTTTCGACCTCTTTTGCCGAAACTGCCGACAGCCGCTCGGCGACAGCCGTCAACTCTTGAAGCGCGAGACTCGTGAATTGCATGGGCGTGGCTCTGCCTCGCGTTGCAAGTCTCAGACCGGTGAAGAAGTGGGCATGCACGCTCGATCCCGGTGCTCTCGAACCGACGGTTTCGGAATTCCAGCGACGGTTCCGTATGCGGCGGCGTTTTGTCTTGCCTGCGGTGAGCCTTCAGCAGTCAACTCTTAGCGTTCAGCGTTCGAAGAAAGAGCCTCCGCCTTTCAAGCCGCTGTCGTTCAGTACCAGCCGATCGGCCGGTCGCTGAGATTCAGATAGACCTGCTTGGTCTGCAGGTACTCGTCGACGCCCCAACGGCCAAGTTCGCGTCCGAACCCGCTTTGCTTCACCCCTCCCCACGGCGCCTCGACCGCGCTGACCTGTGTGTGATTCACCCACACCACGCCGGCCCGGAGCCGTCGGATCGCCCGGAACGCCCGGAAAATGTCGCGGGTCCAAACGCTGGCGGCCAGGCCGTACTGCGTGTCGTTGGCCAACTGCAGCGCTGCCGCCTCGTCATCGAAGGGCATGATGACCGCCACCGGCCCAAAGATCTCCTCGCGCGCGATTCGCGCCGACCGATCGACATCGTAGTAGATGGTCGGCTCGACGAAGAATCCTCGTGCGAGGGCAGGGTCCGACGGGCGTCCCCCGCCAGCGGCCAGCTTCCCCTCGCGTTTGCCGATCTCCTGGTAGGCGGCCACGCGTTCGGCATGCTTCGCGCTCACCAGGGGGCCCATCTGCGTACGCGCATCAAGTGGTGGGCCCAGCCGGATCGACCGTGCCTTTTCGGCCATCGCCTCCACGAAACGGGGATAAATCGAACGTTCCACGAGGATTCGGCTTCCGGCAGAGCAGACCTCACCCTGGTTGAGGAACACCCCGAACAGCGCGCCGTCGATGGCTGCTTGAAACTCTGCGTCGGCGAACACGATGTTGGGCGACTTGCCGCCCAGATCCAGCGAGATCTTCTTGACGCCTTCGGCGGCGGCGCGCATGACCGCCCGGCCTGTCTCGAGGCTGCCCGTAAACGCGATCTTGTCGATCCCGGGGTGGGCTACCAGCGCAGCGCCGGTGGGGATGCCGCGACCGCACACAATGTTGACGACACCGGCAGGCACGCCCGCCTGTTCGAAAGCGGTTGCCAGCTCGAGAACGGTCAGCGGCGTCTGTTCGGCCGGCTTCAGCACAACCGTGCATCCGGCGCAGATGGCCGGGGCGATTTTCCAGGCCGCCAGCAGCAGGGGATAGTTCCACGCCACGATCTGCGCGGCCACGCCAATCGGCTCGCGGAGCGCCAGGACCATGGCCTCGTCGGGGACCGGCACAACCTCGCCATGCAGCTTCGTGGCCAGGCCACCGTAGTACTCGAAGCAGTTGGCTACGTCCTCGACGTCGAATTCCGCTTCGCGGATCGGCTTGCCGCTGTTACGGGATTCGAGGACTGCGAACTCGGACGCCCGGTCGCGCACGGCCCGGGCGAGTCGTAGCAGGATGCGCCCGCGTTCCGCGGCCGAGACTTCACCCCACTCGCCGTCGTCGAACGCGCGTCGCGCCGCCGTGACTGCGGCCGCCACGTCGGCCGGGCTCGCCTCGGGCACGCGCGCCAAGACCTCCGTCGTCGACGGGTCGAGCACGTCGATGGTGTCAGCGCCGGCAGGCACGACGAAGGTGCCGTCAATGAAGTGACCGTAGCTCTTCATGTCCCAATTCCCGCGCGGCTCTCGTTCCGAGCCGGAACGCCTGCGCCAGGCCGTGGCCTCCATAGCCGCCGGCCCACCAGAGTGCGGCTATCGACGGGTCGCGCTCGAAGGAGGGCACCCCGGACGAGTTCCGCCCGATGAGCCCGCCCCACACGCGCGCAATCTCGACGCGTGCGAGCGAGGGATGCAAAGCCCGAACGCGCCTGGCCAGGCGCGCGCCAGCGTCGGCGGCCTGGCGCGCAAGCCGATCGCGATCGAGCTCGGGCTCGATCAACTCCCTGCCGAAGATGAGCGTGCCGGCGGGTGTCGGCCTTCCCCACAGGAGCGGGTGCTCCCGCGTGTAGAACGGGCGGCGATGGGAGAGCCCCAGCTCGTGGAGCGTCTCTGCACGGAGAGGCGACGTTTCGAGCGAGAACGTCATCATCCGCTGCGGGAACAGATCGACGTGCTCCGTTCGACACCACGCATCAACCGCCATCAGTCCGGTGCGCGCAACGATGTCGCCCCTCGACGTGCCGAACGCGATGGCGGCCCCGGACGCTTCAACGCTGATGACGATGGCGTCGTCGACAATCCGAACGCCGGCCTGGCACGCGGCCTCCGCGAGACCGGTCAGCAGGCGGGCGGGGTCGAGCATCCCGCCGTCGACGACTTGCGCGACACGAACGGCTCCCCCGTCCTGCCAATCGATGGGGGACGGGGGCAGCTGGACGTCGCGCGCGAGCTCGAGGCAGCCGGTCCATTCGAACGCGCAGGCCACGCGGTGTGCCCCAATCCACTGCGACAGGTCGCGCTCGCAGCCCTCAAAACCCGCGACGGGTCCAACGAGCGTCTCGCCGAGGATGATTCCGCCGCTGCGGGCCGTCGCCCCGCTCCCGAAGCGACGTTCGAGCACCACGACATTACAGCCCAGGCGTGCGAGCGACCAAGCAGCGGTCAGTCCGGTGATCCCGGCCCCGGCAACCACGACATCGGCTCGGTCGGGCACCTCGGCTCGAACGGGCAGCCGCGGCGGTTCCCAAGGTGGCGTGCCCGGCCCATCCAGACTGGTGAGAGAGACGGGCCGGCCTGCCAGTGCCATCAAGAGGGGCGTCCGGGTGACGACGACACCGGCAGCGTGCTGGCGGCGGAAGGTCGTCCGAGCACGCGACAGACGCTGGACGCGACGCGGTCGATCTCCGCGGCCGTGAGCGACGCGTACACCGGCATCTGCACCGTCGCCGTGGCTCGCTCGGCTCCGGGAGTGGGCGCGTGCGGTCCGGGAAACAGGGACATCGTCGTGCACGCGTCGACGTGCAGCGTTTCGAGATCGACCCCGTGGCGGATGGCCTTGCACACGAGGGCATCCCGGTCTGGCACGTACGCGCAGTACT
>JBGPJH010000074.1:0-12278 GCA_041485305.1 Vicinamibacteria bacterium | reverse complement strand
TCGCTCGTCGTCGATCCACCGAACGGACGGGTGCCCGTCCGGCCAGAAGCCGAGGAGCAACGGAACACGAATCTGGTGCATCTGACCGATTCGTGGGAGCGCCACACGCCATGGGAACGATGCATCACACGCGGTGTGCCTGGCGGAATGTTTCCCGCCGGGTACAACAACGGATATGTGATCCTGCAGACTCCTGACTACGTCGCGATTGTGTATGAAATGATCCACGAAGCGCGGATTATCCCGTTGGACGGCCGTGCGCACATCGGCCGAGACATCCGTTTGTGGAATGGGGACTCACGTGGGCATTGGGAGGGGGATACTCTGGTCGTCGAGGTCACGAACTACCGAGAGGAGCCAGTGGGAGCGGTGGCCACTGGCATCGCGACCACTGCGACCTTGAAGGGCATTCCTCAGACTGGGGCGATGCGCGCGGTGGAGCGTTTCATACGCGTCGATGCTGACACGCTGCAGTACGAAGTGACGATCGAAGACCCTCAAGTGTATACAACGCCCTGGAAGGTCGCGATGCCGTTGAACCGGGCGGCCGATTACCGCCTGTTCGAGTACGCCTGCCATGAAGGGAACTACGGGTTGCCGAACAGCCTGAGCGGCGCGCGCGCGCAAGAACGGTCGGCTGGGGGCGCTCAGCCGAGATAGCTGCGCAGTGGCTCGGTGGATCACCCCCAGCCGGGCCCTACTTCGTGCGTTCCGACGATCCTGTTACGTTTTCGCTCTAGGTTCCTTGGCGGCGTTCGCGCCAGCGATATAGCCGCCCACGATGGCCCGTCCCAAACCATGGAGCGCGAATCCAGCGGCTGATTCGCCGGCGCAGTAAAAGCCCGGAATCACCTGGCCAAAAATGTCCAAGACTTGGAACTTGTCGTTCACCCTGAGACCCGCGTACGTGTCATGCAGGATCGGTGTCGCCCACGCTGCATAAAAGGGCGGCGTCTGAATCTTGTACCTGGGCGTAGGCTTGTTGAATTCCGGGTCTCGACCCATGTCGACGTACGAGTTGTATTTCGTCACCGTCTCCTGGAGCGCGGCGGAGGGCATGGCAACTTTCTGGTACTTGTTTCCGCTCAACTTGCGCGCCAGCTCCGCCAGCGTATCGGCGCTGAAGAAGTAACCGTTCGCGATGTCGACGAGTGGCGGCCTCGGATCCCATTTCTCTCGCGCGACCGCGTCTGCATCGAAGATTGCCCAGATCGGCCCACCGGCTCGCTGTTGGACGCCGTTCACTTCGATGACTGCGCTCGAAAGAGCGGCCGCCAGATAGCCAAACACGGGGTCAGGATGGCCGTCGGCGCTGAACAGATGAGTCGCGACCGTCTCATCATAGAAGCGCCGACCGATCATGTCGACGCAGATGACGTCCTGGTAATCGGCGACAGAGATACCTGAAGCGCCTGCCTTCTCAAAGAACGGGCCGCCAGGGGTCCACCGCGCGTAGCCATAGCGACAGCCAATGAAACTAGGTTTGGTCAGCTGCAGGTACGATTCGGTCCTCATGTTGGATGTCGATCCAAGCGAGGCCCCAACGGCCATCCCTTGCTGCTCTGCATCGCCGGATTGGCGAGAATAGGGTTCGCAGCCAACCTGGTATTCCTCGGTCAACCTCGGGTCGTAGATCGTCCGGATGAAGAGATTGCTGCTGGAGCCGCCTGTGCAGGCGATGACCCCTTGTCTCGCCCGAATGTTGATGAAGGTGTTGTCCTTCAGATTCTTGACGGTAATGCCAAGCACCCGGCCCGACGCCGCGGTTTGCCTGACGATCCTGGTCATCTGATGCTGGAGAAGGATTTGTACGCCCTTGGCCCTCGCGCTCTTCTCCAGCGGCCTCATCACGCCGGAGCCGGCCGTTCCGTTGATCGTTTCTTTCAGGTCGTTCGACCATGGTCGAGCGGTCTGGCGCCGGACCGTCACGGCGCCTTCGGCCGGCACGCTCGTCGGCCTGACATCGACGAACACGACGCCGTTTTCGAGCAGAAACTCAAACGCCTCGACATTGTGATCGGCAAAGGCGCGCACAACAGCTCTGTCGGCGTACCTCGTCTGGACGTGCTCAGGTCTCGTGTTCTCCAAGTAGACCTTGTCCGCCGAATCCTCAATGCCGAACTTCTTCTGGAGAGTCGTTCCGCCACCAAGAGAGATGTTTCCCTGACTGATCATTCCGTGTCCGCCGACATCGGTGTTCTCTTCGACGACGATCACGGACGCGCGTAGATCCTGTGCGCGGATCGCCGCAGGGAGTCCCGACGCCCCTGACCCCACGACGACGACGTCCGCCACCCGGTGCCATCGCGGAACGTCGGCGTTTCCTCTTTGAGTAGTGAGAGCGGTCAGGGCGGTCGCGCCAACCCCGGCGGCAACACCCCTCTTGATGAAATGTCTTCTGCTGATGGGCGGAACCTGACCTTTCTTGCTCATCGTGTCCCCCAAGCCCGCGGTAGAACGAAGCAACGCGACCCGCCGAATCGACCGCCGATTTTGAAAATCTCCGCGCCAGGAACCGCGATCGGCCGACCGCTGCGTCGAGGCGAAGTGTCGTTCGCCCAAGCAGTGTGCTCGCGCTCACTCGTTCCGGAAACGCTTGCCATGATGCGGAGGCGCCATTATAAAGGAGACGCGCGGGCTGCTGCAGGGGTTGTGAGGAGGACGCGATGAACCATGGTGTTGGTTCGGGACGATTCAGTCGTCGACAAGCCATCAGGCTTCTGGGTTTCGGCACCGGCCTCGGCTTCGCTGGTGGCACCGGAGCCACCGCCCCGGCATCGGCGGGTCAGAAGCTGGGCACTCCCAAGGGCGCCATCATTCGCACCGTCCTCAAAGACGTCCCGCCTGACCGGCTCGGCACCGGGGCGGCTCTGATACACGAGCACGTCACAGCGGGAAACGACGTCAACGTCCTCGTCGACGAGGTGCGAGCCAGCGGCCAGGAGGGGGTCAGCTGTCTCGTCGACGCCGCCACGGGAAAGCGCCGACCAGGGGCGCTCGACGATCTGCGGACCATCGCGACCCGTTCGGGCGTTCACATCGTTGCGGCCGGCGGCTACTTCAAGGCGCCATATCCGCCAGAGGTGGCTCAGAAGAGTGAGGATGAGATCGCCGATGAGCTCACGCAGGACGCGACGGCGGAGCGCTGGGGCGCCCTCGGTGAAATTGGCACGTCAATGGAAATGCAGCCTGACGAGCGTAAGGTGTTGCGCGCCGTCAGCAGGGCCCATCTCCGCACGGGCCTGCCGATCTTCACCCATACCGAGCACCAGGGGTGCGCTTCGTGCGCGCTCGCCCAGCTCGATCTGCTCGAGGCGCAGGGCGTCAATGCTCACAACCTCTGCATCGGCCACATGTCGGACATCCTGGACGATCCGAAGGCGGAGACCCACAAAACAGTCGCCAGGCGCGGCGTGTTCGTCGGTCTCGATACGGTGGGGCATCAGATGCTGCAGGGGCCGAAGGCGACAGATGCGATGAAGGTCAAGATGGTCCTTGCCCTTCTCGACGCCGGGTTCGAAGACTACGTACTGCTTTCCTCGGATTTCGCTCACCAACAGTGCCTGAAGAGCACGTGGGGCGCCGGCTACTCGACCGTCGTCTCGATATTTGTGCCGAAGCTGCGTTACGCCGGCGTGAAAGAGCCGACGATTCGCAAGATCCTGATCGACAATCCCCGGCGGTTTCTCGCGTTCGTGCCGAAGAAGTGATCGTGAAAACAGGGTCGACGTGTGCTGCGTGGGGTAAAATCCGCGTTACGAGGAGGTGATCGTCATGCGAACAAAGCGTCTCGCTGTCAGTGCTGTTGGCGTTGCGAGTCTTAGTCTGCTGGTCGGGTCAGCCCGTCTTTCGGCGCATCACGCGTTCGCGGCGGAATTTGACGCAAACCAGCCCGTCACGCTGCGAGGCACCGTCGCCAAGGTTGAGTGGATCAATCCTCACTCGTGGATTTACGTCGACGTGAAGAATCCGGACGGCAAGGTCGACCGTTGGATGATCGAGGGTGGGAACCCGAGCGTCTTGCTGCGGCGTGGCTTGACGCGAGAGTCGTTGCCTGCCGGCACCGAGATCGTCGTGGAAGGGTACAAAGCCAAGGGTATCCCGTTCCGCGCCAATGGGCGCGATCTCACGCTTGCTGACGGCCGCAAGCTGTTCATGGGCTCTTCCGGCACCGGTGCTCCGATCGATGGGAGAGATCCGGGCGACACAAAGCGATAGGGGACGCAAAGCCGACGCTGGGACGTCGAAAAGGAGCGTTTCAAATATGCGAACTCGGGCCACAACGTTACTGACGAGTGTGACGTTGGCGATGGTCGTAGGAGGTGTGCTTGTCGCGGTCGTGTGGAGACCGGCCCTTGTCGAGGGACAGCCGGCTGCCTATCGAGCCGCCCGCCTTTCTGGCACACAGAATCCTGACTTCAACGGTATCTGGCAGGCCTTCACGACGGCGAACTGGGACCTACTTGACCACTCAGCGCAGTCTGGCCCGCATCCGCAGCTGCTTGGGGCGTGGGGCGTGCAACCAGGCGGACGAGGCATCGTCGACGGTAACGAGATCCCGTACAAGCCCGAGGCCCTGAAGAAGAAGCGCGCCAACGTGGAGGGACGGCTGAAGGTCAATCCCCAAGCCTTGCACGACGTGGGGGATCCGGAAGCCAAATGTTACCTGCCCGGCGTTCCTCGCGCGATGTACATGCCTTATCCATTTCAGATCGTGCAAACGCGCGATGAGATCCTCATGGCGTTCGAATATGCGGGTGCAAGCCGCGTCATTCACATGAAGAACCCTCGAGAGGCGCCCGTCCCGAGCTGGATGGGGTGGTCAAACGGCCGTTGGGAACGGGATACGCTGGTCGTGGATGTCACATCGCAGAACGGCAACAGCTGGTTGGATCGTGCGGGCAATTTCGCCAGCGACACCCTACACGTGGTCGAACGCTACACCGCGTCAGGTCCTCACCACCTCACGTACGAAGCGACCATTGAGGATCCGGCCACGTTTACGCGGCCGTTCAAGATCAGTTTCCCCCTGTACCGCAGGATGGAACGGAACGCTGAACTGTCGGAATTGAAGTGCGTGGAGTTTGTGGAAGAGTATCTCTACGGTACTCTCCGCAAGAAGACCAGCCAATGAGACGCCGGAGGTAACGGAGGAGGATGTATGAGATACGGAATTCTCGCCTCAGCGGTCGCACTGGCCGGTGTCGTGGAGGCTATCAGCCTGGCTACAGGATCCGTCGGGGCCCAAGGGCGCACACCGGTGGCTTCGACCAAGACGTGGACTGGACAAACCGCGTGGGGCGATCCGGACCTGCAAGGCAAATGGGAGATGGTCGAAACGAGTGCCCCCATGGAACGACCGAAAGAGCTTGGAAATCGAGAAGTTCTGACGGACCAAGAGGTGGCCGCGAGAATCCAAGTCTTGAGCAAGCGGCCCGCCGAGGGCGATCCGGACGCTGATGTCGCCTTCCCTGCGATCAAGGCCACAGCACCCGAACACGAAAAGGGGATCCGAGGGCAAGAGTACAACAAGTTCTGGGTTGATTCGGGGCCGAGAAAAATAAAATCGTGGAAGCGGACGTCGCTCGTGATCGACCCGCCGGACGGAAGAATGCCTCCGTTCACGCCAGAGGCGATCAAGAGAATCGAGGAGAGAGAAGCGGCCCGGCGGAACCGGGGCGAAGCCGACACCTGGGAAGATCGGAATCTGAACGAGCGGTGCCTGCAGGCCTCGTTTTTTCGGTTCGGCGGAGGCGGCGGCGCAGGCGAGCTCTCGGTCCGGCAGATCCTGCAAGCGCCGGGAACCGTCGCCATCATTGTGAGCACGCTCAATTCGAATGACCCGATCGTCGTTCCGTTGGACGGGCGTCCGCGTCCGAGCGATGCGGTCCGCACGTGGATCGGGGTGCCGCGCGGCCGGTGGGAGGGGACGACGCTGGTCATCGAGACGACGAACGTCAACGGAAAGCAAGACGGCGGTCCGGTCATGGCGAGTCGAACGCCGTACCAGAGATTTCTCGGAGCCGGTGAGACACTGCGGATCACCGAACGGTTCACGCGCGTGGATGCCGACACGCTTGAGTACAGCTACACGGTTGACGATCCCAGAACCTACGTCAGGCCCTACACGGTGCTGCGGCCGCTGGTGAAGCTGGACGATGATCTGCTGATGCCCGAGAACGCGTGCCACGAAGGCAATTACGGCATCGTAGGCCAATTGAGCGCGGGGCGCGCGGACGAAGAATACGCCTTGCAAGCAGCTCGCGCCGAAGCGGCTGGGCGACAGTCTCAACTCCAGGAGATGAAGCGCAGAACCGAAGAATGGATGAGGACGCAAGCGCAGAAGCGTTGAGGTCCTGAGCACCGCGTCCGAAACCGGCCGTACCGTTCGCGGGCCTTCATTCGCTTCCTACAACGGCCTCAGCCAAAGATGGTACCTGCCGCGATCGACTTCCGGCCGACGCTGCCGATGAGCGCCGTCGGGAAGATTCTCTACCGCGTGCTGCGCGAAGAGCTGCAGACGAGCTAGGAGCTTTTGTGGAGCTCGAGCTTCGCGATTGCGTCGCGGTGCACTTCGTCGGGACCATCGGCGAGGCGAATCGTGCGGGCGTGGGCCCAGGCCGACGCCAGACCGAAGGCGTCGCTGACCCCGGCGCCGCCATGCGCCTGGATGGCGCGATCGAGGACGCGGAGCGCCATCCGCGGGACGACCACCTTGATCATCGCGACCTCGCCGCGCGCCTCCTTGTTGCCGACCGTATCCATCAGATGGGCCGCCTTCAGCGTCAGCAGGCGCGCCTGCTCGATCTCCATGCGCGACTCGGCGATGTCGGCCCGAACCGTTCCCTGCTCCGCAAGCGCCTTGCCGAACGCGACGCGGCTCTTGACGCGCGCGCACATCGCTTCGAAGACCCTCAGCATCCGATCGCCGCTGGCGACCTGCCGTCGGAACGTCGCCTCGTTCGGATAGATGTGCTCGTTCATGAACGCGGCGAGTCGCTGCTGCAGGTCGATCGATCGCTCGGAGTGACCGGGCATGGCCGGCATGATAATCTACGCCCCCCTTCAACGGAGCCGTCATGTCCAGCCTAATCCACTACGACGTCGCCGAGCGCGTCGCCGTCGTCACGATTGACAATCCGCCGGTCAACGCCCTGAGCCCCGCGGTGTGGGAAGCCATCGCCGGGGCCATCGACCGGGCGGCCGGCGATCCGGACGTCTCAGCCGTCGTGCTCATCGGGGCCGGGACGACCTTCATCGCGGGCGCCGACATCAAGATATTCGACACGCTGACCACGCGCGAGCGCTCGCTCGAACGTTCGGCAAGCACGCACGCGCTGCTGGTGCATCTCGAGGACTGCCCCAAACCGCTTGTCGCGGCGATCCACGGCCATGCGCTCGGCGGCGGCAACGAGGTGGCTATGGCGTGTCACTACCGCGTCGCGACGCGGGAGGCAAGGATCGGCCAGCCGGAGGTGATGCTCGGGATCATCCCGGGGGCCGGCGGGACCCAGCGGCTACCGAGGCTGTGCGGACCGGTCCTCGCGCTCGAGATGTGCACCCACGGCAAGCCCATTTCGGCCTCGAAGGCGCTGGCCAGCGGCCTGATCGATCAGATCGTCGACCAAGATCTGCGGCAAGGCGCCATCAGGTTCGCCCTTGACCGCGCCGGCGGGGGCGAGACGCGCCGGACGCGCGAACGCCCGGACAAGATTGAGGACCTTGCGGCCGGCCTCGCGGCATGCGATCGGGTACGCGCATCGCTGGCGGAGGCCGCGAAAGGATCTCAGGCGCCGCATGCGGCCGTCATGGCGATTCGGGCGGGCCTCGAGCACGGCTTCGACGCCGGGTCGCGCCGCGAGCGAGAGCTCTTTGCCGACTGCGTCGTGTCCACCGAATCGAAAGCGCTGCGACATCTCTTTTTCGCCGAGCGCGAGGCCGCGAAGATTCCCGACATCCCCAAAGACACGCCGACCAAGGACATTCGACGCGCGGCGGTCGTCGGCGCCGGTACCATGGGGGGCGGAATCGCGATGACGTACGCCAACGCCGGGATCCCTGTCTTGCTGAAAGACGTCGATCAGGCGGCGCTCGACCGCGGGCTGGCGACGATTCGCAAGAACTACGACGTCACGGTCTCGAAGGGCAGGATGACCGCCGAGCAACTGAAAAAGACGATGGCGCTCATCACGCCGACGACGACCTACGACGGCTTCGACGCCGTCGACATCGTCGTCGAGGCGGTGTTCGAGAACATGGATCTCAAGAAGGCGACGTTCGCGGAGCTCGGGCGCGTCAGCCGCCCCGATTGCATCCTCGCGTCCAACAGCTCGACCCTCGACGTCGACGAGTTCGCGCGGGCGAGCGGCCGGCCGGCGTGCGTGCTGGGCCACCACTTCTTCAGTCCGGCGAACGTCATGAAGCTCCTCGAGATCGTCCGCGGCCGCGAGACCGGCCGCGACACGATCGCCACGTCGCTCAGACTCGCCAAGCGCCTGTCGAAGGTCGGGGTCGTCGTCGGCAATTGTTTCGGATTCGTCGCAAACCGGATGCTCGCGTACTACATGCGCGAGGCGTATCTCGTTCTCGAAGAGGGCGCGAGTGTGCCGCAGATCGACCAGGCCCTCACCGACTTCGGGATGCCGGTCGGGCCGTTCGGAATGCAGGACATTGCCGGCATTGATGTTGGCGCCCGCATCCGCCAATACCTGAGATCGATCGGGAAGCCCCGGGCCGAAGGGCCGCAATCAGAAGTTCCGGATCGTCTGTACGAAATGGGCCGGTACGGGCAGAAGACGGGTGCAGGTTGGTACAGGTACGAGCCAGGCAGTCGGACACGGATCCCGGATCCGCTGATCGATCAGCTCGCAGCCGAGGCGGCGGTCCGACGCGGCATCGCAAGGGGACCGATATCGAACGGCGAGATCATCTCGCGCATCACGACCGCGCTGGCCAACGAAGGCGCCCGCGTGCTGGAAGAAGGATACGCGATACGCGCCGGCGACATCGACGTGATCTACTGCTACGGATTTGGCTTTCCGCGACATCGCGGAGGGCCGATGTTCTACGCGCAGACACTCGGGTTGCCCTTCGTGCTCGGCAAGGTCCACGAGTACCGCAAGCGGTTCGGCGATTACTGGCAGCCGGCTCCGCTTCTCGAACGTCTCGTGGCCGAAGGGCGCGGGTTCTACACCGAAGGTTAGGGGTTGGGGCCGCTCCGCCGCTCTGATACACTCGCCCCGTCATGAGAACCCACTCGCTCACCCTGATTCTGCTGGTGATGTGGGGTCAAAGCTTCCACGCACAGCAAAGCGCGCCGTCGCTGCCTCCACCGGCCGGCATCACGGTCGACTACGAACAGCACGTCAAGCCGATCCTGGCCTCGAAATGCTTCGGGTGTCACGGTCCGACCCAGCAGCAGTCTGGCCTTCGCCTGGACCTGCGCCAGAACGCGCTCCGCGGCGGCGACTACGGCACGGTAATCGTGCCGGGCAAGAGCGCCGAGAGCAAACTGATCCTCCGCCTGACGGGATCGGTCGTGGGGTTGCAGATGCCGCCGACGGGCCCGCTGTCACCCGACGACATCGGCGTCCTCCGAGCGTGGATCGATCAAGGGGCTGACATGCCGGGACGCGCCAACGAAGCTGCGGCGGTCGTGCGGACGACCGAGCCGAGGATTCAGGCGTTGATCGACACCATCCATCGACGCGCCACGGCAGGTGTGCGCAAGGCGGTTCTCGCTGACCCGTCGCTTGCGCGGGCGGCGGACGCAAACGGCTCTTCCATGTTGATGCACGCGACGTATGCAGGGACGCTCGACACGATGCGCGCGCTCATCGAAGCGGGCGCGGATGTGCGGGCCCGCAATGATCGGAGGGCCACGGCGCTTCACTGGGCCGCCACCGACGCGGCCAAACTGAGGCTCCTGCTCTCGCACGGTGCGGACATCAACGCGAGCACTGTGGAGGGTCGCACGGTCCTGCACACGGCCGCGTTGCAGCCGGCCGGTGAGGCGCTGGTCAGGAGTCTTGTCGAAGCCGACGCCGACGTGAACGCAAAAACGATTACGGGACAGACCCCGCTGTTCATGGCGGTCGGTGCGAACCTCGAGTCCGCTCGACTCCTCATCGACAAGGGCGCGGATCCGAACGCCAGGTCAGGGACCGGCACGACGCCGCTCATGGTGGCCGGCGTGCCGGGCGCGGTCGCTCTCCTCGTGTCGCGTGGTGCCGACGTGGACGTCAAAGGCAAGAAGAGTGAAACCGCGATCGCGAACGCGGCCGCCGTGGGCGACCTCGACGGCGTGAAGGTGCTGCTCCAGAAAGGCGTCGCCGTGAACGTACCGGACTATCGCGGATACACGCCCCTCATGCTCGCCGCGCACAACGACCGCGGTCAGCCCGACATTGTGAAACTTCTCCTCGCGCACGGCGCCGATCCGAGCGCGACAGGGGAAGACGAAACTGCTCTGAGTCTGGCCGCCAAACGCGGGGAAAGCGACGTCACCCGGCTGCTCCGGGACGCGCAGGCGGCTGGCGCGCGACCGACGTCCACTGCCGGCAAACGCTAGGAGGATTCGCATGCGCATTACCCACATGTGTCTGGTGGCGGCCCTGCTCGCGCCTGCAGCATCGGCAGCAGAGAATGTGCCCCAGGACACGCTGCGCGCAGCCGTCGTCAAGGGTCTCGCGCTGCTTGAGCAGACCAGCCCCACATTCATCAAGAAGGGCGGCTGCAACTCGTGCCATAACCAGATGCTGCCGGCCGCGGCTCAGGCCTTCGCGCGAAGAAGAGGCGTGCCGACGGGCGCCCCTCTCGCCCAGCTCCCTCCGGAAGTCTCCGAAACCACGACGGAACGCTACGTTGAGTATTCGATTGGCGGCGGTGGCGGCATCAACTCGCTTGGGTACGATTTCTTCGCGAGCGCCACGGCCAACAAACCGGCAGACGCGCGCATGCTGGCGCAGATCTACTTCATCAAAGGCATGCAGGAACTCGAGGGGAACTGGTCCGGCGGCGCCGGGCGGCGACCGCCGCTCGCGTTCGACGACTTCACGCCGACCGCCTTCATGATCTTGGCGCTGGATCGCTATGCGCCGGCGGTCGACGCGGTGGACACGAAGGCCCGCATGGTGCGGGCTCGCACTTGGCTGACCAACGCGAAGCCGGATCGAACGCAGGAGCACGCGTTCAAGGTCCTCGGCCTCGCCTGGTCGAAGGCCGACCGTCGCACGATCGACACGGCAGTCGGTGGCGTGCGCACGCTGCAGGCGACAAACGGCGGATGGTCGCAGCTGCCGACCATGCCGACCGACGCGTATGCAACGGGCCTGGCGTTATACGCGATGTACGTTGGAGGTGTGCGGGTGAGCGATCCGGCGTACCAGGCGGGTCTGCAGTATCTCCTGTCGACGCAGGCGGCCGACGGTACGTGGCACGTGAAGACGCGCGCGATCCCACTCCAGCCGTACTTCGAAAGCGGCTTACCCTACGAACACGATCAATGGATCTCGGCTGCGGGCGCGGCGTACGCCACGCTGGCGATCTCGGCCGCCGTCGAACCATCGCAGCCGCAGCGTACGGCAAGCCGCTAACGCCGAGCCACCTGTCCGGCGAAGGGCGGATCATTCAGGTTCGCCCTTCCGGAGGCCAAGAACAACAAAGGGCAGACGGGGCTCGCGCTGACGATGGTCCACATCGGGATCGGCGGGGCTGCCTTTATCCCGGACAGCGACAGGAAAGCAGCGGCGGAGGCGCTCCGCAAGCTGGGAGCGAAACAATAGGCGTCAGAGACGCGGTGACCGCACCCGTTGTATCATCTGTGACTCGTGCTTTCAGCCGAGTTCCCAGCGGGCAAGGACTGAGGAGGGACGAAGAATGGGCGTCAGAGTCTGCCGTTTGGCTGGCCTTGGGGTGGCTCCGCTGCTGACCGTTGCCAGTCTGGCGATGGCCGCGGGACCCGATCTGCGGCTGGTGACGGCCGCTGCCGAGCAGGATAAGGCCACGGTCGGAACGCTGCTGAAACGCGGCGTCGACGTCAACACGACGCGGGCCGATGGTGCGACCGCGCTCTTGTGGGCGACCCACTGGAACGACCTCGACATGGTCGAGATGCTGCTCCACGCCGGCGCCCACGTGGACGCCGCCGACGACCACGGTATGACGCCGCTCGCGCAGGCGTGCGAAAACCGGAGCGTCAGCATGGTCGACAGGCTGCTGAAGGCTGGCGCCAATCCCAACGGCGCGCAGATCAGCGGATTGACGCCGCTCATGATGGC
>JBGPJH010000073.1:0-12436 GCA_041485305.1 Vicinamibacteria bacterium | reverse complement strand
CGGCACCAACGACGGCGCGATCACCCACGGTGACGCCGTCGAGGACTTTGGCTCCCGCGCCGATCCAGGCTCCGTCGCCGATCACGACGCCCGCCGACGAGCGCGATTGGGCCAGCACTGGCTTCGACGGATCGGAAAAATCGTGGTCCCCGCCAATCACGTAGCTGTAGGCGGCCATCAGCACGTTGGCGCCGATCCGCACACGACTGGCCGAAAACACCTCGCAGTTGAACCCAATGTTGGCGCCGTCGGCCAGCTCGATGTCGCCGTTCTTGCACGAGAGAATGCTATTTCGTCCGATGAAGACGCCCTTGCCGATTTGAATGCCGTTGTTCGACTCGCCTTTGGCATCCAGCAGGCAGTTGTCGTCGACGACGACGTTGTCAGCGATGTGGATCTTGTGCGGGTGTCGCAGGACAACATTCTGTCCAAAGGCGACGTTACGGCCGCACGACCCCAGAAGCCACGGATAGAGTATCCGGCGAAGGACCAGGCCGATCGCGCCAGGCCACGCCTGCGCGACGGTCACTACGAGCTCGTACTTCAGCAGCGACGCGAGGTCGGCACGCCCGACGACGAGTGACGCATACTTCTGGCGCGCGCTCGTGGTTGCCTCGAACAGCTGATCTTGCGCGCGCGAAATCGGCCTAGAGCCAGCCATGGGCGCGATACCAGTCCAGAGTGCGCGAAATCCCTTCACGCAGGCCGACGCGCGGAGCGTAGCCAAGCTCTCCCCGAGCGCGCGAGATGTCGAAGGCGCGGCTCTTCGTGTAGAAGTCCACGCGGCGTCGATAGAGCGGCGGCTCGATGCCGAACGGCACACAGACCGCCTCGCACAACGCGCCTGCCACCCAGAAGGGCCAAACCGGCAGATGAAGCCGTGGCGGACGAACGCCCGCGACCTCCGCCACGAGCGCCACAAGCTCGTTGAGCGTCGTCACCTCCCCACCAGCGATGATGTAAGTGCGGTTGGCCGCCTCCGCCCGCTCACCGCACAAGCGAAACGCGTCAACCAAGTCGTCGATGTAGGTTAGATGGTAGTAGATCTGGCCCTCGCCGAGGATCGGGAACCGCTCGCGGGCCACGCCGCGAAACATCTTCAGCAGGCGCCGATCCCCGGGGCCGTAGATACCGGTCGGTCGGACGATGGTCACCTCGGTGCCTCGGCTGCCGGCCGCTCGGGCGAGCCGTTCTCCTTCGAGCTTCGTGTCCTGGTAGACGTCCCCAGGCTTGAGTGGAGCGTCTTCGTCGGCAGGAGGACGTTCGACGTCGCCATGGACGCCAACCGTACTGCAGTGGACAACCCGTCGAACGCCTGCCTCGGCCGCCGCCACAATGAGGTGGCCGACCGACGTCGCGTTCACCGCGCGATAGGTCTCAGTGGAGACTCCGGCTTGTCGGTAAATCGCCGCCACGTTGTAGACGACGTCAACGGCGTCCAGCGCCTTGGCAACGGCCCCGGAATCGCGCAGGTCGCCAACGGCGAGCTGCACGCCGGCGTGCTCGAGATCCCGGGCGCGGGAAGGATCCCGCACCAGAGCCCGAACCGCGTGTCCGTGGGCGACCAGGCTTCTCGCCAGATGTCCCCCGGTGAAACCCGTCGCGCCGGTGACGAGATCACGCACGCTCGGCGAGGGCCGTCACCGGAGAGCCGAACAGATCAAGCAGGCCGAGCCGCTCGAAGAATCGTTCCGATCTCTCGGTGACCCGACGCGATCCGAGAGCCTTGTGCGCTGCAATGGGCAACACGAATTGTCGATGAACGGATCGAATCCGGAAGCCGTGGCTCGCGAAGGCCTGAGCGATTTCGGCGTCTGTAAAGACCCGATAGGGTTCCGTGCGCGCGCCCAGCGTATGCAAGGCTTTTCGGCCCAGGGACTGGAACAGCGCCACGCTGCGAGCCGAGGGGTAGTCGACAATCACGGCCCGCCCGGCTACGCGGCACAGTTCAGACAGAGAGCGCCTCCACCGAGGCGTGTGCATCAGGACGCGGAGGCTGACCGCCACGTCGAACGACCGTGCCGGGAACGGCAGCTCGTGGACATCTCCCGGCAAGAAGCGGACGTCGGCCCCCGCCTGCGCCGCACGCTGGCGCGCGACGGCCAGCATCGGTTCGGAGGTGTCGACGCCGGTCACCCTCGCGCCATGCCGCGCGAACACCAAGGCTGCCCGTCCGGTCCCGGTCCCAACGTCGAGCATCGCCTGACCGTCGATGTCGCCGGCGAAGCGGACCAGGACTTCTGCCTGCTGGCTGGCAATCAGGTCGCCGATCGGGCCCCCAAAGCGACGCTCGTCGAACGTGCGGGCCGTGGCCGGATCTGCGTAAACCGTGTAGCTGTAGTGATTGCGGCGCTCTGTCACGCCACGTCCTTCACGGCGGCGAGCGAGGCCGGGTCTCGCGCGAGGCTGGCGCACGCGCGGCGCGTGCGCTCGAGATAGGCCTCGTAGCTGTACTTCGTCTCGGCAAGCTCGTGCGCCCGCCGGCCAATGGCGGCGGCTCGGGCGGGATCGTCGAGCGCGGCAAGGATGCCGTCGGCAAACTCCTCGGGCGATGCACCGGCCAGCAGCGCCGTGTCGTCGCTCAACACCTGCGTGTGGGTGAGCAGCCGCGTGGCGACAATCGGTTTGCCGGACCGCAGATACTGGTAGATCTTGAGCGGCGTGTTCGTGCCCCGCGACCGGGGTGAGACGAGAACACTCGCGGCCAACAAGTACACCGGAATCTCCGAGGCAGGGCGCTCGCCGGCCAGCGTCGTCACGGCCTCGATGCCGGCCGCGCGCGCCTCGGTCCGGGCCTTGTCGACCTGTTCTGGGTTGCCCCCCGCGAGCAGGAGCCTCGCGTCGGGCCGCCGGCGGCTGACGCGTGCCATCGCTCGGAACAGCAGGTCCAGACCCTGGTAGGCCTCAAAGGTTCCTGTGTACAGCACGACCGGGGCGGAGGGGTCGTAGCCGAACGCCGTGCGCAACGCCGCGGCCTGCGCCGGTGTGGCCGGGGCCTCGGTCGAACCCGGCGCATTCTCGATCAGCACGACCTCCGCGCGCGGGTCGATCGCCCGGACGGTCTCCTCGAGCGACGGGCAGATCACAATCACCACGCGCGATCGCCGAATCATCAGCCGCTCGATCGCGAGAAACAGGCGCCGGACGATCCGGGAACGGCTGAACGCGAAGTTCGTGAGCTGCTGGGGCAAGCTCGAATGCATGTCGTAGAGGTGCGGTACCCGTAGCAACGCCGCGAGACAGACCCCGATCACGCCACCTTCCTCGTGAGAATGAATCGCATCGTAGCGCTGGCTCATCGCCCGGCGAACCGCCGTCAAGGTGAGTAATAGGTCGAGCGGGATCTTGGCGAACGAGGGACCAATCTTGACGCGCCTGACAAAGGGCGGCCGCCACGACCGGAACACGCGCAGCCCAGGCATTGCGACATCCTGGCCAAATGGGTACGTCACCAAGTCGACCTGATGCCCGAGCGCCGTGAGCGCGCGAATCCGATGGAACTCGCTGAACGGCGTCCCGCGCGGCTCAAAAAACGGCTCCGGCGCGACCATCAGAATCCGCATGCAGTAGAGTGATTTTCTCACGAATCCGTAGTACAGTCGCCGGTTGCGGGTTCTTGCCACCGCCACATGCCAGACGAGCACCGCCGCACCTCTTCCCCCCGCAGGCATGCGATCACAGCCGCCAAGACCGCGGTCAGCGTAGCGCTACTCGGGTTGCTGTTCTCGCGCATCGATGCTGCGCGTCTCTGGACGAGCGCGCGAGCCGCGTCGATTCCCTGGATGATCGTCGCCCTGTCCATTTACACACTCAACGTCGTGGCCAGCACGTGGCGGTGGCGCCTGTTGCTCGACGCGCAAGACGTTCGCTTGCCACGCCGAAAGCTGCTCAACTCTTACCTCGTTGCCAACTTCTTCAACAACTTCCTGCCCAGCAACATCGGCGGGGACGTCATTCGCATTCGGGATACGGCGCCTGCCGCCCGGTCGAAAACGCTTGCCACGACCGTGGTGTTGGTCGACCGCGGGCTTGGACTGATGGGGCTCGTGCTGGTGGCCGCGCTGGGCGCCACGATGGTGGTTGGAGCCCGCGGCCAGGGTTCGTCGCCGATTTGGCCGGCGTGGTTGTGGGCAGGATTCCTGCTCGGCGCCGCGGCGACCGCCCCGGCGGTGTTCGCGCCCGAGGGGTTCGGTCGGCTGCTCCAGCCGCTCACCGTGGTTCATCCAGAGTGGGTCGGCAGCCATATCGAAACCCTGACGGCGGCCCTGGGGCGCTTCCGCGAGCGACCGTCCGCCCTCCTGGGATGCTTCGGCGGGGCTGTCCTCGTGCAGGTGCTGCTCGTGTTCTTCTATCTTGCGGTGGTCCGCGCACTGCAGATTCCGGTGCAGGCGTGGGACCTCACCGTCATCGTGCCGCTGTCGTTCGTGGTTCAGATGCTACCGATCTCGATCAACGGTTTCGGCGTCCGCGAGGCTACCTTCTCGTTCTACTTTGCGCGCCTGGGTCTGACAATCGAATCAGCGGTCCTCCTTTCGCTCGTCGCCACGGCCTTGATCATGCTGTTCTCGCTTACCGGAGCCGCCGTCTACGTCTCACGCGACCGCTGACCTGCACGGCCGGGCCGGCCGCGATGCGGCGTTCGTCCGACAGGCCTACTGGATCCTCCTCGGCCGACCGCCGTCGCCTCGCGAGATCGAGGACGAGCTGCGCGCTCCTCTCAACCCCGATCAAACCACGCTCCTCAGGGGCCTCTTGTCTTCCCGGGAGTTCGGCAGCATCCGCGCGGCTTGGCAGGAGGCTCGCGAGCCACACGCCGACCTCGAGGCGATTGAAGCGGCGCTGAATGCCATCGGCCCTCCGGACTCCTTCATCGCGCGCGTGTACACCTGCGTCCTCGGTCGCGCGGCCGACGACAGCGGTTCGCGCCACTATGGCGCCGTGCTCGCGTCCGGAGCGCGTCGCAGCCAGGTTGTCCGGGCCCTCGTCCTGTCGGAAGAATTCGAACGCCGCTGGCGAGCGATCCCGCGGGACACTCAGCTCTGCGAGCTGGCGAATCCGGCGAAGTGGGACAACGAAGAATGGCTGGAGATCCTCCGAAGCCTCGGCTTGTCCGACGACAAGCTCGCAATGCACCGCAAACCGTACGAATTCGCGCAGCTCATTTTTGGGTGTCGTCGCCTCGGCATCCTTGGAAGCAACTCGATCGTGTTGAGCGTCGGCGCCGGTCACGAACTGGTGTTGTACTGGCTCGCCAACCACGTGCACCAGGTCGTCGCGACCGACCGTTACGAAGGCGTCTGGCGGGACCGGCAGGGTCGAGAGGGCGATCCTGACGTACTGAGGAGCCCCGATGCCTACGCGCCCTTCCCGTACCGCCGGGAGGCGCTGCGATTCCTGCGGGTCGATGGCCGGCATCTGGCTTTCGGCGCCGCCACCTTCGACATGGCGTACTCCCTGTCCTCGATTGAGCATTTTGGCGGCGTTGAAGGGGCGGCCGCCACCATTCGCGAAATGGCCCGCGTCCTCAAACCAGGCGGTGTGCTTGCGTTCGCCACCGAGTACGTCCTGGGTGGCCCGCCCCATGCGGAGACGTTCCAACCCGCGGAGATCGCCCAGCTGCTGCATCAACCAGGTCTCGATCTTGTGCAGCCGATCGACGAGGACGTGTACCGGAGGTACGATTTCGAGGCGGTCGACCTGTACTCGAACCCGTACCAGACTCCTCACATGGTCGTACGGTTCGGCGACACGGTCTTCACGACGGTCATGGCGTTCCTGAGGAAGCGATGATCGGCCGGAACCGCAGCTGGGCCCCGAGGTTGCGATAGTCGTTGGAACGGGGATCCCGCAGGTGCGGCACGAAGCCTTCGGTGGAGTGCGTTGTGAGCAAGTACGCGTAGCCGGCCCGTCCTCGAACGCCCGAAGCCGGCACGTCGAATGTCAAGATTCTTCCCGGACTGAGCCTCACCACAACCGGGCGGCCGCCCATGGCGATTCTCAGCTCGGTCGGGATCGGCGATTCGACCTCGACCGCCAGGTGATCGATCGGTTCAGCGGACCGCACGATGATATCGGCCCGTCCAGCACCGGAGATCCACATGCCCTCCGGCTCCGGGGGCCAGGCGTTCTGATCGAGAAAGTACAGCAACAGCCCGGGATCGTAGCGGTACTGCACGCGCCCGCGGAGTGGCTGGGCCAGCATCACCGGCAGGTCGTTCGCCATGGTCAGCTCGACTGGCAGGCGGCGGGCTGGGCCCTTCTCGGTCGTGAGCCAGGTGAACTTGGCGGCCGCAAACGGGTTGACAAGCATCTTCACGGTAAACAGCGCCCCGCCGAGCCAGGCGAGCAGGCCGTGCCAGGTTGCCGTCGCTGGGGACAGCAGGAAGAAGAGCGTGGGATAGGAGTTGAAGAGATATCGATTGCCGGGCGGACCTCCTCCACCACTCCATGTGAAGGGCAGGACGAGCAGGAGCAGAACGGCTGAGCCGGCGAAGGCTGCGAAGGTCAGGACGCGCCAGGTGTCTCGGCGTGCGCGCGACCCCAGCCATGTGACGATCGCCACGACACCCGGGAAAAAATAGGGAACGAATCCAAAGTGCCGACCAATCAAGAAATATCCGAGGTTTCGGGCGAACCGTGTCGGCAGGTCGCGATTGCCGAGCACGTCCTGAGCCGCCGCGCCCGGATCGTCAATCACTCCACCGCCTCGGCGTTCCCAGGTGGCATCAGGCTGGTCGAAGGGAAATGCGCTGTAGAAGGTTTTCCGGTCACCCCCCTGGTAGTTGAACTCGCCGGAGACGACGGCATTCAGAGAAAACAGGACCGCGGCAACCCCAAGGGCGACTGCCCCCGTCACCGCCCCCCACGCCCAGCGGCGCCTGGCCCAGGCGAGCAGCACGAGCGGCGCCACGAGCACGGCAATCGGCAGGGGCTTCGAATACGTGCCCACGCCGAGCAATGCTGCCGAAAGCACGTCGGTCGAGCGGCCCGCCAAGCGGGAACCGGGCGCCACCTCCTTGTAGAGCCAGAAGAAGTAGGCAAGGAAGACGAGCGCGAAGTTGAAGATTTCCGGCATCAGGAACACGCCGTAGACCGGAAGCACGCAGGCGCCGAGAAACGCCGTGGTAAAGGTTGCCGCCGTTGCGGCAGATGACTGGGCGGTCAGGAACGTATACGCCGCGACGGCGCACGCGTCGAGGAGCAGGACGTGGAACAGGAGCAGCCCGTTGAGACCGAAGACCCGGACAAAGGGCGCGGCGACCACCGGATACGCGATTGCCTTGCCGAAGTACAACCGGCGCTGGTCCCGGTCGGGCCGCTTCGTGACGTGAACGAAGGGAAACGGAGACCGGATCCTGACCGCGAGCTCCTTGCCACGTTTCAGGAAGATGCCTTCCGGGCCGCTGTGATACAGCCCAGAGAAGCGCTCGAGGTCCCGGCGCTCGAAAGCCAGATCGCCATCGAAGGCGACGCTCAGGGCCGCAGCGACATAAGTGGCCTCGTCGCTCTTGATGCCGTAGGTGGTGCGCGGAACGTCGACGGACATCGCCAGGGCTCCGGCGAGCGCGAAGAGGACAACCCCCACGATGGCCGGCCCGCCATGCCGTCCCTCGACCGGCATCAGCGTGTCGACCCCTCAGCGGTCAGAAACGACAGGTCGGCGCCGAGAAGACCGCGGCGGCGGGTAGTGCGCGGCACCTGATGCAGCAGCGTGTACAGGCGCTCCATTTTCCGGACGAAGACCTCGATGTCGTACTGCCGGCCGCTGTGGCGGGCGGCCGCCGATAGGCGCGCCCGTTCTGCGGGATGGTCCATAGCCCACACGATCTTGGCGGCAAGCGCGTCGGCATTGCGCTTGGGCACGATGAGGGCGTCGCGACCCTCGCTCAAAATGTCGAGCAGCCCGTCCGCGTCGGTCGAGACGATCGCCTTCCCCATCGCCAGTGCCTCGAAGGCGGTGATCGGGGTGCCCTCCCAGAGCGACGGGAAGACGCTCAAGTCGAAGGCCGAGAGCGTTCGCGCGACGTCGCGCCGGAATCCGGCGAATACGAATCGGTCCCCGAGCTCGAGCCGACTGGCCTGCGCTTGCAGCTCGTTCAAGAGCGGTCCCTCGCCCACCAGGAAAAAGCGGGCACGAGGGCGCTCGCGAACCACACGCGCCGCCGCATCGATGAGACACGAATTTCCTTTCGATTCGTGAAGGCGCGTAACCGTGCCGATGGCGAAGTCGTCGGGAGCAATCCCTAGTTCGTGCCGCGCCGCGCTGACTTCGTCGACGGTGTGAGCGCGACTGAACTCCTCGAGCGGGACGCCGAGGTACACCACCTTCACCTTGGATTCCGGGATCCGTCGCGCGTTGACCACGAACTCGGCTGTGCTGCGCGAGACCGCGAGGGCAATGTCGGTGAATGGTTCCAGTAGGCGATCTGCGGCCTTCTGGAACCACGGCGTGCGGGTGAGATTGGCGTGCTCGTGAACGATCGTCGGGATGCCTCGCAGGGATCCCGCTAGCCGCCCGAAGGTGGTGGCCCCGTACCCGTGCAAATGCAGGATGTCGGTCTGCTTTTCGTCGACCAGACGCAGCATGTCCGGCAGCGTCAACGGATCGAACTTCGACCGTTGCAGGTAGGAGATGTCGATTCCGAGCGCATCGAGCGTTTCCTCTGAGAGATCCTTCTTCCGAAGGCTGACGAGCGAGACGCTGAAGCGCGCCGGGTCGAAGCGAGGGATCATCCAGCTGAACAGGCGTTTCACGCCGTGCATGCGCGACCCTTCCCAACCGAGGTGGTCGCAGACTTGCAGGACGTTGATCGAGCGGTTCGGCACCGGGTCCTTATCTTGACACCGGGTGTGCTGATTCGTACACTAATCGTGCTCCTGCCATCAGGCCGCGGTCGGGTCCCAGCCCTTGCCGCACGTCACGACAACTCTAAAGCCGAACGAAGGCGCGTCCGACAGGTGAAGTAGGCGCCTTCTCTATTTGTCATGTACCGCGTGCGTGCGGTCCAGATTGGGATCATGAAGAGCCTGAGCGCTGTGTTCTTTCCGTTGTGCGTGGCCGCCATCGCGACTGGCTGCGCCATCGACAAGACTGAGAATCCGCTCAGTCCCTCGCTGGCCGGACCGATACCTGGCGTCGAGATCACTCCTCCAAAGCTGCTCGAACCGGTCCCCAACCAGGCGATCTCTACAGACAAGCAACCTATCTCTCTGCTGATCGAGAACGCTTCATCGACCGGCCCCCGGCCGTTGAGCTACGTGTTCGAACTGGCGACCGACGCACAGTTCACCAACAAGGTCTTCGCGCGCAACAATGTCGCGCCTGGCGGGGGTGGTCGCACTTTGATCCAGCTGTCAGACCCGCTCGGCAGCGGCCGCAGCTACTTCTGGAGGGCCAGGGCCGAAGACGGGGCCAACACGGGACCCTATTCGGGGCCGGCCGTTTTCAACATCTACACGCCTGTCGTGATCGACAAGCCGGTGCCGCTGAGCCCGGTGGGCGACATCACCCTCGCCGACCTGACACCCACATTCCGGGTGGCCAACGCGCCCCGCTCCGGACCAGCCGGAGCCATCAGCTACGTGATGGAGCTCGCAGACACCGCGTCGTTTGGGACCTTGACCGCTGTCTGGAGCTTCCCTGAGCAGCCCAATCAATCGAGCCTCAACGCCCCGGCAGCGCTACCCCCTAGCCGAAGGCTCTTCTGGCACGTAAGGGGATACGACGACACGGCGGCGGGACCCTGGTCGGACACGGCGGTGTTTCAGACACCGGCTCCACCGCCACCACCGCCAACGGGTGGCGGCGGTGGCGGCAACGGCTCGGGACATGTCGGACCGGGGCCGTTAACCGAAGCGCGCGCGCAGCAGGTGGTGTACGCGACCGCAAACGAGTTCCCGCGGCTGCTTACGGTCGCTGGGGCCGACGACCTGCTGCGGCGGACGATCTGGCACCTGCACCTCGCTGGCTATCAAGCGGGTCGGCAGCGGAATCCGTCCGGCATCATTTCGAGCGACAAGCTGACGATTTACATCAACGGCGCATGGCATGCTTACGACATCTTCGGTCTTCAGGATCCATTGACCGTGCATTTCATTGAGGTGTTTCCCGCGAATCCCGTACCGGACGGAGGGATTCCAGACTGACCGCAGGCGGTAGGCAGGGGATGAAGGGAGCCGGGCGGCCGATGTTAGACCGGCCGCTCCGAGTCGAAGCTAGAAGCGCGCGCGACCGCCGAGGCCAACCTGGAAGCCGCCGGCTGTTACATCCGGCGCCCCCGGAAGGTCAACCGAACCGCGGGCATACCGGAGAAACAGCGCGGCACCGTACCGCGGGGTGAACATGTAGGTCCCCTCGAATCCCAGGTTCACACCAACGGCCGTGCCGGCGCCTTCTTGAGGGGTCAATGTCAGGTTCTGCGTGCCGTTGGGAACGGACCCCGTCGTTGCGAGCTGCTGAGACACGTGGATGAAGGATGGGCCGGCGGACAACGCTACATCGATTTTTTCGGTTAGGGGCTTGAGCCACATCGCTGACAAATGAAACGCGCGTTCCTTACGCTCCAGATTGGGAACAGTGACGGTTACCGCCAATGGCTGGTTGAAGAATAACGGGTCTGGAATGCTTGCCGCCGCCACGGCGCTGCCCTTGCTGCTGAAGGTCGAGAACTCGGCGCCGATCACGATGCCCCGCCACATCTGGAACCCGCCGTTGATGCCCACAATCGCACCGTTGCCGACGCGATGGTTTGTGTTGATTTTCGCGGTTTCATCGTAGAGCGGGAAACTCGTCGACGTGCTGACCGTGCGGCGCGCGGGCTGGGCGCCGACGTTCACTCCGACAAATCGAATCTTCGTGTCAGAGATCTGTGCCGTGACCGGCGTCACCGACGCGAGCGTGAACCAGGTGAGTAACACAGAGACGATCTTCGTCATCACTCTCATCACTCTCCTCGTAGATTAGTGCGTGGTGCGCGAACCGGCGAGCCGACCGCGCTGGGGGGTGATAATAGCATGGAGCTCATCGCACTCGGCGGGCGACGACACTGCGGTTCGCGGGGGTGTGTTGAGTCGCGACACCCCCTTCCCACCGTATCTTGTACAATGGACCGGTCCGGTATGTTACCGAGCACCTTCACCCTCCGCTATCTGACCCGCACGGCGACTGGTATCCCGCGGGATCTGGCGAACACCGTCGTCTCGAGTTTCAAGCCAATCCGGCCGACGGTGCTCATTTACAACTGCACGTGGGTGTGTGACGCCCGCTGCGAGATGTGCAACAACTGGCAGCACGGCGACCGAAAATCGGACATGACGCTCGCGCAGCTCGAGCCGGTGATGAGCCATCGGTTCTGGGGAAGCATCGAGAACTTGAACATCTCGGGCGGCGAGCCGACGACCAGGAACGACTTGCCCGAAATGGTCGAGTTGTTCCAGCGGCGCCTGCCGCGAATGCGCAAGATCGGCATCAACACGACCGGACTGACGCCGCACCGGGCCATCCCGATGCTCACGCGCATCGTCGAGTTCTGCGGGGCGCACGATCTGCTGCTGAGCGTGCGCGTGTCGCTCGACGGCATCGGCGACATCCACGATCAGGTGCGCCACGTGAAGCGCGGTTTCGACAAGGCGTGCGAGACCATCGAAGCGATGCAAGCCCTGTCGCGGCAGCACGCCCACTTCCAGTTTGGCCTCGCCTCGACGATTTTTTCCACGAATCTGCAAGACGCGTCCAACATCCTCGCTTGGGCCCGCTCGAAGCAGCTGGACATCGTGTTCAACATGCTGCGCTTCACGGACGCGATGTTGAACAACCGCGACCTCGAGCCCCAGATCGGGTTTCACGCACACGAGGAAGAGTTCATGCGGAAGTTCTTCCTCGATCGCGTGCAAGACGAATCTGTCTTGAGCGGCCAGACGTTTCTATACCTGCACTACGCGGATATGATCGCGAACGGGTACAAGCGCACGATGCCGTGCCCATTTCAGACTCAGGGATTGCTGTTGAACCCGTCGGGCGACCTCCACTACTGCGAGAACTCGCGGGCGATCGGAAACGTGCTGACCACCCCCGCCGAGGCGCTGTACTTCCACGCCGATAACCTGGCGCACCGCGAGGAGGTCAAGAACAAGGTGTGCCCGACCTGCCTCAGCCCGTGCCAGGTGAACGTCGGTGCGATGAAGCAGTTCGTACCGTATGCGAAGTTTCTGTGGCGCGCCTCCCGGGTGAAACGCGATCCCAGCCGTCACCTCGAAACCCTGCCAACGCCACAGCCTTGACCTCGACCGGACGCGTACTGCGCCCGCTCGCCCGCGCCCTCCGGGTCCCGATTCGTGTCGCATTTGCCGCCGGCCTTACTGGTTACCTCCTGTGGAGGAGCCATCCTCGCGCCGTGCTCGCGGCGACCGCCGGCGCCGACTGGAGACCGATGGCGGT
>JBGPJH010000072.1:0-12458 GCA_041485305.1 Vicinamibacteria bacterium | reverse complement strand
GATCGAACCGTTTCTCTTCGAGGGCACGAAGGATTTTCGCTTGCAGCGTTAACGGGAGATCCCCAACCTCGTCGAGAAACAGCGTGCCGCGGTGCGCCAGTTCGAATTTTCCGGGCTTTCGGGTCGCGGCACCGGTAAACGCGCCTTTCTCGTGACCGAAGAGCTCCGTCTCGAGCAGGTTTTCCGGGCTGGCCGCGCAGTTGATGGCAACGAAGGGGCCGTCGGCTCGCGGACTGAGCACGTGCAACGCGCGCGCGAACAACTCCTTTCCCGTCCCGCTCTCGCCTTCGAGGAGGACCGTCGTGTCGGTCGATGCGGCCCGCTGAAGAGTGACGGTCACCTGTTTGAGCCGCGGGTCCTCACCGATAATGAGGGGGGCACCTCGACGCGACGACAGCTCTTCCTTGAGCAGGATGTTCTCGGTTGCCAGTCGGCGCTGGGAGAGCGCGCGCTCCACGAGCAGTAGCAGATAGTCGGGATCGACCGGCTTGGCCAGAAAGTCGAGCGCGCCCTCCTTCATCGCGGCCACCGCATCCTGAATGCTGCCGAATGCCGTCATCACGATGACCGGCAGTTCAGGGTCCAGCTCCTTCGCTACTCGCAGCACACCGAACCCGTCGCCCTCGGGCAGCCGCAGGTCTGACAGGACGAGGCCCGGATGTCCCGAACGCAGCGCGACCACAGCTTCGTTCTGATCGCGCGCTTCGACAACGGTGTGGCCCTGGGCTTCGAGGGCGTGGCGCAGCATCGCACGAAGCGAGTCTTTGTCCTCGACGATCAGGATGGGAGGATCAGAAACGCGGCGAGACACTACCGTAGCCAACCGGGCGGCACGCCGGACCGCCGCGCCTCTTCCTCGAGGTCGGCGAGCGCGTGCTTCTCGCCGCCGATCTGCTTCTTCAAGCGATCGAGCTCGCTGAGAGCCTTCTGCCGATTGATGCCCAGCTGCGCGCGCTGCACCGGGTCGTCGCGATTGACAAAGTCGGCCGTCAACGCGTTGACGCGGGTCTGGAGAGCCTCGGCATAGGTTTGGTCCCGGTCGAGCTGGGCCAGGAGGTCTTTCATCCGCTTACCCCAGTACGCCTGGTCCTTTTTCTCGGCCGCGTCCGGAGGCGAGACCTTCGCGTCGGGTTGAGCGTCGGCACCCTTCTCGGGCGCGGCGTCCGGGCTCGATGGGGAAGCGGCGGGAGTCGCAGGGGGTGGGACGCTGGGAAGATCTTTGTTTGTGTAGACCTTCCCTCCGTCCCTGACCGCCTTCCGCCGATCGGCTTCCTTGCGGGCGACATCGGCCAGCGACTGCCCGTACGTTGCGCCGGTCCCACACAGAATGCCAATGACCGAAACGAGAGTCGGTATCCGCAGATCCATTGCTTTCCCCTGATCTATCGGCTCTTTCATGATCCTACGTAAGCCCCCTCTCCAGGGGCAAGGCCTGGCCCTCCCCACACCTTAGTGTCCTGTCCCCGGCCAGCCCATCTACCTGACGTGGCGCCAGGAAAGCACCCGCACGCTGGAAGGGCTCGACGGCGGCACGTCCGGCCCGCGGCCCTGCGCCTCGATCGCGTCCGTCCGCGCGACGGCTATTTCGAGAGCGTGGTGTGCGCCACGGCGGCCAAAGGCCTCTACGCGGAGCGCCAGAGCGCCGAGGCCAGGATTCGGCTCGCCAGCCACACGCAGACCGTCGTGAGTCGGGTCGCCGTCGTTTTCCGACGGATCGTCGCCCGCGAGCACGAGGACATAAGCAGAAGAATCGGCCGTACCGGTTCCGACCAGGTTGGATAAGTTCCCGTAGGCATAGGGGCGCCAGCGGGGGTTGTTCGAGCCCCAGGGACGCTCGACCGTCACCGCGTTCATCTCGTCCACACTGCACGCTGTGGCCTTCTGACAGTTCGCAAGGTTCACCAATTGACCAAGATCGAGCGTCGCCCCGTCCGGCAGTACCCGCGAACCGGTTGAGCCGCCGTCGACGAAAGTCGAGGTCGCTGACCCGTCCAGCACCGGGTTCCAGTCGGCCAGATTCTGCAGATCGCGTACTGCCAGCTCGAACGCGGCGTCGGCGGCATAAAACGCCTCGGATCCGTTTCGGAAGCTCGCCGCGATACTGGTCTCGGCCGTTGTGGTTAGGACGACGCCGGTGCCAAGCACCAATAGCAACCCCGAGGCCATGAGCGCGACCACGACCGCAGCGCCATCCTCGCGACCAATGTCCACGACTACCTCCCGAGATTCAGGTTTCGAGGGGAAATCTGCAACCGAACTTCCTGATCGGGAACCATGCGGCCGCCACCATCTGAGGTGCCGCCTCGGCTGAACAGCCGGCCAGCGGGCCCACGCAAGGCGGCCACCGCGGCCTCGACGCGAACGGTGACCGAGATCTTGCGGATGCGGAGGAGATCCGCGTCGTACCGATTCGGACTGGTGGCGTCAGGACACCACGGACCATCGGTCAACTGCGCCGGCGTCAGGTGGACCAGGCTCGGGCTCCCCGCAGTGAGCGATCCGAGGCGCGGCACCGGGTTCGGCAACGCACCGAGAGCAAAGACACAGTTCTCGCCCGCCGGATAGGCCGTGGCGGAGACATCGGCTGCAGGGGGCGTTGGTCCGTAGGTCGTCCACGGCCCAATCGGGTCATCGAGTGTCTTGCGCATCTGGGGCGGTTGGGCCTCCCCGAAATAGTCGAACGCGAGGCCGACGAGATGATCGACTACCGGGACATCGGCTCCTCTGCCGCCGTCGTATTGCATCAGTTGATACATGTCGGTTGCCGCGTCGGCCTTCAAGTAGTAGGTCCGGATGCTGGCCTCGACGATCGTGCTCCCGGGCGGATATGACCTCGGATCGTCCCTGAAATTGTGTTGAAGGTGCAGGAGCGAGCCTTGAACGCCAGTGACGGTAAAGGCGTCGAACGACCCGGTGTCGTCGAAGATCAGCACGTTCATGCCTGCCTTGAAGCCACAGAGGAGATCGTTGACGGGGCATCCGGCCTCGAGGCCAAGGGTGACGTCGCCGGACTGCGCGGTCATCGCCAGCGAGATGGTCGCTTGTGCGGCTCCGCCGGTGGCATGGACGATCGTGATCGTGTCGCCCCGGTACGTGCCGGGCTGGTCCGGATTCCGAAGTCCGCGGCGATACGGCACAACCGGCGCGAAGAAGTAGTTGAGAGACCCCGCGCGTCGACCGCGGTCAGTTCCGGCTCCCGCCATGAGCAATTCGTTGGACAACGCATCGACCGCGACGCGAAGGCGCTGCTGAAGGTCGGCCGTCTCAGGCTCGACCGAAAACCCTCGCTGCAGGGGACTGGTCGCCCTGAACACCGCCGCCATGACGATGAGGAGCAGGGCCGTCGCGACGAGGACCTCGATCAGAGTGAACCCCGACCCGGAGGGGCGCCGCGGGCTGAGCGCTTCGGTGGTCATCAATCCGCCTTTCGCGTCTTGACGCTGAGTAGCCGCACCTCGCCCGGAAGGCGCCCGAGGCCAACCGAATCGGTTTGGGACGCTGCTCGCGGGATGACGCGCACCTGGAGCACGAGCGCGTTGGCCCGGTCCGCCGGAAGAGGCTCGATCGCCCACCGGCGGATGTACACGGCGCCCTCGGGCAGACTCGTGCCACTGCCAAGCGGGTGGCCGCGCGCGTCCAGAAAGTCGCAATAACCGGCTGTGTTGCTGAGGAGCGAGCCCGACGGCGAAGGATTCAGCCCAGTGCCACCGCCCGTTCGTTCCGGCGATACGGTGATATCCGTCGTGCTATCGCCTGTCGGCAGCCCTGTCACATCGAATCCCCACGTCAGGCCACGGAGCTGTTCCATCTTCTCCGCGGCGAGCACCGCGGAGAACGTGGTGTCGCGCGCGCGGGCGTTGGCCCGAGCTGACAGGACGAACAGGTGCACCAGCGCCCAGACAGCGACCACCACCAACGTTGTGCCGATGAGCGTCTCAAGGAGCGAAAAGCCGCGATCGTCGGTCTGGAGCCGCCGCACGTGGGTCGTCTGCTGCAACTCGCGCTCCGCTTCCTGCGGCGCGACGAACCCTGCGAATAGCGCTGTGCTCACTCGCTTCCCGTCGGACCAGCCGCCCATGGTGGCTGCAGAAACTGTAACGAGGGACGGTTTGTTAGTTGGAGAAAATGGGTAGGGCGAATCTCGTCATTTGGTCATCTACGGCGCTTTTCCCTTGCGTGTCGCGTCGCTCGTCGCCCTCCGGCTCGACGCCGCGGAAAAACGCCGCTCCGGGGCCTTCGTCTTGGCGCACTCCGCGTGGGTCCCGGTCACCCACGCGTCGGTCACCCGCCTACCGCGGCGTTTTTCAAACTGCCGCCGTCGCGGCGCTCGCAGTCGGGTCGTCGTTCGACGCGACACCCAAGGGAAAAGCGCCCTAGGCGATCGGGAGTGAGATCTGGAGGCTCGCGCCGCCCAAGGGCGAGCTGCCGACGCTGATGCGACCGTTGTGGAACACCACGATCTTCTGTACCAGAGCGAGACCGAGGCCGGTGCCGTTGCGCTTCGACGTGAAGAACGGGCGGAATACACGGTCGCGCGCCGCGGGGTCGATGCCCGGGCCGTTGTCGTCCACGCTGATGAGCGACATCTTATGGGCGCGATCGATATCCGATTGAATGACGACCACGGGTGTCGCTCCGGCCGCCGCGGCGCACGCTTCGAGGGCGTTTCTCAGCAAGTTGCTGAAGGCCTGGCGTAGGAGAACCTCATCGCCCTCGAGAGACCCGAACTCGCCACGGATTGTGATCTCGCCACCCAGAGACCGCGCGTCTGCCCGGAGCTCGTCAGCGGCGCGCTCGCAGATGGATCGCAGATTGACCTGAGAGAGCGAGAGCTGCGCCGGACGGGCGAAATTGAGAAAGTTCGTCACGATCTGACCGAGCGACTCGGCCTCGGAGCGGATCCCTTCGACGTAGGCGCGGTATGTCTCGGGCAGCGCGTTCAGATCGAGCAACTTGCTGTAGCCGTGAATCGTCGCGAGCCCGTTGCGAAACTCGTGGGCGATGCCGGCCGTCAGCTCCCCCACCGTGGCGAGACTCTCCTTCAACCGCAGCCGCTCTTCGAGCTGGTGCACAGCGGTGAGGTCGGTGAAGAGGCAGATCGCTCCGTGAAGCTCGGCGGCATCGCCAAACAGCGGCGACACGGTCACGCCCAGGTGCGACGCCCCATCGCGCGTCTCAGGGAGGCCTATCGTTCGTCGGACAATCGCCCCCCTCGTCGTCAGGCATTCGTCGATCACCTGCGAGAGCGCGGGCTGGCCAATCATGCGGCGGTAATCATCCTGTGGCGCGTCGTCTGGCACTTTCAGGAGGCGCCGCCCGGCCGGGTTCAGGATGCGCACTTCGCCGTCCAGTCCTACCACGAGGAGACCGGCGCTCAAGCTCGAGATGATCTCGTCGCTCAGGCGTTCGGACGCTTCGGCGCGAGCCGCGGTCGCTCGTTCTTGAGCCTTCAGCTTCGCGACAGTTTGCTCGAATGCCCCCGCCAGCACGGTTTCGCCGGCCCCGCCACGCGAATACGCGCGGGCCTGACGCCCGGCAGCGGCAAAGCGAAGAACCGCGAATGTCAGCGTGGCGGCCAGCACCCCAACGATGGCCGTCAGGCCGATCAAGGCGTATGCGCCAGGCACTAGAGGCATCGTCGTCGGGATCCCATCACCACCAGAAGCCCAGGTACCAATCGAGCACGTTACGGCCGACGGTTGCCGAAAGACCGGCACCAAGCGCCAGGAAGGTCCCGAACGGCAGCGCGTACTTCATTCCGCCACGACGCGTGGCAATCACGACCAGGCCCACGACCGAGCCGGCCAGGGAGGCCATCATCAAGGTGATGAGCGTGAGCTTCCACCCCACGAAGGCGCCGATCATCGCAAGCATCTTGACATCGCCCATCCCGAGCCCATCTTCGTGCCGCAGACGATAGTACGCTTCCGCAATGAGGAGGAGAACACCGCCACCGATGACAATCCCGGACGCGGCCGACCGCCAGCCGGGTTCGGTGAGGAGGCTGAACGCGAAGCCCACGACAATCCCAGGCAACGTGATCACGTTCGGCAGAAGGTGATGTTCGAGGTCGATGGCAAAGAGGGCGATGAGCGCGCAACCCAAGACGAGGCGCGACACCAGGAGGACCGTGGGGCCGTAGGCCTCCCAAGCCCCGGCAAACATGAGCGCGGTGAGCAGCTCCACCAGCGGGTAGCGGAGGGAGATTCGAGCGCGGCACGTGCGGCAGCGCCCTCCGAGCGTCATGTAGCTGACGAGTGGAACGTTGTCGAACCAGGACAGTCCCCGCCCGCACTGCGGGCATGCAGAAGCGGGCCGCACAATCGACTGCCCGCGCGGCAGTCGATGAATGCACACATTGAGGAAGCTGCCGATGGCCGCGCCAACGACTCCGGCGACCAGGAGCGACGCCAGACCCGTCATGGGACCCGCGAACCCATGCGCCTGGGTTCTTCCGGGAGAGGAAACAGCCCCGACTTCTGCGACAACCGAACCCGGCCGTCTTCAAGCTCATATGGAGTTCGAGAGGGATCGACCGGCACGCTCGAGGCACGAAACACCGACTGCCAGTCGTTCGGTGGAGAGCCGGACTCTCCGGCGACACGGTCGACCGCCTTCTGGAGCTCGTCGATCTCGTCCATGGCGCCGAGCTGCAGGAGACGTCGGTCGGCCTCGTTGCGGAGCCAATCGATCTCGGCGGATTCCCGAATCGACGCCCACATGATCCGCGAGGATTGACGGTCGCCGCCCTCGGCAAGCGTGGTGGCCGCCAGCGAGCGGAGGAACCATGGGGCGCCAGGCACCTGACTCGCCCGGTCGAACCACTCGGCGGCCGCGCGATAGTCATGGCGCCACCAGTAGTGCACGAACCCGATGTCCTGCATGTACTCCCACTTATCGGGCCGTTCGCCCAGACCCTTTTCGAGCAGTGCAATAGCGTGATCGGGGCGGCCGGCACCGCCCGGGAACGGCTCGGCGAGGAAGATCGCTCCGAATCGGTAGGCGATGTTGAAGCGCGGATCGAGTGTGGTGGTCAGGTCCAGCAGCGGATACAGCGGCTGGTAGTCGGGAAGGGCGCCCTGTGCGCCACCGTCCGCCGATAGCCGGTTCGCCAGCTGGAGCTTGGCGCCACCATAGTACTGAATCGCGCGGATCCAATAGATGTCGGCCGCCAGAGCGCTGTACCCGATGGCCATCCGACGGACCGCCTGACCGGAGATGATGTAGGGCGCTTCGTCCGTGATGAGGGGAGGGGGGTAGCGCTGTTCGCGGACACGTTGGAGCCCAGCCGCGGCCCCCAGGAGCACCGCCACAATCGTGATGAGGACGACCGTCGGCGGAAGCCCGTGGCGTAGCACCTACTTGAAGTCCCGACGCGAGAAGATGAACATGGCTGCGATCAGGAGAGCCGCCGTGTACAGCAGGCCGTATGCGGAGACCAGCGCCAGGTAGCCCGCCGTCACTGCCTGGCCGTGCACGACCTGACCCCGTATGTCGTAGGGAGCAAGGTTCGGCAGCAGCCAGTAGAGCGCGCGCGCAACGGCCGCAGCCGCCCGAGAGTCGACGACCTGATTGAAGTCGCGTAGGTCCGCGCTGAACCGACCAGCGACGACCAGGCCGAACGTGAAGGCAGCAGAGAGAATCGGCGTCGAGAAGGTCGAGAAGAACACCGCGATGGCTGTGACCACGGCCAGTTCAACGAAGGTGAGCGCCACGGCCTCGAGCAACATCGGGTCGAGCGCAGGACGCTCCCAAGCGCGGGCAGCCAGGGGTCCTTCCACCCAGGCCATGCAGCCCAGCACGACATAGAGCGCGCCCACCATCACCGACAGATTGACGGCAAGCGTCAGGACGAGCCCGGCGTACTTGCCGAGCACCAGCTGATACCGTTCGATCGGTTTCGCGAGCAGGCTGTAGATGCTGCGTTTTTCGATCTCCTTCGAGACGAGGCCGATGCCGATGAACACCGCAATGAACAGCCCAAACAAAGAGGTGGCGGCCAGCCCCAGGTCCTTGATGATCTTGACGTCCTGGCCGGCCGTCAGCTGTCCGATGAGGTACGACGCGCCGATCAGCAGGACGGCAAACAGGACGAGGTTGTACAGCACCTTGTCCCGCACCGACTCGCGGAACACGTTGATTGCAATCCATCCAACGGCCCTCACCTCAGTCTCCCGCCGCGGCCTGGCCGGCCCCGCCGGCTGAGGGAGATGCCGCGGCTCGGGTCACCTGTTGCACGAAGTAGTCCTCGAGCGTCTCGCGGATTGGATTGAGCGTGAGCAGGTGGGCCCCCGCCGCCGACAGTTCCGACACAATGCGGTCGGGCGACAAGTCGGGCGGCAGTTCAATCGCACAACGCCCGTCGCCCAACCTCACGAGGCGCGTCGCACGGGATTCGAGCGATCGGAGAAGCGACTCGCTGACGTTGGAGGCGACGAGCTCCCAGCCCCGGATTTGAAAGGCGAGCATGTCGGTGAGCCGACCTGTGGTGATCAGACGGCCTTTCGCAAGAATCGCCACGCGGTTGCACAGCGCCTCGGCGTCGCTCAGAACGTGGGAGCTAAAAAACACGGTGGCCCCGCGGTCGCGCAGGCGCAGGATGAGCGATCGCACGTCGCGCCGGCCGAGCGGATCGAGTCCCGACATGGGTTCGTCGAAAATCACGAGCTCCGGGTCGTTGAGGAGCGCCTGCGCGATGCCCACGCGCTGCAGCATGCCCTTCGAGAACTTGCGGAGCGGCAGGCGCCTCTCGGCGCCGATGCCAACCTCCTCGAGCAGCCGGCCGACTCGTCGGCGTCGCTCGGCCGCGTCGCAGCCGAACAGCGCCGCAAAGTACGAGAGCAGCTCTTCGGCGGTGAGGTGTTCGTAAAAGTACGGTTGCTCGGGCAAATACCCGATGCGGCGCTTGACCGAGAGATCGCCGAGCGGCTTGCCAAGCAGCTCTGCGCGGCCCGACGTCGGGAACACGAGCCGCATCAGCAGCTTCAGCGTCGTCGTCTTTCCCGCGCCGTTGGGGCCCAGAAAGCCAAAGACTTCGCCCGGCTCGACCTCAAGCGTGAGTCGATCGAGCGCTCGATACGATCGCTTGCGCCAGAAGCCGACGGCGTAGTCCTTCGTGAGCTCGTACGTCGCTAGCGCAGGCATACGGCGCTGGGATCACTCATTGGTGCCGGGCCCCCGGCCTCCGCTCGCTCTCATTGTCCCCGAGCTTCGGTCAGGCTCGCCGAAGCGCCACAAGCGCGAAAGCGGCACCCCCGGCGCGAGCTGGCGCCGATGCCGCGGCGCGGCGTGCCCAGGCCGCGCCGTTGGCATGGCCGCAGGCGCAATCACTTTTGATGCTGCAACTCGTAGGCGATCGCCTGATCGAAGAATTGCGGCGCCCACGCGCCGTCGACCTTGATGCCGTTGATGAAGAATGTCGGCGTCTGCGCGACGTGCAGCTGCTGGCCGAGCGCGATGTCCGCCTTGACGGACTCCAGAGTCGCCTGGTACCTGGCATCGAAGTCGGTCACGTTGCCAACCTCGCGCGCAGCCTGCCGCACCGAGGCCGGTGTCATCTCTTGCTGGTGCGTGTAGAGCCAATCTTCCATCTGCTCCCCCCGGTTGTGCGCCCGGGCAAGGCGGACAGCCACCGCCGCGTCGCACGCCGAGGGATGCAGAATCGTCCGCACGCTCGTGTTGCAGTTCGCGTTGAGCGGATAGTCCTTCATCACCACGCGCACCGCACCAGGATGGGAAGCGGCATACTTGGCCAGAATCGGCTTGTACGAGAGATACGACTGACCGCAGGCCGGACACTGGTAGTCGTTGAACTTGACGATCACGACCTTCGCGCCTTCGGTCGAGATGACGAGAGGCACGCGTTCGGCCGTCGCGAGGAAGCGTTCGAGCTCCGAACGCTGGTCGCTCGTCGGTTGCGGAAGGTCCGCAGCCGCCGCCGCAACCGCCTCCCGCGGAAAGAACGCCACGGTCGACGCGGACCCGCCCAGCCAGAGGACGGTCAGCGCGATCGCAAGCGGGCTCGTGATGAGTACTTTCAGATCCTGGATGGCACGTTTAGGGAGAGACATCATGGGCAGAGAGGTGGCCGCGCCTGAGACAAGAAAGAGCCCGATCACCGCGGCATACGTGGTCAGGCACAGCATACACACTACCTTCAGGATGACAAACGACGCATAGGCGAAGTACAGGACGACGGCAAGCGCCAGCGTTGAGCCCGCGAACAGATAGCCCGGAATGCTCGCGCGGACGTCGGGCCTCGCCCCAAGACCCGCTAGCGTCAGCAAGGTCGCAAAGGCAAACCAGATCCCCCCAAAAATCGACACCGGAACGCCTTGCCAGGTTCCGAAGCGGCTCGAGTACACCTCCGTGCAGTTGACAGTGGCGCTGACGTCACAAAAGCTGGTGTAGGTCGGATCGTGCAGCATCCGATAGTGCACAAACGCGGCGGCGACCGACACGCCGAGGCCGAGCAGTGCCGAGAACAGCGCGATTCGAGCTGACGTCTTGCTCATGACACCCCGAGTTGTAACCGGCCGAGCCACGCCCCGTCAAGCCACAAGCCGGCGCGGGGGACATTCGCGGGAGATCCCGGAACTTGATGGTCCGCACATCCGGGCATCTGGACATCTCGGCCCTTCACAATGACCGGATGACGAGATGTCGACTTGGAACATCAAAACAAAGCGGTGCCGCCGTAGCGGCATCCCTCACACATCGCTGGCGGCAGCGGCAGGTTACTGGAGAGGTGATGCGCCGGCCATACCCGCCGGAATCGCCGCGCCGCTATTGTTGAAGTAAATCGTCCCCCGCGTGTCGGTCGCAAACCCGCGCTGGCCGGTGCTCCCGGCCGTCGCAGGATGATCCTCCGCAAAATAGGCCGAAAGCGCCGGCTGCGTGTTGTTGTTGCACGCGGCGCCCGCCGCGAGAATCTGCACGGCGCCGGTATCCCCGGCGATGTTCACCACGTAGCCGCTCTTGGTAACGCCGTTGACGTTCAGGTCCGGCGAGATGAAGCCCGCCGTGGAGCCCGCCGGCGCTGCAAAGAGGTCGGCTAGGGTCTGCGCGTAGCCGTTGCCTCCGCAGCTGGAGGAGTAGGTCGATTCGGCCGAATTGATGGCTCGCAGGGAGCCAATGGCCGACGCTTCGTTGCCCGACATTCGGGCTCGGAGCAGGCCAGGTACGGCAATCGCCGCGATGATGCCGATAATCGCGACCACAATCAGTAGCTCGATCAGAGTGAAGCCCTTGGCGTTCCGCGTATTCATTGCGCTAGCTCCTCAGGGTTTGTGAAGTCCGGTGTGCCGACTCATTAGGTGCCAAGGCAGCTCGCAACAGTAGTGCCAAGCCTCACACCACGCAGGAATTAGTCCGTAAGCAATTGTTATTAAATAGCTTATCGTTCTCTTCTGCGACCGAGATGGCTCCGCGGACGCGGGGCACTGACATTTTCTGTCCCGCTGGAGGGACGCGATCTGTCAACCCAGCTCAGGCTATCTGAGATTGTACTTCTTGGCGTAGTAGCGGAACGACCGGAAGCTCATGCCGAGTAGTTCCGCGGCCTTCATCTGCACGCCGCCGGTGCGCTCCAGGGCCTGGGTGATGAATGCCTTTTCGATCTCTTGGACGTGTACCTCGAGGTCGAACCCGGTTTGAGGGAATGGATCCGCCGGCTGGACGGTGCTCCGCTGCCCGGACCCCCGCAAGGACGGCGGGAGGCTCTCAGGAAGAATGGACGGTGTGGCTTCGAGGGCGACCGCCCGTTCGATCACGTTCTCGAGCTCGCGGATGTTGCCCGGCCAGTCGTATCGTTGCAGCAGTTCGGAGGCGCCGCGGGAAATCCCGGTGACCGTCTTCTGCATCTGCTCGGCGTACTTCGCCAGGAAGTGGTCTGCCAGGAGCGCAATGTCTTCGCGCCGGACGCGAAGCGCCGGGAGCGCGATCGGGATGACGTTGATACGGTAGTACAAGTCCTCGCGGAACCGCCCCTCGGCGATCGCGCGTGTGAGGTCTTGATTGGTCGCCGCGATGACGCGGATATCGGCCTGGAGCTCGTCGAGCCCTCCGACACGTCGGAACCGCCGCTCCTGGAGAACGCGCAGGAGTTTGACCTGCATGACGGCGCTCATTTCGCCGATTTCATCGAGAAAAATGGTGCCCTTCTCAGCCACCTCGAGGAGACCTTTTTTGTTCGCGTCAGCGCCGGTAAACGCCCCGCGCATGTGCCCGAAGAGCTCGGATTCGAGCAGCGCCTCCGGCATCGCCCCACAGTTGAGCGCGACCATGGGCTTGTCGCGCCTGAGCGAGTGGAAGTGAATGGCCTGAGCCACCAGACCCTTGCCGGTCCCCGATTCCCCGGTGAGGAGGATGGTGCTGGTGGTGCGCGCGACGGTCTCGATCATCTTGAACACCTCGAGCATGGCCTCGCTTCGCCCGATGATGTCGGCGAAGCGATGCGG
>JBGPJH010000071.1:0-12460 GCA_041485305.1 Vicinamibacteria bacterium | reverse complement strand
TGACGATCGTTGTGGTGCGAAACTTCGGCTGAAACACTTCGGCAAAGCTCGGTCGCTTCAGCGTGCCGGCGCGCTTCTTTGCTTGCCAGGTCGGCGACTCGGGCAAAAACGGCCGGATGATGATGAGGGGAATCGCCGGCAATACGCCGGACATCAGCGTGTAACGCCACGCCTCGTGCGCGCCGCGCACGGCGGGGAACCGTTCGCTGTAGGTGACGGCGAGGTAGTACCCAGCCGTCACCATGACGCCACCAAGCGAACCGAACGCCTGGGTGTAACCCACGACTGCCTCGCGCTGCTTGAGGTTAGGGAAGAGTTCCGACAACCAGGCCACCGCCGCGACGAACTCGACACAGACGCCCACGAAAATGGCACACCGCCAGAAGAGCAGCCACCCGACCGTGGGAGAGTACGCGGAGGCAAGCGTCGCAAACGCATAGAGAAGGATGCTCCACACGAGCACACGCCGACGGCCCAACAGGTCCGTGAGGTACCCGCCGAGCAAGCCGAAAATGCCCCCGGCGACCGCCGGAACGAACTGGAGGAGGCCAACCCAGTCGTTAATCGCCTGACTCGTCGGCGGTACGCCCAGCAGTTCGACGAGCGCAGGCCGCACGATCAACGGCAGCATCAGCAGGACGTACGAGTCGAACGCGAAGCCGATCGCGGCGATCACCACGATCACCCATTGCAGGGCCGTCAGACGCGGGGGGGAGACGCCGGACCGTACGGTGTCCATGGAGTTACCTCAGAAAGATTGTCCGCCAGGGAAGTACTTTGCCAGCGTCGCGCGGCCTGGACACGACGCCGACGTCAGACGCGAGACGGCCACCATCAGGAGTGCCGAGACGATCGTCATGGGGACGACCGGCAGCATTCCCAGCACGGTTGTGCCGGATGCTGCTCGGGTGACGACGTCGACGCTTCCGATCGACACAATCGGCACTGCGACGCCCGGCGGCGGCGCCGGCACAACCGCCTGGATGAGGGCGACGGCGAGAACGGCAAGGGCCGTCCAGAGGGTCGTGGCGAAGGCGCCCCACTTCGTGCTGCCTTTCCAAAAGATTGCCGCGACGAGCAGCGGGGCCAGCGCCGAATAGCCGGCGAACGCGTACTGGGTCGCCAGGTCGAAGATGGATTGTGGTGCGCCAAGGGCGATCAAGTACGCAACCACCGTGAGCACGATCACGAAAATCCGGCCGGTCTGCACCTGCACCGACGCGCCAAAGCGCCGCGTGCCGCCGTAGAAGGCGAAGACGTCCTCGGTGAACATCGTGGACAGCGCCAGGATCTGCGAGTCGCTTGCCATGACCGCCGCCATGACCGATGCGCCGAGCAGCGAGGCGAGCCACAACGGGGCGTACCCCTCGAGCAGACGCACAATCACGTCGTCTCCGGAGGCCTGGGACCGCAAGCGATCGCGCTCCTCGATCTGCAGCGTCGGACCCGCGGTCGCCAGCGTGGCGCGCGCCTCAATCTTCGTCGCAATCGCCGGAACGTCGGTCGCCACGTTGGCAACGACGCCGAGAAACACCGACGGCAGCCAGACCGCCAGCATGCAGATCGGGTAGAGAATCACCGTCTTCCGGAAGTGCTCCAGGCGGCGGGCCGTGAAGCAGAAGATCGCGATGTGGGGGAAAGCAATCGACGAGAGAGGAATAAAGGTGTAGCTGAAGAAGTAGAGCGGCGAGACACGTTCCCGCGTGAGGAGCGGCGCTGTGGACGGCGACTGCAGCATCACCTGCACCGCGTGCGTGAACCCGCCCATCCCCGCGCTGATCACGGAGACCGCGATCGCCCCAAACGTGAGGAAGAGCACGGTCTGGAACGTATTCACCCATGCAGTACCGCGCATGCCGCCGAAAAACACGTAGCCCATCACTACCAGGGACACGACGGCCCCGCCGAGCCAGAACGGGACCAGGCCGCCGCTGACCGCCTCGAGCGTCGTGCCGCCGCCCATCACTGCGATGACAATGTAGGGCACGAGCAGCACGGCCTGGACGACAAAGATACACGTGCCGATGTGTCCGCATTCCCAGCGGTCGCGGAACATCTGGACCGGGGTCATGAAACCGTGGCGCTTGCCGAGCGCCCACAGCCTGGTGCCGATCACCAGGATCGTCAGGGGGATCACGAACGCGGACGACGACGCCATGAGTCCGTACGTCACGATGCCGTTGGCAAAAGCGTGACCGGAGGCCCCGAGGATCGAGAACGCCGTCATGTTGGTTCCGAACAGGGACAGCAGGAACACAACCGGACCGAGCGAGCGCCCGGCGAGGAAATAGTCCTCGGCGTCCTGCTGTCGAGCCGACCGGCGCGCAAGGAGCCCGATCGCGAGTACGACCGCCAGGTAGCCGAAGACGACGGCGGTGGGGATCATCGCGAGGGTGCGCGGTCCCGAGACGGTGCGGCCACGTCCGCCTCGGACTCGTCCTGTTTGGGCCAGAGCGAGGGCAGGACCGCCCACAGCACGATGGACGAGGCGACCGTGTAGGCCGCGTGGTAGAAGAGACCGATTGGAAGGAACCCGAACACCAGCGGGTGTGCGCCACGCCAGAACCAGAAGTCCTGGTGCAGCGCGTAGACGACGACTCCGATAAGGATCGACCCGACGGGCGCCCGACGGGCGAGATGCTCCGCTCGCGACACGAGTTCGTTATACTACGGCACTATGTCTGGTTTTGCGCCTGGTATTCCGGTGACCGCGGCCGACCTCCCAGCCCGATCAGCCGCGGCCCGAGAAGAGCTCGACCGGTGGGTAAGGGAAGTGGTCGACTGGCATTTCAGCCCCGAATCCGGCTGTCCGTTCTGGCTGGATTTCGCGAAGAAGGCCGGCTGGGATCCCCGCCGGGAGGTTAAGGGTCTCGACGACTTGCGGCGCTTCGGCGGATTCCAGGACGAGTGGCTTCGCGGTGGCCCCGTTCAGCGCTGGATCCCGAGGGGGCTGGCCGGCAAGCCGGTCTTTGTGTTCGAGACCGGCGGGACGACCGGCATCCCGAAGACGCGGGTCGCGTTCGAGGATTTCCGGATCGACTACGAGCTCTTCAGTGCGACCCTGCCGGACGAGTATTTCCCGAAGGGTGCGAATTGGCTGATGTTGGGACCGTCAGGCCCCCGCCGCTTGCGGCTGTCCGTCGAGCACCTGGCGCAGTACCGCGGAGGCATTTGCTGCGGCATCGACCTCGATCCCAGGTGGGTCATCAAGCTCATCAAGAAGGGGTGGGCCGAACATCTGCAGGCGTACAAGGATCATGTCATCGATCAGGCTGTCACCGTTCTCGACGCCGGGCACGACGTGCGGTGCATGTTCACAACGCCGAAGCTGCTGGAGGCGTTTGCCTTGCGCCTGGAATCGATGGGGACGACGATTAGAAAGGTCGGGATTACGGGGATCTTCTCGGGTGGCACCGAGTTCACGCCGCAGTGGAACCGTTTCGCGCACGAGGAGCTGCTCGACGGCGCTTACATGACGCCGACCTACGGCAACACGCTGATGGGCCTGGCGGGGAGCGCGCCCAGCGGGCCCGACAACAACTACAAAATCACCTACTATGCACCGCAGCCGCGCGCGATCATCGACGTTGTCGCCTTCGACAACGCCGACACAGTCGTCGAGTACGGCCAGACGGGCCGCGTCCGGCTGACCACGCTCACCAAAGAATTCTTCATGCCAGGGTTCCTCGAGCGCGATGAAGGCGAACGGGAACCTGCCTGCGATCGGTATCCGTGGGACGGCATCAGCGGCGTGCGGCCCTACCACGCTTTTGCGGCGACTACGACCGTCGGAGTTTACTGAAGCCCAAAGCCCAAAGCCCGAATTATGTTGCATCTTCCCGTTCTGCGCTGGGGCCAGCCGTATACAAGCCTCGAGGTCGATCGGATCGTTCACTTCGAGACGGGGGAACCAATCGCGACGGTGTGCCGAGCCAACGGCGGATTAATCCAGCGCGACATGCGCAAGGCCCAGCGCGCGCGCGACGTGCTGCTCGAGATTCCGATCGACGAGCTGATCGCGCGCGTCGGAACAGCCGGCGAGCTATACATGACGGGCACGCTCCCGATGGGCGACGGCACACAGACTGCAGAAGAGTTCGTGCGGGCGCAGTCGGCCAGCACTGGCCTGCCCGAGCACATGTGCCGCGCGAACATGAAGAAGAACATGTTCGTCCTTGGCGAAATGCGCAGCATTCTGACCTCGTTAACGCGGGGCCTGGCGTTCGACGTGCTGTCGCGCGGCTACGGCGAAGAGCGCGGGGTACCGATCAGCTACCAGGTGCAGAGTCCCGCGTTGGGGCTGGTGCTGCCGTCGAACTCACCTGGCGTGCACACGTTGTGGCTGCCCGTGATTCCGCTCCAGATCGGGTTAGTGCTCAAGCCGGGCCCGCAAGAACCGTGGACGCCCTACCGCGTGGCCGAAGCCTTTTTCCAGGCGGGAATCCCGCGCGAGGCCATCGCGGTCTACCCCGGCGAGGGCGACGTCGGCGCAGCGGTCCTGGACAGTTGCGGGCGGAACCTCATCTTCGGCGGCACGCCGACGGTCGATCGCTATCGCGGCAACCCGAAGGTACAGGCCCATGGACCGGGCTTCTCGAAGATTCTGCTCGGCGACGACCAGGTCGACCGGTGGGAGCAGTTCCTGGATGTGATGGTCGACAGCGTGTTCCTCAACAGCGGGCGGGGCTGCATCAACTGCTCGGGGATCTGGGCGAGTCGCCACACTCGGGAGATCGCCGACGCCCTTGCCGAGCGGCTGGCGGCCGTCGGGCCGCTACCGTCCCAGGATCCGGCAGCGAGCCTGGCCGCCTTTACCGTCCCAGGCGTCGCGGAGGCGATTTCAAACGGCATCGACGCCGACCTGCAGGCAGCCGGCGTCACCGACGTCACCGCTCGGCACCGGGAGGGCTCGCGCGTCGTCAAGCAGGGTCGCGCCGAGTATCTGCTGCCCACCGTCGTGCATTGCGAGTCGCCAGAGGCAGCGATCGCGCGGAAGGAGTACATGTTCCCGTTCGTGACGGTGGTCGAGTGCCCGGAGAAGAGCATGGTTGAGGCAATCGGGCCGACCCTGGTCTGCAGCGCCATCACGTGCAAGCCGGAGCTCCGGCGGAAGCTTGTCGACGCCGTCCACATCGACCGCCTGAACCTCGGCCCTGTCAGGACAACCCAGTTGAACTGGCTGCAGCCGCACGAAGGCAATCTCATCGACTTCCTGTTCCGCGCGCGCGCGTTCCAGTCCGCCGATCTCTAGACAGCGTCTGAAACCGATGTTCTCGCCTTTACCGCGAGCATGAGAATCCTATCGATCACGGCGGGCGCTGCGGGCATGTATTGCGGGAGCTGCTTCCGTGACAACGCGTTGGCGGTCGAGCTGCTGTCGCGGGGCTACGACGTCACGCTGCTCCCTCTCTACACTCCGACGAAGACCGACGAAGTCAATGCCAGCACGGAACGGGTGCTTTTCGGCGGCATCAGCATTTATCTGCAACAACACCTGGCGCTCTTTCGAAAAACGCCGCGGTTTCTCGACCGCCTGTGGGATTCGCCGGCGGTCATCCGTCAGTTTGCCGAAAGGTCGATATCGACCGATCCCAAACTGCTCGGCGAGCTGACGGTCTCGATGCTCGAAGGCGAGCGCGGCGTGCTTCGCAAGGAGTTCGAGAAGCTGCTCGACTGGCTGGCAGACGAGCCGTCGCCCGACATCGTCAACCTGCCTAACTCGCTGCTGCTGGCGTTGGCCGGTCCGCTCCGGCGTGCCTTGAAACGCCCCGTGTGCTGCACCCTCCAGGGCGAGGATCTTTTTCTCGAGGGCCTCGTCGAACCGTACCGGCAGCGCGCGATCTCGTTGATCCGCCAGCACGTCCAGGACGTCGACTGCTTCCTCGCCGTCAGCGATTTCTACGTGCCGGTGATGTCGCGTTTGCTCGCCGTTCCTGCCGATCGCATACGAGTGGTCCCGCTGGGAATCAATCTGGCGGGCTACGAGCGGCGTCGTGGGGAAGACGATGTGTTTCGGATCGGTTATTTCGCCCGCATCGCGCCCGAGAAGGGGCTGCACGTGCTGGCCGACGCCTATCAGCGATTCCGGCCTCGCACGACGGGGACTCGTGTGCTCCTCGAGGCGGCGGGGTATCTCGCGCGCGCGCACGAAACCTATCTTGACAGCGTGCGGCGCGGCCTGGGCGAGGCCGGGCTGGCGCAGGAGTTCGCGTACCGCGGCGCTGTCGATCGAGCAGGCAAGCTTGCCTTTCTGCGGTCGCTCGATGTGCTCTCCGTTCCCGCGACCTACGACGAGCCGAAAGGGGTCTTTCTCCTCGAGGCCATGGCGAGCGGCGTGCCGGTCGTGCAGCCGCGCCGAGGCGCATTCACGGAAATCGTGGAGAAAACCGGGGGCGGTCTCCTGGTCGCGCCTGACGATCCCGCGGCGCTGGCGGAGGGCCTGTATACCCTGTGGCAGGACCGCGTACGCGGACGAAGCCTCGGGGAGCGTGGCGCTCACGGTGTTCGCGAACACTACAGCATCGCGCGTTCGGCCGATCGGCTGATCGACGTGTACCAGCGCCTGATCGCCGGTCCCTCTGTCGGCGAACGCGGAGAAGAAACCAGTCTTGCTGCAGGTCGCTAACGTCTGCAAGGAGTATCGGGCGCTTAGCGGTCCGCTGTCGGTCCTGGACGACATCTCGTTCTCGCTGTCCCCCGGCGAGCAAGCGGCCATCATGGGGCCGTCGGGCAGCGGTAAAAGCTCGTTGCTCTACATTCTCGGAGCCCTCGATCCTCCGACCTCCGGCACGGTGACTCTTGATGGCCGCAACCCGTACGAGCTGCCTCCTGGTGAACTGGCAGCCTTTCGCAATCGTGCGATCGGGTTCGTCTTTCAGGACCATTGCCTGCTCCCCCAGTGCACGGTGCTCGAAAACGTCCTGGTGCCTACTCTGATCGCAGCGGAGGAAGAGGACTACGGCCTCCGTGCCCGGCAGCTCATCGAGCAGGTGGGGCTCACCCCCCGCCTCGATCATCGACCCGGCGAGCTGTCGGGTGGTGAAAAGCAGCGCGTGGCGGTCGCGCGAGCGTTGATTCGGGAGCCGCGGCTGCTCTTGTGCGATGAGCCGACTGGGAACCTCGATCGCGCCTCGGCCGACAACGTGGCCTCGTTGCTCTTGAATCTCCATCAGCGAGATCGGACCATCCTCATCGTCGTGACGCACAGTACACAGCTTGCGTCGAAGTTCCCGATCAACTTCGAGCTGAGCGATCGACAGCTCAGGCAGCTGCCGATTGATGTAGTGCGGGCCAGATGAAGACGAGCCGATTTGTTCTTCGGAGCCTTTCGTACTACTGGCGGACCAACGTGGCGGTCGTGCTGGGCGTTGCGACCGCGGTGGCCGTCCTTGCCGGTGCTCTCCTCGTAGGTGAATCCGTCCGTGGCAGCCTGCGCGACCTGGTCCTCCAGCGGCTGGGCAAAACCGATCGTACGATTGTGTCCTCGGGGTTCTTTCGGGAGGCGCTCGCCGACGACTTGCGCGTCGACAGCTTGTTCGCGTCCTTGTTCGACGCGTCCTGTCCCCTGATCCAGATGCAGGGGATGGTCAGCGGCGAGGCTGGCGGCCGGCGCACCCAGCGCGTGCAGGTCTACGGCGTCGACGATCGGTTCTGGCGGTTCCACGGGGTCGCGCCCGCGCCGGGACCGCTCGGTGCCGAGGGACGTGACGCGCTGCTGAGCCGAGCCCTTGCGATGGACGTTGGCCTGACGGCGGGCGATACCGTCCTGCTACGCGTCGAGCGGCCGTCCGCCATTCCAATCGAGTCCCTGCACGGACGCAAAGACGACCAGGGCCGGACGCTGCGGCTGACCGTTCGCGCGATCGCCGGCTCCTCCGACCTCGGTGATTTCTCGTTGCGGCCGCAGCAAGGCGCCGTTCGCGCCATCTTTGTGCCCCTCAAGCGCCTTCAACGAGACCTCGACGTGGCAGGCCGCGTCAACACGCTGCTCGTGTCAGACCGAGCGGGCGCGGCGCCGGGTGCCGGTGCGCTCGAGGACCTTGTTCGACGCGTGGCACGGCTCGACGATGTTGGAATGACCGTGCGGGCTCTTGAATCGCGTCACGTGCTCGCGCTCGAAGGCGAAGGCGGTTTGCTCGATCAACCGCGCTCGGCCGCAGCCGACCGGGCAGCCGCAGAGATTGCGCTCGGAACCGAGCCCGTGCTGACCTACCTGGCCAACAGCCTTCGGAGCGGCGGCCGCGAAGTACCGTATTCCCTGGTGACGGCGACCTCGCTTCGCGCGATCGCGCCGGGGGCGGCCATCGACACCACCTCGGCGCCTCCACCGATCGTCTTGAACCAGTGGACCGCGCGCGACCTTGGCGCGGGAGTCGGCGATCGGCTGACGCTGGAGTACTACGTGTGGGAAGAGCCGGGCCGGTTGGTGACCCGGACCGCCGACTTCCGGATCGCCGACGTCGTGCCCATCGAGGGCGCCGCGGCAGATCGCGACCTGGCGCCTGCCTACCCCGGCATCACCGAGGCGAACAGCCTTGCCGACTGGGATCCGCCGTTTCCCATCGATCTCCGGCGGGTCCGTCCGATCGACGAGGACTACTGGAAGAGGTATCGCACGGTTCCAAAGGCGTTCATCCCGCTCGAGGTCGGGCAAACGCTATGGCGTTCGCGCTTCGGCGATCGCACGTCGGTCCGCATCGTGCCGGAGACCGGTCGTGCCTTGACCGAAGCGCGCGAGCAGTACGCCGCTCGTCTTCGCGCGGCGATCGACCCGCTGACCCTGGGACTGTCGGTGCATGCCGTTCGTGCCGACGGTCTGGCGGGGTCGCGCGGCGCGACCGATTTCGGAGAGTACTTCACCTACTTCAGTTTTTTCCTCGTGGCCTCAGCGCTCATGCTGGCGGCGCTGTTCTTCCGCCTCAGCATCGAGCAGCGCGCCCGCGAAGTCGGCCTGCTGCGGTCCGTCGGCTTCACGACGGCAGCCGTCCGAGGGTTGTGGCTACGCGAGGCGCTGGTGCTCTCCGCGGTGGGCAGCGTGGTGGGAGTGGTTGGCGCGGTCGGGTACGGCTACCTCATGGTGGCCGGTCTCCGCACCTGGTGGTCCGGTGCGGTCGGGACTACCGCGTTGACGCTGCACATCTCGTCGGCATCGCTCGGCGCGGGGGCGGCAGGGGCTGTGGCCGCCGCTTTGGCGTGCATCTGGTGGACGCTTCGCGGACTCGCGCAGCTGTCCGAACGGAGCCTGCTCGCGGGACGGCTCACGGGCGACGAGCTGACAGCCGCGGGCGTGGCGCCATCGAGAGTGCTGCTGGGCGCCCTGGCGTTTGGTGTCTTGGCCGTTGCGCTGGTCGCGGCCGCGCTCGCCGGCATGGCCGACCGAACCCTGGCGTTTTTCGGCGTGGGAACGTCCCTGCTCGCCTTGTTCCTGTGCCTCTTGGCGTACCGGATGCGCCGGCCGTCGCGGCAGGCTCTGGGCGGCCACGGCTGGCGGTCTGTGTCCCGCTTGGGACTTCGCAACGCCGCCGCTCGACCCGGCCGAAGCGTGCTGGCCATCGGGGTGATCGCGTCGGCCTCGTTCATCTTGATCTCCGTCGACGCCTTTCGCCGCGAGGGTCCGCCCGCGGCCGACCGACATTCCGGCGTGGGCGGCTATTCGACGATCGTCGAACTGTTGTTGCCGATGGCGCAAGACCCCAATGGCCGAGAGGGGCGCGAGCTGCTGGGACTCGACGACATCGCCGGCGTGCGCATCGATCCCTTCCGTCTGCAACCGGGCGACGATGCAAGCTGCTTGAATTTGTACGTGCCTGAGAACCCGCGGATCCTCGGGGTTGGCCAGAGCTTCATCCAATCGGGTCGATTCGCGTTTCAGGGCTCGCTGGCGTCGAACGATGCCGAGCGGGCCAATCCCTGGCTGATTCTCGATCGCCCTGCCGGCGACGACGTCGTGCCCGTCATCGCCGATGCCAACTCGATGACGTACGTGCTGCACAAGAAGATCGGCGACGAGCTCGTTGTCAAGCCGAGCGGCCGGCCGGTGCGTCTTCGTCTGGTGGCTGCGCTGGCCGACAGCATCCTGCAGGGCGAGCTGGTGATGTCGGAAGTGAATTTCTTGAAGCTGTTCCCTGATCGGGAAGGCTACCAGTTCCTGCTGGTCGAGACGCTGCCGGGTCTGGCGCCGAAAGTGGTGAACGCCATCAAGCAGAGCGGACCGGAGCTTGGTGCAGACGCGGTCTCGACGACCGAGCGGCTGGCCGAGTTTCATCGGGTCGAGAATACGTACCTCTCGACCTTCCAGACGCTCGGCGGGCTCGGACTGCTCATGGGCACCGTGGGACTCGCAGCCGTGCTGTTGCGGAACGTGCTCGAGCGCCGGCGCGAGCTGGCGCTGCTCGGGGCGGTCGGGTATCGCCGGGATCACGTGTTTGCGATCATCGCGGCGGAGAACGCGCTGTTGCTCGGGTGGGGTCTGGTGGTTGGAACGCTCTCTGCGCTCGTGGCCATCGGACCTGCCGTGGCCGAGCGCGGTGGGCGTCTGCCCGTCACCGCTGCCGGCGCGTTGTTGCTCGTGGCCGTGTTCGTGGTGGGCTTGCTGTCGACGATCGTCGCGACGAGGGCTGCGACACGGGCGCCGATCCTCGACGGGCTCCGGGCCGAGTAACTCCAATGAGGCAACTGACGCTGATCCTCACCCTGCTGTCGGGCGCCGTAGCGGCCCCGTCGGCCGAGAACTGGCCGCAGTGGCGCGGTCCGTCCCTCAACGGCGTCAGCGGCGACAAGCATCCGCCGGTCCGCTGGTCCAAAACCGACAACATCAGCTGGAAGCTGTCCCTGCCCGCGTGGTCTGGCTCGACCCCGATCGTCTGGAACGACCGGATCTTCTTGAGCGTCGCAGAAGGCGGCGACCTCGCGCTCTGGTCGGTCGACCGCGCGCGCGGGATCCCGGTCTGGAAACGGCGCCTCGGCGGCGGCAACGTGCGATCACGAAAGCAAAACATGTCGTCGCCCTCGCCTGTGACCGATGGCCGTCGCGTGTGGGTGGTGACTGGAACCGGCATCGTGAAGGCGTTCGACCTGGACGGCAACGAGCTGTGGGCGCGCGACATCCAGCGGGACTACGGCCGGTTCGGATTGTTTTGGGGATACGGATCCTCGCCGCTGCTGTACGGCGACGCGCTCTACGTGCAGGTGGTGCACGGGATGACGACCTCCGATCCGTCCTACCTGCTGCGCCTCGACGCGGCGACGGGAAAAACGGTCTGGCGAGTCGAACGGCCAACAAAGGCTCGATCGGAGTCGCACGATGCGTACACGACGCCCGCGCTCCTTCGCTACGGCACCACGGCCGAAATCGTCGTCACGGGCGGCGACGTGGTGACGGGGCACGATCCCGCCACGGGGAGAGAGCTGTGGCGAGCCAGCGGCCTCAATCCCCACGACGACTCCAGCTATCGCATCGTCGCTTCGCCCGTCGTCCACGGGGATCTCATTTTGGCGCCGTCGCGGGAGCGGCCGATGTTGGCGTTGAAGCCCGGCGGACGCGGCGACGTGACGAAGTCGCACGTGCTGTGGTCGTTCGCCAGCGGACCCGACGTGCCGACACCCGTGACCGACGGAACATATGTCTACGTCGTCAACGATCGGGGAATCATGTGGTGTCTGGAGGCGACGAGCGGCCGGGAAGTGTACGGCAGGAAACGCCTGCGGCCCGCCACCTATACCGGGTCTCCGATACTGGCCGATGGGAAGATCTATGTTACGAACGAGGACGGGCTGACCACCGTCGTCAGAGCGGGACCCACGTTCGAGATCCTTGCCGAAAACGACCTCGACGACTACACGCTCAGTTCGCCGGCGGTCTCCGAGGGGCAGATCTTCATTCGGACGGCGAAGTTCCTGTACTCGGTCGGACAGCGAAGCTCGTAAGGCTTGCCGCGAGCGGAAGTTCCAATCGGCGGCCTCGAGCCGCCATCAGGCGTGCGGTCTGAAGTACAGCACCATTGCCGCGCCAACCGAGGCCAGCAGGAATCCAAGAAAGAGCATTGGGCTCAGGGCGCTCTTCGGCGGATGGATGACCATTCCCAGCGCGACGTTGACGATCGGCGCGCCGCCGAAGACCAGGGGCATGACGTAAAAAGGAAGCCCTCCCGCCTTGAACGCCCAGATGATGCAGGCGGCGCCAGCCGCGCCGAGCGCGCCGGCGATGGTTGCCGTGACGAGCCCGCCCGTGTTGAACCCCCCCAACGCGCCCTGAGACGTCAACCCTGCAACCGGCACAAGAACACCGATCAAGAAGTACGCCACCCCCACGCACAAGAGCGCTTTGAGTGGATTCCCCAATAGCGTCTGTCCTTCGTACAGAAGCGCCCCGTAGGCGCCCCAGGACAAGGCGGCCCCGGCCACGAAGATCACCCATCCCATACGTTTCCTCGGTTGCACGCCAGTGTGCGTCGTCACCATT
>JBGPJH010000070.1:0-12619 GCA_041485305.1 Vicinamibacteria bacterium | reverse complement strand
TGATTAACGTCGTCGGTCAACTGATCAAGGGCGCACGCGAGGTCCGCCGTGCGCGCTACCGAGCCTGCTGCGTCTGCGGGGTCACAAACCCTCCCGAGTGGTTGCATAGCGACGACGTCTGCCAGACTTGCGCTGAAGGCAAGCTGGGCCTCGTCCATTGACCGATGGGCGGGAGGCGAGGTCTCCTCGCAATTCCTCGCTATGGCGACTTTGTGCTTCCTCTGGAGGTTGACAAAATCACCATTACCCGCCCCTGCACGCCCTGACACCCGCACCGATTGTTGCTTTGTTTCCCGCCGTGCGACGCCCGCGTCTGTCATTGCTGCCGTCCTACGCGCGAGGGCGTGCAGCAGCGCCGTTCAGCGATCGTCCCGGTGCCCGTGTCGGAGGGGGCCATCATGTGTCGCATCTATGTCAAGCGAAACGAGTACCAGCGGTTCGATGATCTGTACAACGCCTTCAGAACGAGCATCCCTGTGGCGGACGTGCTGTGGGACCGACGCACGCGCGACCGGAGGAGTCCCGGTACGATCGATGCGAGCGTCAACCGGCGCCGGAACGATCGACGAAACCTGCCGCCCGCATCGTGGAGCGTGCTCGGCTTCGTTGTGGCCCAATTGAACGACGTCTCCCGGAAGCAAGCGGCGGTGGCGTTTCCGAGGCCGCGGCCGGTCCCACCAGCCCCGAGCCTACGCACAGACGGTCAGGTCGCGCCGCGAGCCGCCAATCTCAAGGGCGCGGTTGTCCGCATCGCCGAGGGTCTGGTGTCCGAAATCGTCGATAAGCTGAACGGGCCCGCCGTAGCCAGTCCGCGCGCCGCTGGGTCGGCGGCCTCCATCTCGAGCCCGCCTTACAAGCCAGTACCATCGTCGATGTCGACAGCTCCATGCGGCGCGGCGTGGAAGTTGGTGTGGCCGCCGCTGGCTCACAAGGGCTGAGACGCGCTAGGCGAGCGCGGATCGGCGCGCGCTTCTGAGCGCAGCCAAGCGCGGGCTTCTCGGTAGTTCGGACAAGCCGCGGCGACGAGCTTCCAGAACGTCGGCGAGTGATCCAGGCGCTTCAGGTGCATCAGTTCGTGGATGAGGACGTAGTCGCAAATCCAGGGCGGCATCTGTGCCAACCGCCAGTTCAAGCAGATGTGGCCACTCCGTGAGCACGATCCCCAGCGCCACCGCTGATTTCTCACGCTAACGCGGGAAACCGAGAGGCCCAACTGTCGGGCCAACTCCAGCAGACGTGGCGTCAGCTCGCGCCTCGCCTGCTCGCGCTGCTCCGCCTCCGCCGCCGAGGTCTCGACTCGTGGCCATGCGCACGCCCTCGCCACGCGTCCCAATTCGCGGGCGATCCACGCACGCTGTCGCTCGGCAAAGACCCGCGCCTCCCGTCTTGACCCTCCACGAGGGATCGTGACACGCACGGTACCGTCACTCCTCACCCGCAAGACGTAGCGCTTCGCCCTGGGGTGACGAATGAAAACCGGTTCGACGCGCGAGAGGTCCGGCGGGGGCCCTCCGCCCGCTTCAGCGCGGCCGAATGGTAACGGGGCCTGGGTCATGCAGGCCCGAGCGCGCTCGCGGAGTTCAGCCACAGCCCTCCGTCGATGACAAGCGTGACACCGGTGATGAACGAGCCCAAGTCGGAGCACAAGAACACGGCTGCATTCGCGACATCGTCGACGCTCGCCAGGCGCCTGAGCGGACAGATTTCCTCGATCGTCCTTCGCGATCCTTCGGTTGTGAGCCGCCGAACGCCCTCAGTGCCCTCAACCGGTCCGGGCGCCAGGCCGTTGACCCGGATCTTGGACGGCCCCCACTCGACGGCGAGCGCCCGTGTGAGAGCGTCGACGCCGGCCTTGGCAGCCGACGCGTGCACCTGGCCTCTCGTCCCCAGCAGCTGCAAGGTTGCGCTGATGTTCAGAATGGCTCCGCCGCGCTGTCGCAGGTGCGGGTACGCGGCGCGCGACACATTGAACGTGCCCTTCAAGTCGATGTCGACGACGGTGCCGAAGCCGTTTGGCGAGAGCTGCTCCGCCAGACAGACGAAATTGCCGGCCGCGCCGTTCACCAGAATGTCGAGCCGACCAAATGCCCGTGCGGTCCGCGACACAACGGCATCGACATCGTCCGGCTTCCGAACATCGCCGGCGACGGCAAGCGAGCGCACGCCGAGCCGCTGAATCTTCGCGGACGTAGGTTCGAGGTGCTCGAAGCTCCGGCTGGTAATCGCGACGTCGCATCCCACCGATGCCAACGCCAGCGCGATGCCGCGACAGATGCCTGTGCCACCGCCGGTGACGAGCGCGGCACGACCGGCGAGCAGAGACGTCGGGAACCGCTCGTTCATATCCACTACAGCCGTTCGACCTCCTCGGTCTCGACGTCCGCAAACGGCAGCGCATCGGTCAGATCGGGCGACCGCAGCATGCGCGGCACGCGATCGATCACATCGAGCGAGGGGATCTCGTCGCCGAAGTTTGCCGCCTGCAACTCCCTGAACTTCCGGGCCTTGACCAGGACATTGCCTTCGAGCGAACCCACGGCGCGGTTATAGGCTTCGAGGCTCGATTTGAGCCGGGACCCGAGATCGTCAAAATGGCCGGCTAGCGCACGAATGGATTCGTACAGATTGCGCCCGAGCTCGCTGATCTGACGCGCATTTTCCTCGATGGCCTGCTGCTGCCAGCCGTAGGCGACGGCCCGCAGCAGCGCGATCAATGTCGTGGGGCTCGCGGGAATCACCTGCCGCTCGACCCCAAACTCGATGAGCGACGGATCCTGCTCGAGCGCAGCGCTGAAGAACATCTCCCCGGGCAGGAACATGACGACGAACTCCGGGCTGCCGGGGAGATCGGTGAAATAGCTTTTCGCCCCAAGCTGTGTCAGATGGGTCCGCACCTGACGCGCGTGCTCGGCAAGCAGCGCCTGCTTTGCCGCCTCGTCTGGCGCCTCGATCGCCCGCAGGTACGCATCGAGCGGGACCTTGGCATCTACGATGACATGCTTGCCGCCCGGAAGGCGTACGACGACGTCTGGCCGCACACGCCGATCGTGGCCGTTGAGCGTCTGCTGCTCCTCGAAGTCGCAGTGCTCGATCATGCCGGCCAGCTCGACCACGCGTTTCAGTTGGATCTCGCCCCAGCGGCCACGAACGCTCGGCCGTTTGAGGGCGTCAACGAGCCGGCGCGTTTCGGCCTGCAGTTCCCTGCCAACCGAATCGAGCGACGCGACGCGCTGCAACAGGCTGGCGCCGTCCTGCAAGCGCCGACGCTCGGCGTCTCTGATTTCGCCGTCCACGCGATCGAGCGTCTTGGCCATCGGCACCAGCAGGTCCTCGATCGCCTTCTTGCGCGCGTCGATGCCGGCTGTCGTTTCAGTCTGGGCCTCGCGCAGACGGGATTCGGCCAGATGAAGGAACGCTTCGTTGTTCTGGGTGAGCGCCTGAGCACTCAGCGAGGCGAATGCGTCGCGGAGCGTTTGCTCGGCCTCCTGATAGCTTCTGAGCCGCTCAGCGTGAAGCGCGCGATCCTTTTCGAGCTCCGTCTCGCTGCGCGTGAGCGCGGGGCGTGCGGCAAGCCAGCCAACAAGCGCACCAAGGGCGAGCCCAATCAAGAGAGTGACGAAGAGGCTCAAAGATTCAACAGCCATCAGTATCGCACCGACTCGAGCGCGTCCTCCGACTTTCTCGCCGAGCTGAGGCCCGATCGGCACCGCATCGAGCTCGGTGGCCGCCCGCTATCGCGAGACGACGAATGGCAGCCACGCCTCGGGCAACTGCAATTCGGCGGCGTGGACCGCCGACGCAACGAGGCGATTGTGCTCCGCCCTCGCCTTCCCTCGGGCCTGGTCTAGGCCAGCAGTGATTCGCTGCAGCGCATGGCGCGCGGCGATTTGAGCCTGCCGTCCTCGTTCGATGTACTGTCCTGCTCCGACACGATCGGCCACCCTGATCGATTGCCGATCCGCGCGAAGACGCTCGAGGCGCCCCCGGTCGAGAGGTTCGAACGGCAGCGCGAACTGAAAACGCTCTTCGGAAGCGGTGTTGATGTCGCCCGCGGCCCTCAACGACCGTTCGCGGTCGAGTTGGGCCCGATAGCATTGAAAACAGACCGTTCGAGCGAGCCGGCCGGTCGTGGCCTGCGCCCTTCCGGGACCGGTCCTTGGCAGGGCCTTGGCGACCGAACCTGGGGCGGCGGCGGCGCGTTGGTGGAGCTCGGTGCGGCAGGCGGCGCATAATGCCTTCGGGCGTCTGGCCTGCAGCTCCCCGCCTGGAAAGCTAATCCATTCACCAGCAACAGCTTGTGGCTCATCAAGGGTCCTCAGCGTGTTCATGTAATCAGTCTAACGCGAGGGTGTGACAGGGGAGGTCACGTCGACGTAATGCACCGGATTGCCGGAGGCCGCAAGGAATCGCTCGAAATCCGAATAGTTCAGCACGAGCGTGACGGTGTTGACGTTTGGGTGGAACGAAATCCGCGACGCGGACTTCAACGCGCGGTCGAGGTACACCCGCACGCGGTCGTGGCGATCGTTGATCAACCCGAAGGGCGACACTGACCCGGGCGTCACGCCCAGGTGGGTCATCAACCGTTCGGGCGACGCGAAGCTGAGCTTTCCGTCCCCGATCTGATCGGCGATCGCGCGCAGATCAGCCCGCTTCGTGTGCATCACGATCACGAGGTAATGGCGCGTGCCCTTCTGATTGCGCAGGAACAGGTTTTTGCAGTGCGTGGCATCGATCGCGGCCCAGTAGGTCTCGCCGTCCTCGACCGTTGCGACCGGCGGATGCTCGTATCGCTCGTAGGCTATCCGGAGCGAGCCCAGGCACTCGGCCACGGCCTGCTCCTGAGGCGTCACGGAATCAAGACCGCTGCGCCTTCGAGCCCGCCAGCGCGTGTCAACATCATGGCCCTCAGTGTGACGCCCACGGACCACGGCGTGCAAATCCCATGAACGGACCGCCGCCAGCGATGCCGTTCAATACACACCGGCGACCGCCGCGAGCAGCCAGAAAGATGATCCAGCTCGCGTAACGACACTTCCGCTCGGCTACAATTCGAACGATGCCTCGCAACGCTGAAGTCATCCGCCAGTGGACCATCCTGCGCGAGATCGAAGCGGCACGCGGGTCTGGACTCACGATCGACGACCTTGCCGCCAGGTGCATCGTCACCACGCGGACCATTCGGCGCGACCTGCAGGCCCTCGAAGAGTCCGGATTTCCAATCTACGACGATCGGTCGGGCAGCGATGGAAGGACGCGCTGGAGTCTCAACGGCCAAGCGTTCAGGAATCTAGCCGCTGGGCTGACGTTGTCGGAACTGTGCGCGCTCTATTTCAGCCGAACACTGCTCGAATCGCTGGCTGGCACGCCGTTTCGGACCGAGCTCGAAAACGCTTTCGACAAGCTCGCCTCGACCCTCGCGCCCCATATGCGGCAGTTCCTCGATCGCCTGCCGCAGGTCATCGTGTCGAAACGGGATCCGCTAGGACGCCGCGCGGGCGCCAACTCGCCGCGCCAGCCAGCGATCGTGGCTCGCGCGCTGGAGGCGACGCTCCATCACCGATTGGCGACGCTCACGTATCACTCGAAGGCGAGCGAGCGGACCAAGTCGTATCTCGTTCATCCCTACCGGCTCGCCTACGCGCAGGGCGGGCTCTATCTGCTCGCCTACGTGCCTGCGTACGGCGAGGTTCGGACGTTCGCGGTCGAACGGATCCAGGACATCTCGCTCAGCGGTGAACGGTTCACGCCGATCGAAGAATTGCCGGACGAGGCGTTTCCCAATTCGCTGGGCGTGCATTCCGGACCACCGCAGGCCGTCGAGATCGAATTTCTCCCCGAGGTGGCCGACTACGTGAAGGCTCGCGAGTGGCACACGTCCCAGCGGCTGCGAGACTTGGCGGACGGTGGGGTGGCGGTTACACTCCAGGTGTGCGTCGATCAGGCCCTCACGAGCTGGATCCTGGGCTTCGGGCCATCTGCTCGCGTCGTTTCGCCAGAAGGGCTGGCTCGCGAGATTGCCAGTCGATTCGACAAGGCCCGCGCGCAATACCCCGCACACTCCCTGCGGTAGCACAAAAACCACTCTCAGGCGAGCCTCGCTACTCGGAAATGTCCACGATGAGGGCAAGAAAGGCGCCGCCGGCCTGCAACTGAGGTCGCATACTCGGCGTCTTACTTCGCGAGCGGGCCGAGTCGGCCCGAAGGGTGCTGGTCTCGCCAGTGAAGGATAATTCGTCGGAGGAGGGTGATGTTTTGAGAGTCAAAGGACTGGGCAGCGTCGAGCGCAGCCGCGGCGCCCGGCCCGCGCCGGGCGGGAGCGTACCGAGCGCACGCAGCGAGGGCGGCTCGAAGAAGGGATGGTCGGCGGGTGCGCTCGACGAGGCACGCGCGCTCATCTGGATCCACCGCAAGCGCCTGGCGATCGGACTCGCCCTGATGGTGATCAACCGCCTGGCCGGCCTGGTGCTGCCCACGACCTCGAAGTACCTGATGGACGAGGTCGTCGGCAACAAGAATTGGGACCTGCTGCCTCGGCTGGCCCTGGCCGCCGGCGCGGCGACGCTGGTCGAGTCGGTCACCTCTTTCTCGCTGTCCCAAATCCTCGGGGTCGCCGCACAACGGGCAATCACGGACATGCGCAAAGCCGTGGAAGCGCACGTGATGCGCCTGCCTGTCAGCTATTTCGATTCAACGAAGACGGGCGTGCTCATCTCCCGCATCATGACCGATGCCGAAGGGATCCGAAACCTGGTCGGTACGGGTCTGGTGCAACTCACGGGTTCGATCCTCACGGCGATCCTGGCCCTGGTGGTCCTCATCTACCTGAACTGGCGGCTGACGGCCGTGACGATCGTGGTGCTCGGGTCGTTCGGCGTTGGGATGGCGGTCGCGTTCAAGCGCCTGCGTCCGCTGTTCCGCGAACGCGGTCAGATCAACGCCGAGGTCACCGGACGGCTCGCCGAATCGCTCGGCGGCGTTCGCATCGTCAAGGCGTACACGGCCGAGAAGCGCGAAGAGCTGGTATTTGCCAAAGGCGCGCACCGGCTGTTCCGGAACGTCGCCAGGTCGCTGACCGGCGTGTCGGCGGTCTCGGCGTTCTCGACCCTCGTACTCGGCGCCATCGGTATCGCGATGATGCTGGTCGGCGGCGCCTCCATCCGGTCCGGTCAGATGACGATTGGCGACTTCGTCATGTACCTCACCTTCACCGCGCTCATTGCGATGCCGGTGATTCAACTCGCGAACATCGGGACGCAGTTGAGCGAGGCGTTCGCGGGGCTCGATCGCATCCGCGAAATCCGGCGGATGGGCACCGAGGACGAAGAAGACCAACACCGGGCGCCGCTGCCGGACATCCGCGGCGAAGTTGAGTTCGACGATGTGACCTTCGAGTATCAGCCCGGCGTGCCGGTTCTCAAGCACGTGTCCTTCACGGCCGAGGCGGGATCGACGACGGCTCTGGTCGGCTCGAGCGGTTCGGGCAAGAGCACGCTCATCAGCCTCGTGATGGCGTTCAACCGCCCCCTCTCGGGGCGCGCGCTGGTGGACGGCTGGGATCTGACGGCGGTTCGGCTCCGGGACTTCCGCCAGCATCTGGGTGTCGTGCTTCAGGACAATTTTCTGTTCGACGGAACGATCGCCGAGAACATCGCGTACGCCAAGCCGCGCGCCACGCGCGACGAGATCGTGGCCGTCAGCCGCATCGCGCACTGCGACGAGTTCATCTCGTCGTTCGAAAAGGGCTACGACACGATCGTCGGCGAGCGCGGCGTCCGGCTGTCCGGCGGACAGCGCCAGCGGGTCGCGATCGCGCGGGCGATTCTGGCGGATCCGCGGATTCTGATTCTCGACGAGGCCACCTCGAGCCTCGACAGCGAAAGCGAGGCGCTGATCCAGGACGGCCTGAGATCGCTGCGTCAGGGTCGCACCACGTTCGTCATCGCGCACCGGCTGTCGACGATTCAGAGCGCCGATCAGATCCTGGTGCTCGAGCAGGGCGAGATTTTCGAGCGGGGCACGCACGAGGAGCTCCTCGCCAGGGCGGGACGCTATCGGCAGCTGTACGACAAGCAGTACAGGTTCGAGAAAGATCGCTTCATCAACCCGGGCGAAGACTTCACCCCGGAGCCCGAGCCGCTCGTCCCGCAAGCCAGGACCCGTACGAGCAGCGCGCTCTAAGCATAGCCAAGGACACTTGAAATCTTTGTCTTGTCCGCAGTGAGCTGACAGCTGTCAGCTGTCAGCTATTGCCTGAGGAATTTCCGAGAGACGAATTCTCACATTGACGGGGCTAGAATCTAAGATACGTGAACGGGATGCCGGATCGCCCGGGGGATGGGGAGCTGATGACGAAGACGACGCTCGCGACGCTGTGTCTGGTGACGCTCTCGGCCTGCTCGAGCGCTGCCCAGAGCCCGAGACAGCCAGCGCCGACCGACGTGGTGGCGACGGTCGGCTCGACGTCCATCACGCTTGCGGAGGTCGACGAGGTCGCCCTTCAGCAGTCCTCGTCGCAATTCGGCAGTGCACGGCTGGTTCAAGCACTGTACCTGGCGCGCCGCGCCGCGCTCGACGACCTGATCGGCAACCGGCTTCTCGATCTGGAGGCGAAGGCGCGCGGCCTGGATCGCGCCGTGCTCGTCGAACGCGAGATCGCGGGCGCCGCGCAGGCACCGACCGACGCGGAGATTGCGGCATGGTATCAGGCCAATCCGGCCCAGGTGCAGGGCGCCACCCTCGACAAGGTGCGAGCCCCCATCAAAACCATGCTCGTCGAAGTGCGGACGTCGGCCGCACGCGGGAAGTTTCTCGACGGCCTGAAGGCGCGAACGCGGGTAACGGTCAGCCTGGAGCCTCCCCGCCAGAAGATTCGCGACGCGGGCCGACCCTCGAGAGGCCCGTCCGGCGCGCCGGTGGAGATCGTCGAGTTCTCCGACTTTCAGTGCCCATTCTGTCAGCGCGCCCGCCCGACCGTGGAGCAGGTCCTCAAGGCCTACGGCGATCGCATCCGCCTCGTGTACCGGCATTACCCGCTGCGCAATCACCCCAACGCACGGCCGGCCGCCGAAGCAGCTTCGTGCGCGGCCGAACAGGGGAAGTTCTGGCAGTACCACGATCAGCTGTTCGGCAACTCGACCAAGCTGACCAACGATGATCTCAAGCAGCATGCGACGGCAGTCGGGCTGGACCGCGAGGCGTTCAACACGTGCTTCGATCAGAAGAAGTACAAGAAGGATATCGACGCCGACATCGCGGAGGCCGACGATGCAGGGGTGTCGGGCACGCCGGCCTTTTTCATCAACGGCCGCTCGCTCGACGGGGCTCAGCCGTTCGAGGCCTTCAAGCGAATCATCGACGAGGAGCTCGAGCTGAAGAACAAATGAGCGTCAGATGTTGAGCTGGAGTCCCTTGAGGACCGACAGCGCGATCGCGACGAAGGTCAGCACCAGGCACAGCACCGCGACGAGCATGTGGTCGCCGCGCTCGCGCGTGAGCGGATTGAAGAACGCCGACAGCGCGTACCCGCCGACGAACCCGCCGGCGTGCGCGTAGTTGTCGACGCCGGGCATGATGAGACCGAACACAAACAGAATCAGGGCGTAGCGTTTGGCCGCATCGTGAATCAGGCTCGACCCGCCCTTCCGTCCGTAGTGCACGAGCGCGCCGAGCAGGCCGAAGATCGAGGCCGACGCGCCGATTGTCAGGCTCGCGCCCCGGAGCAGTGGAATCGCGGGTCCGTACCACCCCGCGAACGAGCTGAGGAGAAAGCCGCACACACCCGAGATCGTGTAGATGATGATTGTGCGGGCCGGACCGATGACGTCCGCGGTCGTCGGGCCGAGATCCCGCACCCACATCATGTTGAACAGGATGTGCAGCAGCCCGCCGTGCAGCCACGTCGCGCTCAAGACCGTCCACCAGCCGCCGAAAACGAACACAGGGTATGCTCCGCTCGCGCCGAAAAACATCAGCGCGCGGGAGCTCGGCGCAAGAAACGACATGCCGCCGCCGACGATCTGGAGCTCGCTGCCTGACCTGAGGAGCGTGAGGACGTACAGCACCGTCGAGGACCCCACGACGAGAGGCACGAACCCGAGATCGTTGCCAAGCCGCCTGAGCGCGGGGGCGAAGCCCCAGAGCCCCGGGTTGACCCGTCCACAGATGTAGCACTTCTCGTCGCCGACGCCGACGAGCGACCCGCACCCGGGACAGACGATCGAACCGGTGGTTTTGCGTCCCAACATTCTCGTGATCTTACTCTTATCCCCGGAAGTCGCTTGAGTTGGGCGGTAGTGCAGACCTTCGGGCCTGCCGCGCGTCGGGCGGACCTCAAGGTCCGCTCTGACGTAAGTCCCCCATTGACTTGGCAGCGAGCGGGGCAGCTTCGGGGCAGGATTGTAACAGCGTCTACTCCGGCTTCCTGGGCCTCATGTTCGAGGCGAGAATCCGTTTGCGCAGGCGAATGCTCGTCGGCGTCACCTCCACCAGCTCGTCGTCGTTGATGAACTCGATGGCTTGTTCGAGGCCGAGCCGGCGCGGCGGCACCAGGCGGATGGCTTCGTCCGCGGTCGACGCGCGCATGTTAGTCTGCTTCTTTTCCTTGGTGATGTTGACGTCCATATCGGCCGGCCGCGAGTTCTCGCCGATGATCATCCCTTCGTAGACCGCCGTGCCGGGATCGATGAAGATCTCCCCGCGCTCCTGCAGGTTGTAGATCGCATACGCGGTGGCACCGCCCTGGCGGTCCGCCACGAGCGCTCCGGTCGGCCTGGCCGGAATCGCGCCGTGCCACGGCTCCCACGCGGCAAACAGATGATTCATGATGCCCGTGCCTTTCGTATCGGTCAGGAACTGCGAGCGGAACCCGATGAGACCGCGGGCCGGAATGCGGAACTCCAGCCGGACGCGGCCGCTGCCATTGTTCACCATCTTGGTCATCGTCCCCCGGCGCTCCCCCACCTGCGCGATCACCACGCCCTGATGGTCCTCGGGCACGTCGATGACGAGCTCCTCCACCGGCTCGACGACCGTGCCGTTCACATGCTTCGTGACGATGTCGGGCCGCGACACTTGCAGCTCGTAGCCTTCTCGCCGCATCATTTCGATGAGGATCGACAGCTGCAGCTCGCCTCGTCCGACAATCTTCACCTGCTCGGGCGACTCAGTCGGCTCGAGCCGGATCGACACGTTGCCAAGAAGCTCGCGATCGAGGCGGTCGCGGAGCTGCCGCGACGTCACGTATGACCCTTCCCGGCCTGCCACGGGCGAGGTGTTCACGCCAAAGACGATCGACACCGTCGGCTCGTCGATCGCCACGGGCGGGATTGCGATCGGGTGCTCTCCGTCGGCGATGGTTTCGCCGATCGTGATGTCCTCGATGCCTGCCAGGCAGACGATATCGCCGGCGGCGGCCTCCTGGATGTCGACGCGCCGCAATCCCTCGAAGGCGTACAGCTTGGTCACTTTGGTCTGCTGTACGGCCGCATCCAGTTTGCACACGCACACCGAGTCGCCAATTTTCACGCGCCCGTTGAAAATGCGCCCGATCGCGATCCGTCCCAGGTAATCGCTCGAATCGAGGTTCGCGACCAGCAGTTGAAGCGGAGCATCCGGATTGCCCCTCGGCGGGGGCACGAAGGCCACGATCGCCTCAAACAACGGCTGGAGATCCACACCCGGCACGTCCGGGTCCGGGCTCGCGGTTCCACGCTTGGCGTTGGTGTAGAGCACGGGAAACTCGAGCTGATCTTCGACGGCGTCAAGGTCGATGAACAGGTCGTAGATCTCGTTGAGCACTTCCTGCGGACGCGCATCGGACCTGTCGATCTTGTTGACGACCACGATCGGCGGCAGCCGCCGCTCGAGGGCCTTGCGCAGGACGAACCTTGTCTGTGGCAGCGGCCCTTCAGACGCATCGACGAGCAGCAGAACGCCGTCGACCATCGACAGCGTGCGCTCGACCTCGCCGCCGAAGTCCGCGTGGCCAGGCGTGTCGACGATGTTGATCAGCAGGTCCTTGTAGTGGAGGGCGGTGTTCTTCGCAAGAATCGTGATTCCACGCTCCCGCTCCAGGTCGGTATTGTCGAGCGCGCGCTCGGCCACCCGTTCGTTCGCTCGAAACGTGCCGCTCTGATGGAGGAGCGCATCGACCAGCGTCGTCTTCCCATGGTCGACGTGGGCGATGATGGCAACGTTCCGTCGGAGAGGATTGGCAATGGCCATCCCCCCAGTATACCGAGTGGACCGAGGGCACCCGAAACCGGGCGCCGCGCGCGGTCCGTTGCGGTGTCGCCTGCTGCCGCTGGCCGAAGCTCCATGTCAATCTCCAAGGAGGGCACGTAAAGCCAGTCAATGGCAAAATGGAAGCAGGGCTGCCAACGTCCAAGCAACCATCGAATCCCGCGTCAACAGGGCACGGCTTGCGCAGTGCCGTCAGGTCGGCGAACGCGGCAGTAGCTCAGGCGATGATGCTGACCCGGCGAATCCTGAAGCGCTCTCGCATCGCGGGTGTCCTGGCGAAGCTTCGTCCCGGGGATCGTCGCATGGCGGGTTCACATGAAGAAATCTTCAGCGACATTTACAGACGCCGGGTCTGGGCAAGCCCCGAGACGGTGTC
>JBGPJH010000069.1:0-12726 GCA_041485305.1 Vicinamibacteria bacterium | reverse complement strand
TCGGCGAGGGCCAGCGCCTGCTCGTAGCGGTGCTCGAGCATCATGACGTTTGCCTGATTGCCGCACACAGTCGCAAGCACGTCGTCAGCGCGGACGAGCGAGGCCAGGCGTTCGGCTTGGCGAAGAGCGGCCATCGCCTCTCCGCATCGTCCACTCTGCGCGAGCGACGCGCCGGAGATCGAGTGAACGAGTGCCAAGTGTCGGCGGTCGCCGGCCGCATGGAGGGCTGACGCGGCCTTTGTGAGGTGCTCGCGGACGATCGCGACGTCGCCCACTTGCCGATAGCATCGGCTGAGTTCGAGATGCGCCAGCCCGATGCCGCGCGAATCGTGGGCAATTTCGGCCTGCTTCAGCGCCCGGCCGTTCAGCGCGATCGCGCGCGATTGGTCGCCCCGCGCCAGGGCCAGCCGGCCGTGCAGCCGCCACAACGCCGACAGGCGGGTTGCCGAGATCGCCTCGCGGAACGTGTCCGGAGGACGACCGAGAACGGAGGAGGCCTGATCCAGGTCGTCCTGTAGCAGCCACGCTTCGGCGAGTGCAGACCTGACCGCGAGCTCGTCTTCTCGGGTCAGACCCGCCGATCGCAATGCGGGCGCGAGCATTTGCGCGGCCTCAGGACCGCGACCGCGTTCGAGGGCGGTGCCAGCGCGGACGAGGAGTGCCTGAATCGCGGCTGGTGGCACCGGGACGAGTATACCTTCTGGTCCGCCTCGTTATCGCAGCAGGGGCTCGACCAACAGGGCCAGCACGTCGCTGAGCGACCGGGCGTCTGGAGACGGCAGGCGCACGTGCACAGCGCGACGGAGCGCGGCATCGAGAGACGCAAAATCACCGAGCGCTTGCGCGAGCTCCAGCGTGCCGAACGAAAACACTTCACCGGGGATGTCCACATCGACGGCAGGGTCGGCAGTGACGAGCACGAACACGCCGGTGTTGGGACCGCCCTTGTGCAGCTGACCGGTGGAGTGCAGGTATCGGGGGCCATACTCGAGCATCGTCGCCGACCGTGTCAGACGGCCCACGGTCGTCCGGAAGCGGGCGAGGGCACCAGCCAGCGCAGCGTCGGGGCCAAGGTAGGCGAGAATCGCCAGGTAGTCTCCCGGTCCCAAGAGCGTCAGGACCGCACCCGCATCCCGGCCGCGCAGCTGGTCGCGGGCCGCGCCAGTCAGCGTCAGCGACACTCCGCCCGCCACCGCGCGATCCGGCGGTGCGAGGGGAAGCTGTCCATGCGATTTGTAGTGGCCGAGCAGCGTGCTCGTGGCGTCTTTGGCTTGCTGCACGTTGGGCTCGTCGAACGGATTGATGCCGAGCAGGGCGCCTGCGACGGCGGTTGCGACTTCCCAGCGCACGAACTCGGTACCCAGCGAAGTGAGATCTGGCAGAACGATTGACACGACGGGTGCCGTGGCTTCGAGCGCTCGAACCAGGCTGTCGCGGTCCGGTTCCCTCCGATCGCCGTGGAGGCAAAGCCGGACAAACAGCCGATCATCACCGTACGTGTCCGGACTGCCAGGTTCTTCTCCAACGATGGGGACGATGCCAGCGCCGTGCTTGCCGGTGCTCTCGGCGACCAGCTGTTCGATCCACAGGCCGAACGGCTCCAGTGAGGGCGGGAGGAGGAGCGTGAGCTTGTCCCGGCCCGAGCGTGCGGCGGCACCCATCGCGAGCCCGAGCGTTACGGCGGACTGGGGCTGCTCGAGCATCGCCGTGCCCCCGGCGAGGAGTAATTCGACGTCGTGGCCCATCAGTGCGGCCGGCACGAGGCCGAAGAACGACAGCGCAGAGTACCGTCCCCCGATGTCCGACGGGTTGATGAACACGTCACGGAACCGTTCGTCTCGGGCGCGGGAGGCAAGGGCCGTTCCGTCGTCAGTGATGGCCACAAAATGGTCTGACCAGTTCGCCACGCCGGCGTCCTCAGCCGCGCGACGGAAGTATGCGGCCAGCGCGTTCGGCTCGAGAGTGGTGCCTGACTTGCTCGCCAGGACAAACAGTGTGTGCTCGAGGGGCGTTGAAATGGCACGTACGGCGGCAGGGTCGGTCGAATCAAGGACTTGAAGACGGAGCCACCCAGGGCGGACACCGAGGATGGCCCGAAGCACTTCAGGCGCCAGGCTCGAGCCTCCCATGCCGAGCAGGACTCCGTCGGTGAACCCGTCGCGTCTCAGGCTGGTGCCACATTCGGACAGACGTCCAAGCGACTGGGTCATCAAGGCGGGCGAGACGAGCCAGCCGAGGCGTTGGGCGATCTTCTCTTGCACCGATGCGTTTCTGCTCCACACCGAGGCGTCGCGCCGCCACAGTCCCGCAGCGGCGTGGTCGGCGGCGGCGCGATGCGCTTTGATCGCGCGTGCGAGCGGACCGGGCGAGAGTGACAGGCTCGGAAGGGCCGCGTGAGGCATCACGGTAGAATACTGTAACGGGTCGATGATCTGGTTCTCCCACCAACGTTGTACGGCTGTCTGTCTCGCGTTGCTCGTCCATGCGGGCGCGTGCGGCGGGCACGAGACGCCTTCGAATACGACGTCGATCACGGCGGCTCCCGCGCCGCCCGCGCTGGCGATGCGCCCGCGTATTGTGGTGCTCGGCGACAGCTTGACAGCTGGACTGGGCCTCGCCCCTGATGATGCGTTTCCAGCGCTGTTGCAGAGGCGACTGGACGAGGAAGGGATAGCCTACGATGTTGTCAACGCCGGCGTATCAGGCGACACGTCAGCCGGTGGCTTGCGCCGGCTCGACTGGGCGCTCGATGGCGACGTGCGAATCCTGATCGTGGCGCTTGGCGGCAACGACGCGTTGCGCGGGTTGGGCGTCGACGACTTGCGGCGTAACCTGTCGGCGATCATCGAACGTGCGAAGGCTCGAAAGGTCCAAGTGCTGCTCGTCGGCATGGAAGCCCCCCCGAACTATGGCCGTCCGTACGGTGTGTCGTTCCATCAGGTATTCCCCGAGCTGGCCCGGAAGTACGAGGTTCCCTTCCTGCCGTTTCTGCTTCAAGGCGTGGCGGGCGTCGACCTGCTCAACCAGCCCGACGGGATCCATCCCACGGTGGAGGGCGCGCGAATCGTGGCCGACAATGTGTGGGCGGTGCTGCGGCCGATGGTCAAGAGATCATGATCGAGCTCCGGGAGGTATCGAAAACGGTGACGAGCGGAGCGGAGCCGCTGACCATCCTGTACCCTCTGACGACCACGATTCCGCGGGGCCAGTTCGTCGCGGTCGTCGGTCCGTCTGGGAGCGGAAAATCTACGCTGCTCGGCCTCATCGCGGGCCTGGACGCGCCAACCTCCGGGTCTGTCTCAATCGATGGTGTGGACATCACGCGGCTCGACGAGGACGCTCTTGCAAGGCTCCGCGGCGAGAAAATCGGCTTCGTGTTTCAGTTCTTCCACCTGATCCCTTCGCTGACGGCCTTCGAGAACGTGGCCGTCCCCTTGGAGATCAGAGGTGCGGGTAATGCCGAGGCGCGTGCACGGATGCTGCTCGAAGAAGTCGGCTTGACCGGTCGGGCGCACCACTACCCGTCTCAGCTCTCTGGGGGCGAGCAGCAGCGCGTCGCGCTGGCACGGGCGCTTGCCAACGATCCGGCCATTGTGCTGGCTGACGAGCCTACCGGCAATCTCGACACCGCGAACGGCCGACACATCCTGGAATTGCTCCAGAACGCCCATCGCACCCGCGGAACGACGCTCGTGCTCGTGACGCACGACCGAGAGCTGGCCGCGATGGCTGACGCGCAGATCACGCTGCGGGACGGGCGGGTCGTGTGATGTTCGTTGTGCGAATGGTCGTTCGCGAGACGCGAGCCTCGTGGAAACGCCTGATGTTCTTCTTCATCTGCATTGCCGTTGGCGTTGCCGCGATCGTCACCCTGCGGTCTGTCATCCAGAATGTCCGCGGAGTCTTCGGTCGGGAGGCCAAGTCTCTCATTGCGGCCGATGTGCTTATTTCGACCAACCGCGATTGGGCGCAGTCTGCTCGTCAAACCATCGACCGTCGCCTCGGGGAAGCCGGGGCTTTCGAACAGACCGAGACCGTCGAGACGCCAACCATGGTCCGGTCTGCCGATCCTGGCCGCGTCGCGACGCGGATGGTCGAGCTGCGTGCCGTCCAGCGCGAATTCCCGCTCTACGGCACCCTCGAGCTGGACGGCGCCACCGCCTACACGCACGCGCTGCTCGAACATCACGGCGCGCTGGTGCGGCCGGAACTTCTGACGGCCCTGGGAATCGCGGTTGGCGACCGGATTGCCATTGGCGGAGCCACCTTTACGGTTCGCGGAGTGATCCGGACCGAGCCCGGGCGGCGCGTCGGCAATTTCAGCCTCGGACCGCGCGTGCTGATCGACTATGCCGACCTGCCGGCAACCGGTCTTCTCACCTTCGGCAGCCGAGCCCGCCGCGTCCTGCTCGTCCGCGTCCCCGACCAGAACATCGGGCCATTGGTGACCGCGCTGCACGACGACTTCAAGGAGGAGTTCATCAGCGCCCGCTCGTACCGCGCCTCAGACGATGAGGTGGGACGCGATTTCGATCGGGCTGAGAACTACCTGAGCCTCGTCGGGCTCGTGGTGGTCGTGCTCGGCGGCATCGCCGTGTCGAGCGTCACCCGTGTGTTCGTCGCGCAGAAGATCCGCAGCATCGCCGTTTTGAAGTGCCTTGGGTCGACGAGCCGGCAGATCATCGCGATTTACATGCTGCAGGTGATGACCCTTGGACTCGCCGGCAGCCTCCTCGGTGTGCTCCTTGGAGCTGGCGCGATTGCCGCCATGCCGTATGCAGTGGCGTCGTCCTCGACGTCGTTGCTGTCCGACATCCAGTACGGCATTACGCCGAGTGCGGTAGCGCAGGGGATCGGAATCGGCGTCCTCGTCTCGGTGTTGTTCTCGGTCGTACCGCTATTGCAGGTACGGCTGGTCAAACCGTCGGTATTGCTGCGAGACGAGACGATTGCCGGGCAGCGCGACCTCGTCCGGCTCGGCGCGATGGCGGCGGTGTCAGCAGCCCTCGTGGCGCTCACGGCGTGGCAGGCCGGGTCCCTGCGCGTGGGCCTGATCGTGGTCGCGGGGTTCTGTGCGCTGGCGCTCGTGCTTCAGTGGACCGGGAGGCTCCTGGTGTGGGCGATCGAGCCGCTTGCCCGCGCGCAGTCGTTCCCGCTGCGCCATGCGGTGCTGCATCTGTCGCGACCGGGCAACCAGACACGGGTGATCCTGCTCAGCGTCGGCCTCGGTGCGTTCTTCATTGTCGGCGTGCGGTCCCTGCAAGCCAGCCTGCTCGAGGAGTTCTCGATCGAGGTGGCCGCAAACGCGCCGGACATGTTTCTGATGGACATCCAGCGGGATCAGGCCGAGGCGGTCGGAGCATTTCTGAGAGACCCCACCCACGGCGCGGGTCAGTTCCGGATGATCCCGGTCCTGCGGGCCAGGGTGACCGGCGTCACCGGACGGGAGACCGAGCTCGACAGCTTCGAAGACGTCCGAGCCCGCGGGTCGCTGGCGCGGGAGTACACGGTGACGTACCGAGACCGCCTGGAGTCGAACGAGAAAATTGTCGCCGGACGGTTCTGGAGCAGTCCGTCGGCCGATCCCGAAGTGTCGGTGGAGCAGGGAATTCACGAGCGCTTTCGAATCGGCGTGGGCGACATGGTGCGGTTCGACATCCTCGGGCGGGTGATCAACGCCAGGGTGACGAGCATTCGAGAAGTGAACTGGAAGGACTCGCGGAACGGCGGCTTCATGTTCGTGTTTCGGCCCGGCGCGCTGGATCAGGCGCCGCAGACATTCATCGTGCCCCTCAAGGGCCCGGACGGCGCAGACACGCGTGCGATGCTTCAACACGACCTCGTCGAGCGATTTCCGAACGTGTCGGTGATCGACTTTCACGAAATCCTCGTCACCATCCGCGACGTGATGGGCAAGGTCACCCTCGCCATCTCGGTGGTCGGGGGGCTGGTGCTGTTCAGCGGTGCGCTGATTCTGATCGGTGCGGTGGCAATGACCAAGTTCCAGCGCGTCTACGAGGCTGCGGTCTTCAAGACTCTCGGTGCCAACACGCGGGCCATCGCCAAGATGCTGCTGTTCGAATACGGCGTGCTTGGGCTGCTCGCCGGCACCGTGGGTTCGCTCGGGGCGGTCGTGCTGACGTGGGGCGTCAGCCGGTACGCGCTCGACATGCCGTGGCGCCTGTTTGCGGGCGAACACGTTGGGGGCATTGTGGTCACGGGCCTGCTCGTCTCCCTCATCGGCGTTCTGTCGAGCCTGGACGTCCTCAGAAACAAGCCGCTCGCAACCTTGCGGGCGGAGTAGCCGCGTGCGCGTCGAGGTTCTCCTCGAACCGCCATCCTCGTGTCGCTTTCAATCATGCGCGACCGCATCGCCTTCGACCGGATTGCTCCGCCGTACGCGAGCTTGCCTCCCAATTCCCTTCTCTTCCCCAAGGAATACGCCTTCGCGTTGAATGACACAAAGCGCTCGCCGACCTGCTGAGCTCGGACAGCGTTCGCAAGCCGCGCCATCCGCTCGGCGACGAGCACCCGTGACCGACAGAAATGCTAAGATCGTATTTTGGTCAGGCCCCAACGGGCCATTCGAGTGCAGGAGTTTCACGACGCGATGGACATGCTGGACTACAAGGAAGCGCTGCTCAAGAAACGCGGGGAGATCCTGGGGACTGGCGGCATCAAGCCGCTGCAGGCTTCGATGGAAAACAATACTCGCCAGGGCGATATGGCGGACCAGGCCAGCGGTAACAACGAAGTCCATATTCAGCTGAAGTTGAAACAGACCGACGCGAAGATCCTGCAAGCGATCGAGGAGGCACTCTCGCGCATCGACAAGAGCACCTACGGGGTCTGCCGCGACTGCGGCGAGCCGATCGCCGAAGCGCGCCTCAATGCCATTCCCTGGACGCGTGTGTGTATCACGTGCAAGGAAAAACAGAATTCGTGACGGATCTCCTTGAGCAGCTCCAGCAGTTCCATCGGGACAAACTCGCGTCGCTCCTTCGGCACCAGGCAGGTGCTCGTCTGATCGGCCAATACGACATCAACAACACGTACCAGTACATCATCAGCCGCGAGGAGACACAGCTGGAGTGGTTGTCGAGCGCGATTACCGACCTCGGAGGATCCCCAGACGACACGGCGTCGGAACCTGATCGTCCTTCGCGAGGTGGGGCCGACGTTACGGCCCGCCTGGTGATCGGGGAAGACTCGTCTGAGGCGCAGTCATTCGTGGACCGCTGGCGACCTCGGGTGGACGCAATGACCAACGCGCGGCATCGAGGCATGCTCCGTGTGATTCTCGGCGAGACGCTCGAGCAAAAGCGGTTCTTCGACCAGGCGCTGGCAGGAGAGACGGACCTGCTGGGCCGGCGAAGCCAACAGGTCGGCCCTCGCATCGGGGAGGTGCTGTCGACCCGGTGGATCGAGTAACGGTCGCCATTGGGATCGGGTCGAACCTGGGCCCGCGCGCGGCCCATCTCGAGTTTGCCCGCGTGCGCCTGAGCGGGCTCCTTTCAAGCCTCCGCATGTCATCTACCCGTGAGACGGCGCCCTACGGCGTGCCCGATGAGCAACCGCTGTTCCTCAACGCGGCCGCGGTCGGCGAGACTGCCTTGTCTGCACGCGACCTGCTCGCGGCACTCCTGGCCATCGAGGGCGAGCGTGGGCGAGTCAGGCCGTTCCCCGGAGCGGCGCGAACACTCGACCTGGATCTCGAGCTCTTCGGGGACCAGATCATCAGCGAAGATGGACTGACGGTTCCTCATCCCAGATTTCGCGAGCGGGCGTTCGTGCTCGAGCCACTCGCCGAAATCGCACCGGACCTGCTCGATCCGGTGACCGGGCGGTCGATTGGGGAGCTGCTCAGTCGGCTGCGGCGAGCGCGATGAGTTCGGGGCCGGAGAGCCGCTGAACGGTCCATTCGTGCATCGGACGCGCCCCGATGGCCCGGTAGACGCGAAGGGCTGTCTCGTTCCAGTCGAGCACAGACCACTCCATCCGCCCGCATCCGCGGTCGACCGCCACGCGCGCAAGATACGCCAGCAACTGACGTCCCAGACCCTGTCGTCGCCACGGGGGCGCGACGTAGAGGTCCTCGAGGTACAGCCCGGGCCGACCGAGAAATGTCGAGAAGCTGAAGAAGAACACGGCGAAGCCGGCCGGTTCGCTCCCGCTGTACGCGAGCACGGCGTGCGCCACGCGGTCGGGTCCGAACAACGAGGTCCGGAGGCTCTCTTCTGTGGTCGTGACCTCGTGCGAGAGCTCTTCGTACGCGGCAAGCTCCCTGATGAAGCGCAGGATCAGGGGGGTGTCCCGTTCTGTCGCTGGCTCGATGCGAAAGCGTGGAAGCTGGTCGGCCGGCATATCCGGTCGAGCGATGTTTACCACGCGGTCCCGACCCCTAGATCTCGGCCGGCTTCCGCGGACGCGCACGCCTGAGCCGGCTGAGTGAGGCCATCGGGCTCCATTCCCGGAGATCGTCGAAGTACGAGTAGACGACCGGCGTGACGAGCAGCGTGAGCAGCAGGCAGAGGATCTGGCCGCCGATGATCGTCACGGCCATCGACGCGCGCGATCCGGCCCCGGCCCCCCGGCCGAACGCAATCGGAATCATGCCCGCGATGATCGCGATCGTCGTCATCAGGATCGGGCGGAGACGCACGTGGTTGGCGGCTATTAACGCCTCGTGCCGCTCCATGCCTTGAGCGCGCAGCGTGTTCGTGTAGTCCACCTGCAGAATCGAGTTCTTCTTCACGATTCCGAACAACATCATCAGCCCGATGGCGCTGTACACGTTGAGCGTCATGCCAAACGCCATAAGGGACAGCAGGCCCGCGGGCAGGCTGAGCGGGAGGGACGTCATGATGGTGAGCGGATGGATGAAGCTGTTGAACTGCGATGCCAGCACCATGTAGATGAACACGACGGCGAGGACAATCGCTATCGCAAAATTCGTCGAGGCTTCGGCCAGCGTCTTCGCGCCCCCGCCGAAGATCGCCTGGTAGCCCGGCTTGAGATGCAGGTCCTCCACCTTCTCACGCGCGGCGGTCAGCACTTCGCTGAGCGGCACGCCCTGCAGGTTGGCGTTCACCGAGATCTGGCGCTGCCGGTTGTAGCGGTCGATTGATGCGGGGCCGCTGTCGCGCGTCAGCGTTGCGACATCGCTCACACGGACGCTCCGGCCGGGTCCGGCTGGAACGAGCAGGTTGCCCATGGTGAGCGGATTGTTCCGGAACGGCTCGTCGAGTCGCAGGCGCACGATAAACTGATCGTCGCCGTCCTTGAACTCCGACACCTCTTCGCCGCCCACCAGCGTGCGCAGGCCGTTGGCCAGCGCGTCGATGTTCACACCCATGTCGGCCGCTCGCGCACGATCGACGGTGACCCTAAGCTCTGGCTGGGTCGGCTCGAAGTTCGTATCGACATCAACGACGCCAGGGATCTGCCGGATTCGTTCCATCAGCTGCACCGTGTACAGCTGCAGTTGCTGGATATCGGGTCCCTGGATGAGGATGTTCAGGCGATTCGAGGGACCGCCCCCGCCGCCACCACCACCGCCGGGGCCGCCGCCGGGACCGCCCCCTCGTCCGCCGGTCGACGCGCCCGAGATGTCGGTGCCGCCGGACACACTGATGCGGGCCCCCTGATACCTCCGCAGCATGGCACGAGACCGAATCATGAGCTGCTGCTGCGTAATGTCACGTTCTTCGAGGTCTACCATCGCGATGTTGAAGTACGCAAAGCTCGCGTTCACGTTTTCCATCACCCGGCGCAGGGCCGGCAGCGCCAACACGTCCTTCTCGATGGGTTTGATGAACTCTTCCGTTCGCGCGTAGCTCGTGCCTCGCGGCAGCCTGATGTTGATGCTGAATTCGCCCTGGTCGTCGTCGGGCACGACCTCCTTGCCCACGTAGGGGTACAGGAATGCGGCCGACACGGTGACGGCGCCCGCAATGGAGAGCATGATCGCGCGGTGGTGGAGCGACCATTCGAGCATGTGGCCGTACACGGTATCCAGCTTCGCGTACAAGCCGGACGTCTTCGTGCTGGAGTGGTCGGACTGGATGTCTTCCTTTTTCATCCACCAGGCTGACAGCGCCGGCGTCAAGGTGAAGGAGATAAACATCGACAGGAGAATGGCGGCGGCGGACGTGATGCCGAAACTGTAAAAGTAGCGTCCGATCTGTCCGGTCATGAAGGCAACCGGCACGAAGATGACGACCAGCGACAGTGTGGTCGCCATGACGGCGAGGCCGATTTCTCGCGTCGCATCGGCCGCCGCCTCTTTGGGAGACAGCCCCTTCTCCTCCACGAATCGGAAAATGTTCTCGAGCACGACGATGGCATCGTCGATGACGATGCCGGTCGCCAGCGACAAAGCCAGCATCGTCATGTTGTTCAGCGTGAAGCCGAACAGTTTCATGAACGTGAACGTGCCGATAATCGACGTGGGCACGGCGAAGGCGGCAATGAGGGTAACCCGCAGGTTCCGGATGAATAGGAAGACGACCGTGCAGGCGAGAAAGCCACCCAGCAAGAGATGAAGTCGGATGTCTTCGAACGATCGCCGAATGAACCGCGACTGGTCGTTGCCGATGATGATCGTCAAGTCCGAGGGAAGCGCGGTCTGAATCTGGCGGAGACGCGCGGTCACACGATCGACCACTTCGACGGTGTTCGCGCCCGACTGTTTCCGCACCATGATCATGACCGCGGGAATGGCCTGGCCGTCGATGCCAATCCTCGTCGCGGATCGGATTTCCTGAACCGTGTCCTGCACACGGCCGACATCGGCGAAGGTCACTGCGGCGCCGTCCTTGTACGTGATCACGACCCGGTTGAAGTCGTCGACGTTGCGAATGCGGCCCATCGTCCGCATGGCGACCTCGGCCGGGCCGGTCACGAAGCTGCCGCCGGGAATCTCAACGTTCTGGCGCTCGACTGCCGACCGCACCTGATCGACCGTCAAGCCGTAGGCATCGAGTCGATCGGCGTTCATCAGCAGCTGGATTTCGCGTTTTCGCTCGCCCATGAGGTTCACCGAACCCACGTCGGGCAGCGTCTCGATGTCCTGCTTAATCCGCTTTTCAGCGATCTCCGTCAGCTCTTTCGGCGCCCGAGGTCCGTACATCGCGAACGACAGGATCGGCTGTGCGTCGGGATCCACCTTCTGGATCTGGGGCGCCATGGTGTCGCGCGGAAACTGAGCCACGATCGTGGCGACCTTGTCGCGGACATCCTGCGTGGCCGATTCGATGTCGCGCTCGAGCGTGAAGTTGATGCTGACGCGCGAGTTGCCACGGTCCGATGAGGCTCGAAGCTCGTCAATGCCACTAATCGTGTTGACGACTTCCTCGACCCTCTTGGTGATTTGCGTCTCGATTTCCTCCGCGCTCGCGCCGGGCAGGTTGACGAAGACCGTGACGACCGGCGGATCCGTCTTGGGCATCAGATCGAGCCCCAGCCCGCCGTAGGACGCGACCCCCAGCACGATTAGGGCCGCCGTCATCATGACGGCGAATACCGGCCGACGGACGCTGACGTCAGACAGGATCATGGCGTCTCTCCTTGAGACCGGCCGCGCCCGCGCCCAGGGCCGCGCGCACCGTCGCCTCGTCCGCCCTCTCCGGGCTCGCCGCCTTTACCGATGCGCACTGACGTGCCGGTCGCGAGCTGGTTCAAGTTCGACGAAGCGAGCAGCTCGGTGCCCTTCAGCCCCTCGACCACCTCCCAGGCCTTGTCCTGATGGGCGCCGAGCGTCACGATCTGCTGGCGAGCTTTGCCGTCGTCGATCACGTAGACAGTGGAAACACCAGCGAGCGTGGAGATCGCTTCGTCGGGGACGGCGATGACGTTGTCGTCTCGCTTGATCGCGACGGCGCCCTTGGCGAAGAATCCCGGCTTCAGCACGCGCTTGCCGTTGTCGACCAGGACCTCGACGGGGAAGCTCCGCGTCCCTTGATCCACCGCTGGACTGACGTACGCGACCTGCCCATCGAACATGAGATCCGGAAATGCTTCAACCTGGAACTGGACCATCTGGCCTGGTGTGATGAGGCCGGCGAATTTCTCCTGAATGCCCGTCCGCAGCTTGAGCGGGTTCATCTGCACAATCGTGACGACGGGAGTATTCTCCCGAATGTACTCGCCGCGTTGCACGAGTCGTTCTGAGACCGACCCGGCGACAGGCGCCCTGATCACGGCATCGCTCAGCTTCTTCTGCGCGAGCTCGTACGCGGCGCGCCGGTCTTGAAGGCTGGCTTTGAGCGCCCGGGCGTTGTCCACCGCGGCCTGGTGGTTGGCCTCCATCACCTTCAGGCGAGTCTCGGCCGTATCCTTGTCGACCTGCGACAAGAGCCCGCGGTTGCTCAGCTGCATGGCGCGCGTCTGGGCGGCCCGTGCGTCGTCACGATTCGCGAGCGCCTGGCGAACCGACGCGATCTGTTCGTCGGCTGGGGGCTCCCTGTCCTGGTTGCGTTGGATGCCAAGCTGCGCTTCGACCTGGCGAAGGGCGCTTTCGGCGCGGTCCAGCGCAAGCTGAAGTTCCCGGGGATCGAGGCGGACCAACACGTCGCCCGTCCGGACCTCGGTGCCCAACTGCACCAGGACGTCCTGTATGATGCCCGCAACCTCGCTGCTGACTTTCGCTTGATCGGGCGACAGCAACGTGCCCGTCACGTCCACTTCTCTCTGGATGGAGATCCGCTGTATGTCGACGGTCTCCAC
>JBGPJH010000068.1:0-12729 GCA_041485305.1 Vicinamibacteria bacterium | reverse complement strand
GTCAGGCATGGGGGTGGGGCCCCATGCATTAAGAATCGATCTCGCGCATCTGCCCCAGGACGATCCGGCTGTCTACCGCATGCTCTGCGAGGCGGATACGGTCGGCGTCTTTCAGGTCGAATCACGTGCGCAGATGGCGACACTCCCGCGCCTCAAGCCCGCACGGTTCTACGACATCGTTGTGCAGGTGGCCATCATCCGGCCGGGGCCGATCGTCGGCCAGATGGTGCATCCATACCTCAACCGGCGCGCCGGCCGCGAAGCGGTCACCTATCCGCATCCCTCGCTCGAGCCGATCCTCGCGCGGACGCTCGGCGTGCCGCTGTTTCAGGAGCAGCTGCTCCGGATGGCCATGGTCGCCGCAGGGTTCACCGGCGGGCAGGCCGAAGAACTGCGGCGCGCGTTTGGCTTCAAGCACTCCGAGCGTCGGATGACGCAGGTGGAGGTGCAGCTGCGCGAGGGTATGGCGCGCCGGGGCATCACAGGCGATGCGGCCGCGCAGATCATTGCATCAATCACATCGTTTGCCCTGTACGGATTTCCCGAGTCGCATGCAGCGAGCTTTGCCCTGCTCGCCTACGCGAGCGCATACCTGAAAGTGCATTATCCGGCCGCGTTCTATACGGCGCTCCTCAACAACCAGCCGATGGGGTTTTACCATCCCTCGACGCTGGTGAAGGATGCGCAGCGCCGCGGCATCCGCTTTCAGCCGATCGACGTGCAAGTCTCAGACTGGAACTGCACGGTCCAAGAGGATGGAGCGATCAGGCTGGGCTTGCGATACGTCAGCGGATTGCGACAGGAAGTCGGCAGAGCGATTGCGGCAGCCCGAGGCCGAGAGTCTACGCTGGAGGCCGAGGACCAGCGAAGCCGAGCCAGCGCGCGGCGAGAGGGCCCCGCAGCCAACACCCGAGGCCGAGAGTCTACGCTGGAGGCCGAGGGACAGCGAAGCCGAGCCAGCGAGCGGGGGTGGGGCCCCGCGAGAATTAGAGAATGTCCGAAATGCGGCTGCGACGATGAATCGATGCTCGAGCGAACGGAGCACGGCTGGTTCTGCAATGTCTGCTCGCACGAAGCGACCGACGCTTCGGGCTGGGAGCCCTCGCGCCCCGAGGACCAGCGAAGCACGGCAAAATTCGCATCGCTCGACGAGTTGATTGCGCGCACGGGCTTGCACCGCGATGAAGTCGTCGCGCTTGCCGACATTGGGGCCCTCAATTCGTTCGGGTACGACCGCCGCTCGGCATTGTGGCAGGCCGAGCGGGCCGTCCGCCCTGCAGGAGAGTTGTTTGCATCCGAGGCCGAGAGTCTACGCTCGAGGCCGAGGGACAGCGAAGCCTGGCCAACGAGCGGGGGTGGGGCCCCGCGAGAACAAGAAAATGACGCCGAGAGTCTACGCTCGAGCCCCCTCAAGCCCATGACGGAGGCCGAGCGGCTTGTCGCCGACTACGCCGGCACCGGGCTTACCATCGGCCGTCATCCGATGGCGCTCCGCCGCGAGGAGCTGGCCATGCGCGGCATCATGCGCGCGATCGACCTCCGGTCGGCACGACACGGCCGCCGCGTGCGTGTCGCGGGTATGGTGATCACGCGGCAGCGTCCTGGGACCGCGAAGGGCTTCGTCTTCCTTACCCTCGAAGACGAAACCGGCATTGCCAACATCATCGTCCGGCCGGACCTCTTCGCTCGCGACCGGCTCGTCATCGTCGAAGAGCCGTTCCTGTTGGTTGAAGGCGTACTGCAGAACCAGGATGGGGTGATTTCGGTGCGTGCCGAGGCGGCGCAAGGAATGAGTAGTGTCGACGTCGATTTCAACGCCCACGATTTCTATTAGTCGCCAATCACGCCTAGTCGCCAATCACGCCGCGCCGCGGTCTGCGTTCGCCACACCGGATCAAAACCCGCGGACCCCGACGGGCGCCTGCTGCCGCCACGCTGCTATAATCCGGTCGCTTTATCTATCCGCCCTCTATACAGGCTTCCATCACGATACCGGACCCCTCAAGAATGGAGCGAGATGATGCTAGTGGCACTACTCCTGTCGTTATCGCTGGCCGACCGGACCGTCGCCGGCATCGTCAAAGACACGACCGGCGGTGCCGTGCCTGGCGCGTTGGTCATCGTTCAAACCCCGACCGGGCCCGAGCAGCAAACGGTGACAGGGCCCGACGGTAGGTTCACCGTCGACAAAGCGCCGGACGGTCAGGCGACGATCGTCGTTCGCGCGGGCGGATTCGCCGAAAAGAGGGAACCGCTGACGGGCCGCGACGAGCTGGAGATCGTGTTGTCGCCAGCCCCGATTCTCGAAGAGGTCACGGTGACGGCGCTTCGGACCGAGCAGCGTCTGGGCGACGTACCCGCCAGCGTGGCCGTCCTCGACGGCGACCGGATCAAACAGTCGCCGGCCCTTGTGGCAGACGACGTGCTCCGACAAATCCCGACGTTCAGCTTGTTCCGCCGCACGAGCAGCCTGTCGTCGCACCCGACGGCCCAGGGCGTGTCGCTACGTGGCATCGGCCCAAGCGGCGTCAGCCGCACGCTCGTGATGATCGACAACGTGCCGTTCAACGATCCGTTCGGCGGCTGGGTCTACTGGACCCGCGTGCCGATCGACAACGTCGATCGCATCGAGGTCGTCGAAGGGCCCAGTTCCAGCTTGTACGGCAACTACGGCATGGGAGGCGTCATCAACATCGTTAGCGCCAAGGCCGCCAGGCGGACGATCGAGTTCAAGCCGCAGGTCGGGAACCATGCCAGCCGCAAGGCCGATCTCTTCGGCAGCAACGTGTGGGGCAAGCTCGGCGTGGCGGTCAACGGCAGCGCGTTCGACACCGACGGGTTTCCGATCGTCGCCGCGGGCGAGCGCGGCCAGATCGACAACCATGCCAAGGTCCGGTTCGGGACCGTCAACGCGAAGGCCGACTACGCGTTCAACAGCCGCGTGAACGCCTTCTTCCGCGTCGGCTACTTCAGCGAAGACCGCGACAACGGCAAGATCAGCACGTTCGATCCCAGGAGCGAAGAAGCCAACAGCACTCGCTGGACGAGCACCAGCGGCGGCGTGCGGATCGTGCTGCCGGATCAGAGCGACCTGCAGGCCCGCGTCTTTACCGACAACGAGACGTTCCGCAGCAACTTCCTCGCGGTGCCAGCGGCGAATCCGGCGCGCAGCATCGGCCGCTTCACACTGAACCAGCGCGTGCCGACCAAGAGCGTCGGGAGCATCGTGCAGTGGGCCCGGCCTCTGGGCAGGCACAACTATTTCAGTGCCGGAACGGACTGGCGCTGGGTGGACGGCGACAGCGAAGAGGACGCCCTCGATACGGCCCGGGGGACGACCGTGACGCTGCACCGCGTTTCGGGCGGCACACAGCAGAGCGTCGGCGCCTTTGTTCAAGACATCGTCAACCCCGTGCCGAAGCTGACGCTCACCCTCAGCGCGCGCGTGGACCACTGGCGGAACTACGCTGCACACAACGTCGAGACGAGCCTGCCCGCGGGCACGCCCGGCGCCGGCAACAAGCCGTCGCTCCCCGAACGAGACGATAGCGTCCTCAGCCCTCATGTCGCCGCGCTGTACCATCTGACCGATCGCGTGTCGGTCTGGGGCAGCATGAACTCCGGATTCCGCGCGCCGACGCTCAACGAGCTGTATCGCCAGTTCCGGGTTGGCGCGGTCCTGACCCTCGCCAACGAAAACCTCGGCCCCGAGCGGCTTGTTGGCGGCGAGGCCGGCCTCAATCTTTTCGTCGGACGCGCTCTGACGATTCGCACCGTCTGGTTCGACAATCGCGTCAGGAATCCAGTGTCCAACGTGACGATTGCTTCGACGCCCGCGCAGACCACCCAGCAGCGGCAGAACCTCGGCCGCACGCGCATCTGGGGAGTACAGACCGATGCCGAGTACCGCTTCCGAGACATGTGGCGCCTGTCGGGCGGGTATCTCTACAACCAGGCGAAGGTGCGCGCGTTTGCGGCCAACCCTGCGCTGGTCGACAAGTTCCTGGCGCAGGTCCCCGAGCACCGCGGTTCGTTCCGCGTCTCCTACGTTAACGCGCGGTACGTCACCGTCGCTATCGGGGCGCAGTTCCTCGGCCGGCAGTTCGACGACGATCTCAATTCGCGGGTGGTTCCCGGGTTCACGGACCCCGGATTGCCGAAGTACGCCATGTGGGATCTGACCGCGTCGCGTGCGGTCGGGCACAATCTGGAAGTGTTCTTCGGCGTGCAAAACCTCGCGGATCGTCAGTACTTCGTCGGCACGCTGCCGACGACGATTGGCTCGCCGCGGCTCGTGAACGGGGGAGTGCGGATCCGGTTCAGCGGGAAGTAGAAAACCTGGGGCGGTTGGATGCCGCCGACTGCGGGCTGCGCCAGAAGTCCATCGTCGAGACCCGATGCACGCACCCGACCGTGCAGTACGGCGCGCAGGGTTTTGGCGTCGCGAACTCGCGGCGGATGTCGGCGACCGTGTAGGAGTCCAGCGGCACCGAAGGGTGCCCGCGCTGCTGCGAGCAGTAGTGGACCAGCCCCTCCTCGCAGACGTACAGGTAGCGCGCGCCGGCGCGACAACGCCAGCCGTTTGGTTTCCCGTCCACCAGGTTGTCCTGGAAGCTGGTAATTCCCGAGTACAGGTTCTTGAACACCTGCCACCCTCCATTGATGGCCGCCGAGACCTCGTCGTAGACCTTCCGCTCGGCCGGGCCGAGGGGCTTCAAGCGTCCGGAGCCATCGTGGATGATTCCGATCGAGGTGGAAAAACCCAGCTGTCTGGCGCGCAGGTTGATCGTGCGCGCATCCTCGGGGTTCTTGATCCCGCCGCCAAGCACCGAGTTGATGTTGACGTCGAAGGTGGCGTAGTCCTGCAGGTGCTGGAGTTTCTTGTCGAGAACGCGCAGGCTTTTCTTCGACACCTCGTCCGGCTCGACATTGTCGATGCTGATCTGGAGGAAGTCGAGGCCCGCCTTGTTCAGGTCCTGAATGCGCTTGGGGACGAGAAAATAGCCGTTCGTGATGAGCCCCGCGAGCATGCCGCGCCCGCGGATGTGGCGGATGAGGTCGTCGAGATCCGGGTGGAGCATCGGCTCGCCGCCGCTGAAGGCGACTACCGACGTGCCCAGCTCGGCCAGCCTGTCGATCCGACGCTTCATCGTGACGGTCGGGACCGGCGGCGACACCTTGTCGTACTCGTTGCAGTAGCCGCAGTCGATGTTGCAGCGGCGGATCGGGATGATCTGCACGAGCAGGGGATGCGCCGTGTGCACGAGGCCGCGCGCGAATTCGCGGACCGACCGCGCCTTGCGGTTGATCGTGGTCAGCGATTTCATGGGTTGGTTCGCCGGAGCCGGGCCAGGGGCCGGGTCAGACGGATTCCGGTGATGATAGCACCCGGGGCGGCGGTTGGGCCTGGCGCCAGCGCCGCACGCGCTCGCCGACGCTGACTGATCCCTTGAAGACCGATCCGACAGGAATGACGCCGAGGAATTGATGCCGCGCGACCGCCGCCAGGCCGGCCGACGCCACGCAGCCGCAGTTCGAGCAGTCGGGCGCGCCGCCGAACTGGCACGGCGTGATGCGCGTCGTGAGATCCGCTGACAGGGTCGTCGTCGTCCGCGCGAACACGCACTCGTCGGGCGATGCCGGCGGGTTCGCGTAGACCTTGATCATGCCTTCCGGGGCGTCGAGCTTCGGATAGCGCAGCCGGAGCGCCATCAGGTCGGCGACGACCCGCTGGCGGTCGGCGGGTGTCAACCGCTCGTCGGAGAGTTCGCCAATCTGCGGCGTGTAGAGGCTGATCAGGATCTTCCGGACTTCCTGCTTGTCGGACCAGGTGCGGAGGAAATCATCGAGATAGCCGGGCCGGTTGATCTGCTGCCGAGTGATCGTACAGTGCACCACGATCCGATGACCCACGATGTGCTTGACGATGCGATCGTAGGTGGCGGGCGTGCGCCGCACGTCGTGTTCCGGCTGCAGACCATCGATGGATACCACGATGGAGAGGCGCGGAATCGTGGCCCACTCGGCTGGAATTTCCCGGACCGCGCTGGTCACGAGCTGCGTGAAAATGCCACGGGCCGACAGGCGCGGCAGAATCGTGTTCAGCTCGCGGAACCGGACGAGCGGCTCGCCGCCGACGATCGACACGTGAAGGGGCCGATGCTCGTCGACAAGCGCCAACACGCCGTCGACGAGCTCCTGGCCCTTGAAATCGCGAACCTGACGCAGCGTGATGTCGCCGCCAAGGTGATCGTCGCCGTACGCATAGCATCCCGGACAGCGGAGCGGACATTCGCGAGTGATTTCGATCGAGAGGGCGGGCTTGTAGCCGGCGAGAATCCGACCCCAGATCGATAGGACGTCCGAGACTACCCGATGCATCCGTAGACTATATCAGCAGAACATCGGTTACTCTTACTCCACGATGATCGAGCGGCGCAGGTCGAAGATCCACAGATGGGGCGTCTACGCCACAAAAGCCATTTCCAAGAACACGCGCATCATCGACTACTCGGGCGAGAAGATCTCGAATCAGGAAAGCCTGAAGCGAGAGCAGGGCTACATGAAGCGTGGCTACATCTGGTGTTTCAAGCTGACGAATCGGACCGTGATCGACGCTGGTGTCGGAGGAAACATCGCCAGGTATATCAATCACTCCTGCCGGCCGAACTGCTACGTCGAGATCAAGAACGGCGTCATCTGGATTCGCGCGGCGAAAGCGATTCGAAGGGGCCGCGAGCTCACCTACAACTACCACACCTATGGCGAGGGGTTGATCAAGTGCCGCTGCCGCAAAGGCTGCCAGACGCTCCTCTGACACGTCGGCGCGACGTCGTTCGTCGACGCCGACCTGCCGTCGATGGCGGACAGGCCAACAGTGGCGGCAGGCGTCGAGGCGCCACTCGAGCTCCGCGCGTGAGAGTCGCCGCGACCGCCCTCCTGTTGGCGCTGCTCGGCCTGGCGAGTCTGAAGACCCGCACGACGATGGCACTTGGGGAGACGCCGGCGGATGTCGTGCGGGCCGTGACGCCGTCCGACGCTGGAACCGTCCCGCGGGCGTTGATGCCTGCCCCGGCCGAAACGCTAGGGCAGGCCCGCCTTCGCGTGAAACTCTTGCGGACCGCCGTAGCCGTGGCGGCGCAGGATCTCGTCCCTGGTGGATCCATTCGCATCGGCCTGCTCCGTAACGGCTCGTACAACATCGTCACCCTTCCCCTCGAAGTCTACGTGGCGCGGGTGCTCGTCGGCGAGGCGCTGCCCGAGAGCCCGCCCGCGGCGCTCGAGGCGCTGGCCGTGGCCATTCGAACCTACGCGCTAGCCAACAAGGGACGTCACGGTGCCGACGGATTCGACCTGTGCGATCAGACGCACTGCCAGGTCATGCGAGGCTCCACTCCCGCGACCGAGCGCGCCGCGCTGGCCACGGCCGGTCACGTGCTGCTGTACAACGGGACGCCCGCGAGCATCTACTACAGCGCGTCGTGCGGAGGCCGCACCGAGAAACCGTCCAATGTCTGGCCTGGCGCGGACGACCCCCCCTATCTGCCATCCCGCCACGACGACGGGTGCGGTGGTGCGCCCGAGTGGAGCGCCGAGCTGAGCACCGCCGACCTGCAACGCGCGCTTGCCGCCGCCGGCTTCAGCGGGTCGCTTCGCAACCTACGGATTGCGTCGCGCAACGAGTCGGGACGCGTAGCCCGCTTGTCTCTCGACGGGCTGACACCCTCCGAGATTTCAGGCCAGGATCTCCGCGCGGTGGTGGGTCGCACTCTCGGCTGGCAGCGCATTCAGAGTGCGGCGTTCGACCTGCGACGCGCCGGAGACGCGTTCAGATTCACCGGTCACGGCGCCGGCCACGGGGTCGGCATGTGTGTCATCGGATCGACGAGGCTCGCTGTGGCGGGCGTCGCCGCGACGGCGATCCTCCACCGGTACTTCCCGGGAACAGAGATCGGCGCCGTCGGTCCTCGCCTGACAGCCGCGCCTCCGGAGCGGCCGTCGTTGGCGGCCCCGCGCCCAGCCCCCGAGGCATCGTCCATCACCCCCGCAGCCGCCACAGCATCAGCGCCTCCCCCTGTCGGCATTGCCGTTTCGCTGGCCGAAGGCGACGAGGGCGAGCGCGGGGTGGTCGCCGCGCTCGTTCTGCGTGAGCGAGACGAGCTGGCGAAGGCTCTCGACGTACCCGCGCCTGCCAGGATCGCAATCCGGTTCCACGAGACAGCCGCCGCGTACGAACGCGCCACCGGGCAGCCATGGTTCACACTCGGTGCGCCGGTGGGGTCGGAGCTGCATCTGCTGCCCCTCGCCGTGCTCCGCGATCGAGGGGTGCTGGAGCGGACCGTTCGACACCAGCTCGTGCACATGATGACCGACGCCGAGCTGGCCGGCCGTCCCTCTTGGGTGCGCGAGGGAGCGGCGATCTATTTTTCTGAAGGCCGTACTGGCCCGGCCACCAGAGGCCCCTGTCCGCAGGAGGCGGAACTCCTCCGACCGGTGTCTGTGGGGGCGCTCGGAGATGCCTTTGCCCGCGCCAGGGCCTGTTTCGAGCGACAGCTCGCCTCGGGTCGCCCGTGGCGCAACGTCAAGTAGCTGGTAGGCCCTATAATTGGTGGATCCGTAACCTTCGCCGGGAAACCGGCGTCAAACGGGCGAGAGCATTATGTTGATCAAAAAAACGTCCGACATCCGCAGTTCCGAAATCACCGACGAGAAGCTGTACGTAAACCGCCGCGACTTCATTCGCGCGGCGACCGGCGCGGCTGCCGCTGGCGCGGGAATGTTGGCCGGCTCCGGGGCGTTGTTCGCGGCAGGCCAGGCGGCGCCGCACGGTCGCAAGCTGGACAACGTCAAGGCCAGCCCGCTCAGCGTCGATCCCACCAAAGAGAAACCGAACACGTGGGACCAGATCACGACATACAACAACTACTACGAGTTCGGCACGGACAAGGATTCGCCGTCCATGCTGGCCGGCCGGCTGAAGACCGAGCCGTGGGCGGTCGTCGTCGAGGGCGAGTGCAACAAGAAGGGCACCTACCCGATCGACGACATTCTCAAGGGCGTCACCCTCGAAGATCGGATCTATCGCCACCGCTGCGTGGAAGCATGGTCGATGATCATCCCGTGGGTGGGGTTCCCGCTTGCGGACTTCATCAAACGCTGCGAACCGACGTCCAAAGCGAAGTTCATCGAGCTCTACACGCTGTACGACGCTTCCCAGATGCCGGGCGTGCGCATGCCGGTTCTCCGCTGGCCCTATATTGAAGGCCTCCGCATGGACGAAGCGATGCACCCTCTGACGATTCTCGGCGTCGGCCTCTACGGCGAGGTCATGCCCAAGCAGGACGGCGCACCGATCCGCCTCGTGGTGCCGTGGAAGTACGGTTTCAAGAGCGTCAAGTCGATCGTCAGGATTCGATTCGTTGAAAAGCAGCCGGTCAACTCGTGGCAGGATCAGGCGGCCAGCGAATACGGCTTCTACTCGAACGTGAACCCCACGGTCGATCACCCGCGGTGGAGCCAGGCGACCGAGCGTCGCATCGGCGAGTTCCTCAAGCGCCGGACGCTCATGTTCAACGGCTACGGCGATCAGGTGCAGGGCCTGTACGCGGGGCTGGATCTCAAGAAGAACTACTAGCGTCCAGTCACGGGGACAGGCCACTAACTGCTGTGCCGTCAACGACCACGATCCGATTCGTCTTCAAGCCGCTCGTGTTTGCGGCCGGCCTCGGCCCGGCCGGATGGGTTATCTGGGCGGCGCTGACCGGGAATCTCAGCCCCAACCCATTGAGCGATGTGACGAACGAGACCGGCGTGTGGGCGCTGCGGTTCCTCTGCATTACGCTGGCCGTGACGCCGCTGCGTCGGCTCACCGGCTGGAACTGGGCGATCAAGTTCCGGCGGATGGTCGGGCTGTTCGCCTTCTTCTACGGCTCGCTGCACGTTCTGACGTATGCCATCGCCGACCGTTTTGCCGGTCTCGATTTTCCCGACGGCATGGTGGCCTGGAGCACCGCGCGGAGCTTCGTCATGTCCGTGGCGGCGGACATCTACAAGCGTCCCTTCATCACGATCGGCTTTACCGCCTTTAGCTTGATGGTCCCTCTCGCGCTCACGTCGACGGCGGGCATGATTCAGCGCCTTGGCGGCAAGCGATGGAAGGCGCTCCACCGCCTGGTGTACGTGTCTGCCGCCGCCGGTGTCGTCCACTACTGGTGGCTGGTGAAGGCCGACGTGAGCCGGCCCCAGATCTACGCGGTGGTGGTCGGATTGCTGCTCGCGTTTCGCGCGTATCGGAGCCGCGTGCGCGCCGTGGCCCCGGCCCGGCCCCAGGTGCGCGCTACCGCGCGACCCTGATGCGCCCTTCGATTGCGGGATTCACCTCCCCCCGCGCCGCGACGTACTTCTCCAGCGCCACGGCCATCGAATCGCCGAGCTCCGGCGCGATCAACACTGTCTGTCCCGCAAACATCGTGTATCCATCTCCGCCGCGCAGCACGAAGTCGGGGATCGCGATCGTGTAGGTCTTCCCGGGGTCGAGCGCCTGGCCGTTCACGCGCACGTCCCGGACGCGGTCGCCGGGCGGGCGACTCTGATCCACGCGCATCACCAGTCCCGACACCTGCGGAAACTGTCCGGCTGCCGCGGGAAGCTTCGATACGCCAGCGTTGAGCGCTTCGAGCAGAACCAGTCCACTCGCCGACACCTTGCACACGATGTTGCCGAAGGGATGCATCTCGAGCAGATCGCGGCGGCTGAGCGAACCAGGTGGGTGTACGCGATCGCCGCGGATGCCGCCGGCGTTGACGATTGCGACATCCGCCCCGGTGTTCGCGCGGATGGCATCGGCCACCAGGTTTCCGAGATTGGTTTCCGACGACCGCAGGTGAAGCGCGACGGCGTCGAGCGGCACGCGGGTGCTGCCCACCTCGAGGTTCAGCTCGGTGGAGAGCCGCGAGGAGTACGAAGCCACGACGGCGGCCGTTTGGGGATCGTCGGGAATAGCGGACGTGATTGGAATGAGCTCGTAGAATCGTTCCGTGGCGCCGCCGACACGGCGGTTCACGTCGATGCGCGCGACGAACTTGGCGTCCGATCCCGCCTTGCTAATGAGCGTGCGGTTTTCGGCTGCTGTGATGGGGTAGTGCTCGTGCCCGCCCACGATGACATCGATCTCGGGGAAGCGTTCGGCGAGCGCCCGGTCGTCGGAGAAGTTGAGGTGGCTCAGCACGACGATCACGTCGACCTGCTGCGCCTTGAGGGCTGGGATGTACGTCGATGCCGCCTCGAGCGGATCGACGATCCTCAGGCGCGCCAGCCGGTCCGGGCGCAGGCTCTCGTTGGCGATGCACAGACCGATGAAGCCCACCTTCAGCGGTCCGAAGCTTCGTACGACGTAGGGCGCGGCGCCCCCGATGGGTTGGCCCGTTTGTCTGTCGAACACGTTCGACACGACCCACTGCCATTTCGCCTCACTCATCCGCTGTATGAGGACATCGACGCCGAAGTCGAATTCGTGGTTGCCCAGCGTCGCCATGTCGAGGCCCGCCGCGTTGAGGGCGGCCACCATCTGCTCGCCTTTGAACACCGTCGACTCGACCGAGGACGAGAGAAAATCGCCGGCCAGCATGAGGAACGGCGTGCGGCCGGCGGCGGCAATCGCCTTCTTGAGCGTCGCCACGCGCGCCAGACCCCCGAGCCCGTCGACCGGAGCCGTCGAGTACACATCGTTGATCTGAAGGAGTGTCAGCGGGCTCTGTGCCCTTGGAGAGCTGGTCTCTTCCTGCTGCGCGGTGACGATCGGCAGGAGTCGCCCGGGCAAGCCCGCGAGCAGCGCCAGCGTCAGCAGAACCAGTACGGCGGTGCGCTTCATAGCATTCGCTTCCAGCGGTCAACCTGGGAGAAGTCGACGTTGCCGCCGCTCAGGACGACGCCCACGCGCAGGCCCGCCACGTCAAGCGCGCCCGTCAGCAGCGCCGCAGCGGCAAGTGCTCCGGTTGGCTCCACGACCAGCTTCAGGCGTTCCCACAGAAAGAACATCGCCTCGAGCAACGCGCGATCGTCGACGGTGACCATGTCGGACACGTGGCGCAGCACGATCGGAAACGTCAGCGATCCGAGGGACGGCGTGCGCGCCCCGTCAGCCACCGTCGATGGGTTCTTCACTGTCTGCAGCGTCTTCGTTCGAAACGATCGCGTCGCATCGTCTGCGGCCTCTGGCTCGACGCCGACGACGCGGCACTGTTCGGCCATGGCGTGAGCGGCGAGGGCCGTTCCCGACAGCAGCCCGCCGCCGCCGCAGGGCACGAGCAGCAAGTCGAGCGGGCCCGTGTCTTCGAGCAGCTCCTGGGCCACCGTCCCCGTCCCCGCGATGATATCTCGATGGTCGTAGGGCGGAATGACGACGAGCCCGCGCTCGTCCGCGAGGCGCCGGCCGATGGCCTCGCGATCGTCGCGGTCGCGATCGTAGAAGACGATGTCGGCGCCGTATTCTTTCGTGGCCTCGCGCTTGACGGCGGGGGCGTCCGAGGGCATCACGATCAGGCGCGGGATGCCCAGCAGCTGTCCGGCGAGCGCGACAGCCTGGGCATGGTTGCCCGACGAGAATGCCAGCACCCCGCGACCGCGCTGCGAGGGAGGGAGGCGCGAGAGGGCGTTGTAGGCGCCGCGGAACTTGAACGCTCCAGCGCGCTGCAGGTTTTCACACTTGAAGAACACCGCTGCGCCGGTGCG